>CAJFJY010000006.1 GCA_904384205.1 uncultured Clostridia bacterium | reverse complement strand
AATAATCCTTTACTACTTTACATTAAATTTTCTTTACAATCATTTATTTAATGTAATTTTAACTTTTAAAATTGATTGTAAATATATTATACGAGGAGATAGCACAAGAAAAGAATTTTTCGAGAAAATAATAGAAGTCCAAACTTTACTTGGAGGTGAGCTAGGAGATGTTATTTAAATTAGCTTTAAAAAATATGAAAAAAAGCTTTAAAGATTATGCAATATATTTTTTAACATTAGTTTTAGGAGTCAGCATATTTTATATGTTTAATTCGATTGATAGTCAAGAAGCAATGTTAGAAGTATCACAATCAACAAGAGACATGATTGAACTTATGGTAAGTATGCTTGGTATGGTATCTGTATTTGTAGCAGTAATTTTGGGAATATTAATAGTTTATGCAAATAATTTCTTGATAAATAGAAGAAAAAGAGAATTTGGTATATATATGACACTAGGAATGGGAAGAAGACAAGTATCAAAAATAATCGTAATAGAAACTATATTTGTAGGAATCATATCACTTATTGTAGGTCTAGTTGTAGGTGTATTTGGTTCGCAATTTATGTCAGTATTAGTTGCCAAATTATTTGAAGCAGACATGACTAATTATCAATTTGTATTTTCAAGTGAAGCATGTGTAAAAACAATTATATATTTTGCAATAATGTACATAGCAGTAATAATACTTAATACATTTACAATTTCAAGATACAAATTAATAAATCTAATAAATGCAACAAAGAAAAATGAAAAAGTAAAAATAAAAAATCCAGTATTATCAATAATAATATTTATAATTGCAGTAGTAATCTTAGGATATGCATATTATAAAGTAACAACAGGGGCAAATACAATAAGAGAAGCGGCAGATATGTTACCAATCATCATAATGGGAATAATAGGAACAATATTAGTATTTTGGTCACTATCTGGATTTGTATTAAGAATGGTACAATCAAGTAAAAAGATTTATTTAAAAGGAACAAATATGTTTGTCTTAAGGCAATTAAACAACAAAATAAATACAACAGTAATAAGTATGAGTGTAATATGTTTAATGCTATTTATGACAATTACAATATTATCATTTGCATTATCATTAAGAAATACAATGCAAAAAGATTTATTAGAGATGACACCAGTAGATTTGAATTTATACAAAACAGCAAATTTGCCAGATATTGAAAAATTGACAGATGAAGCAATTGCAGATTCTAAAATTTCATTACAAGAGACCTTAACAAATAATGGATTTAATATGAATAATTTAAAAGATGTAATAGAAATACCAATATATGCAACAAATGAACTTACAATGGAAAAAACATTAGGAGAATATATTGATAAAGCAAAATCAATGTTTTCAATGTTAAATTATGAATCTGCTGAAATGATAGTGAAAGTTTCTGATTATAATAAAATAGCAAGATTATATGGAGAAGAACAATATTCTTTAAATGATGATGAATACATCATGTTGTGTGATTTTGATAGTATGACAGAAATCAGAAATGAAGCATTGAAGTTGAATACAAAAATAAATATTGGAGGTAAAGAATATTCTCCTAAATATCAAGAATGTAAAAGCGGATTTATATATATGTCAACAAGTCATGTAAATGCAGGAATAATTTTAGTACCAGACAATTGTAATCTTACAGACAATATGATTGAAGAAAAATTCTTGGCAGCAAACTATAATGCAAATACAGAAGAAGAAAAAGAAAGAATAGAAAATGAGTTTAAAGATTCCCAAAACTCAGAGCTTTATAAAAATTTAATTGCAAAAGGAATAACTTTAGATGGAATGACAAGAACGTCAATTATAGAATCTAGTGTTGGATTAGCAACAATAGTAACATTTATAGCAATATATTTAGGAATAATATTCTTAATTGCAAGCTCAGCAATTTTAGCTCTAAAACAATTAACAGAAAGTTCAGATAATAGACAAAGATATATGATATTAAGAAAAATAGGCGTAGATGAAAAGATGATAAATCAATCATTATTTAGACAAATAGGAATATTCTTTTTAATGCCTTTAATACTTGCAATAATACATTCAATATTTGGAATTAAATTCTTAATTTCAATGATGGCAGGTTTAGCATCTGAAGAAGATTTAATACCATCAATAATAGCTACAATAATAGTAATGGGAGTAGTATATGGAGCATATTTCCTAGCAACATATTTCGGAAGTAAAAATATAATCAAAGAGGATATTAGATGATTAAAATAATTGCGATATATAATCAAAGCATGAAAAATAGCAAAAAATGTATAGGAAAAGAGGTGGCAATAGATGAAAACTTTTTTAAAAATAATGTTATTAGTATCATTAGTAATAATTAGTATAGGATTATTAGCAGTAGGTAATGGCTATAATATGTATAAAGAGGCAATAGAAGAAATACCATTAGATCAAAAAGTAGAAGAAATAAAATCAAAAGAAAACTATGTTAGTTTATCAGAATTGCCACAAATATATTTAAATGCAGTGATTTCAGTAGAGGATCATAGATTTTATAAACATAATGGAATAGATATAATAGCAATAGGAAGAGCTTTGATAAATGATATTAAAGCAATGAGTTTTGTAGAAGGAGGAAGTACAATAACTCAACAAATAGCCAAAAATGAGTATTTTACACAAGAAAAGAAAATAACAAGGAAAATCGCAGAAGTATTTATAGCATTTGAAATCGAAAAGAATTATAATAAAGACGAAATTTTAGAAATATACATAAATACATTATATTTTGGAGATGGGTATTATAACATAAAAGATGCAGCAAAAGGGTATTTTGAGAAAGATTTAGATGAGCTTACAGATGGTGAATGGATTATGCTTGCAGGAATACCAAATGCACCATCTGTATATGCACCAAATGTAAATGCGGATTTAGCAAAACAAAGACAAAAACAAGTAATTGAAAAAATGATAAAATATGAATATTTAACAAAAAACGAAGCTGACAAAATTTTGCAAGAAAACTAAAAGAAAAATTATTGTGTTGCAAAAAAATAATTAGTTTGATATTATAAAGAAAAAATTTAATAATGAATTTGGAGGGGATAAAATGAAGGCGATAATTTATAAAACAAATACTGGTCATACATTTCAATATGCAAAAATGTTATCAGAAAAATTGAATATTCCATGCTATTCAGAAAAAGAAGCTAAGCATAATTTAAATAATAATGATGAAATTATTTATTTAGGATGGATATGTGCAGGAATAATATCGGGATTTAAAAAAGTAAAGAATAAATACAATATAAAATATTGTGGTGTAGTAGGTGCTTATCCTCCAGATTCAAAATATATTGAAGAACTAAAAACAGCAAATAATGTTAATATACCATTATTTTATTTAAGAGGTGGAATCGACTATGCAAAGTTGAAAGGTATAAAGAAAAAAATAGTACAAATGGTAGGCAAAGTTTTAGAAAAGCAAAATCCAAATAATACCGAACTAATTGAATTATTTAAAAATGGTGCAAATTATGTTTCAGAGGAAAATATAAAACCAATGTTAGAAAAAATTAAATAATATGCATAAGACAAGTAAGAATAACTCCAATTATTATACAGAAGTTTAATAATTGGGGGTTATTTTTTTTGTATAAATATTTGAATAATTTTAAATCAAAAATAATTATTTGTCGAAAACTTCTTCAATTTCGACAAAACTTCTTATTTTTTACTCTTGGAAAATATTGGAAAAAGTTTTATAATAAATACCATAAAAGAGAAGAGAAATTTAAATATCATCAAATTAAAATATCTATTAAAAAAGCTTTAAATTTGTTTCGTTAAACAACAACAAAAAGAAAGGAATGATAATAAAATGGAAACAAAATTTTATGAAAAGGACAAACTGTTAATATTTAAAATCTCAGAAGAAATTGATGATTATACAGTACGAAAGATAAGAAGGAGGGCTGATTATGAAATTGAAAGATATATGCCTAAAAGAGTTGTATTTGATTTTGATAGTGTTACTTTCATGGATAGTGCAGGAATAGGACTAATCATAGGCAGGTATAAATTTGTCAATATGTTAGGAGGAAAATTAGAATTAACAAACTTAACTCAAAATGTTAAAAAAATATTTGAAATGAGCGGAATTTTGAAAATAATACCTGTAGTCGAAATAAATGAAAATAGAGAACAAATAGGAAAGCCTTAAGATTATAATGGACTTTAACATCTATTTTTGGCTTTCCGTGAATTTGTTCTGCGCTAAATTTATGAAATAAATTTATGTGCATTATATATCTATTAAGAAAGTCAGTATGACTTTCCTAATAGATAAATAAAAAGGGAGGAAGAAAACAATTATGAAAGAACAATTTGAAAATGAGATGAAACTAGAATTTATAAGTAAATCATCTAATGAAGCATTTGCAAGAATCACAATAGCGGCATTTGCTTCACAATTAGACCCAACAATTGAAGAACTTGCAGACATAAAAACAGCAGTATCAGAAGCTGTCACAAACTGCATAATACATGCATATGAAAATAGAATAGGAATAGTAAGAATGTCTGCACAACTAAAAGAAAATGAAATTATAATTGAAATTTCAGATCACGGAAAAGGAATAGAAAATATAGAAGCAGCAAAAGAACCACTATATACAACAAAACCAAACTTAGAAAGATCAGGAATGGGATTCACGATTATGGAAAGCTTTATGGATAATGTAAAAGTTGAATCAATTGTAGGATTAGGAACAAGAGTTACAATGTCAAAAAAGATAAAGAAAGAAGATGAAAATACAGAAAAAGAAGAAAGTTTCGAATTTCTTACTAAAGAATAAACAGGGGTAAAGTTATGTTTGAAAATGATAATAATTCGATAAAAAGAGCGCAAGAAGGAGACCGATTTGAATTAGATAGACTAATTAGACAAAACAATGGTCTAATATGGAGTATAGTAAAAAGATTTGCCAATAGAGGATATGAGTTAGAAGATTTATATCAAATAGGTTGTATAGGCTTTATAAAATCAATAAAAAGATTTGACACAAGCTTTGATGTTAAATTATCAACATACACAGTACCATATATATTAGGAGAAATAAAAAAGCATATAAGAGATGATGGACCAGTAAAAGTAAGTAGAAGCATAAAAGAATTGTATATAAAAATCAGAGAATTGCAAAAAGAATATTTAATAAAAAAAGGGAAAGAAATAACAATAGAAGAAATGTCAAAAATATTAAAGGTATCAAAAGAAGATATAAATATAGCGATAGAATCAGCAAGACCAGTAGAATCTATAGAAAATAAAGTATTTGCTGATAAAGGAGAAAAAACAATAAGTATTGTAGACAAAATTTCAACACAAAAAGATGAACAAGAATTAATAACAAATAAAATAGTAATAAAAGACTTAATAAAAGGATTAGAAGATAAAGATAAAGAAGTAATATTGCTTCGATATTATAAAGAAAAAACCCAATCACAAATAGCAAAAATTTTGGGAATCAGCCAAGTACAAGTGTCAAGAATAGAAAAGAAAGTACTAGAAAAAATGAGAAACAAATTAGTACAAAAAGGGATTTAGGCTAGAAAGGATTTTTGAGTAGATGAAAAAAATTAGTTTATACATAATCTGTTTTATATTACTATGTTTCATTCTTCCAGCATTATTTACAAAAAACGGAAAAGAAGTTTCTGCAGGAACAAGTGAAGGAAATCAAAATAGTGCAAATTCATCAGGAGAAACTCAAAACCAGACTGCCACATCAACAATTGAAAAATATAATTATAATAAATATGGAACAATCAAATTATTGCATAAAGATACTGGGCAAGTAGAGGAAGTAAACCTAGATGATTATTTATGTAATGTCGTATCAGCTGAAATGCCAGCAGATTTTGAGTTAGAAGCATTAAAAGCACAAGCAGTTGTTGCAAGGACATATACTATATATAAAGTAAATAATAAGAAACATGATAATGCTGATATATGTGATGATTCAGCGTGTTGTCAAGCATGGATTTCAAAAGCAAATAGATTAGCAAGATGGGATGAGAATTTAAGAGAAAGCAATTGGAATAAAATTGTTGAAGCTGTAAATAGCACACAAGGACTCATAATAACATATAACAATGAACCAATTAATGCATTTTTTCACTCAAATAGTGGAGGAACAACGGAAATTCCTGTAAATGTATGGGGAGGCACAGGATATCCATATTTACAAACAGT
The DNA here is from genome assembly GCA_904384205.1 of uncultured Clostridia bacterium. Lineage (GTDB taxonomy): Bacteria > Bacillota > Clostridia > TANB77 > CAG-508 > CAG-269. The sequence continues at coordinate 36,673 of CAJFJY010000006.1, read as the reverse complement.
AGAAACTGCAGGAGAAGAAGGATATACACAATATGCATCTGAAGTAACTTTGTCACAAGCTGATTTAATTGAAAAATTAAAACAAAAATATTCTGACATTTCAATAGATTTTTCAAATCCAGAGGATATACAAATAAAAGAACATACAGAAAGTGGAAGAGTAAAAACAGTGAAATTTGGTAATCATGAAATTTCAGGAGTAGAAACAAGAAGTATTTTTGGATTAAGGTCAACAAATTTTGAAATAACTCAAGAAAATGGAAATGTAAAGTTTACAGTTAAAGGATATGGTCATGGAGTAGGGATGAGTCAAACAGGAGCCGATAGTATGGCTAAACAGGGGAGCACCTATGAAGATATAATTCATCATTTTTATACTAATGTTGAAATAAAAGAAGTGAATTCAATATAAATCCTTTTTTACAAATTAATGTATAAATTTCTAAAATTAGGAAATAATTATAATAAATTATTTCAAAGGAGGATTTTATGAATAGAGGAAGAAGAGAAAAAAGTGTTATAGATGATGACATAGGGGCAAAAATCATCAAGTATATTACAATAGGAATTGGAGTTTTAGCTGTTATCGTAATAGGTCTTTTGGCATATAGTAAAAGCTTAAATGATAAAGTAAGGAGTGAATCTTTAAGTAGTGAGCAAATTGCAAATATAGTAAACAATAACGAAAATAATGAGACAACAGAAAGTGCAAGTTCAGAAATAGGAAGAAGTATTAATGAAGTTGCAAATGAATTAAATAATGCAAATACTGTAAATAGCAATGAGACAAATACCACAGCTAATACAAATAGCAGTTCAGAAAGCACAAATGAGGTAAATACAAATAATACAAGCACAAACAATACAACAAAGACATCTACTGTAAATGAGCAAGTTAATAATGCCAATAAACAAACAACTAATTACTCTCAGGAAACATCTGCAAAAAGTGAAGAAAATCAAGAATTATCTTTTCAAAAACCAGTAGAGGGAGAAATTGTAAAAGAATTCGCAAAAGATAATTTAATTTATTCAAACACATTAGAGGAATGGACTACTCATACAGGAATAGATATAAAAGCAGATAAAACTACAGTTGTAAATTCTGCAGAAGCAGGAACAGTAAAATCAATAAAAAATGATCCTAGATATGGATTAACTATTGTTGTTGAACATACAGGAGGATATGAAACAGTTTATTCAAATTTATTAACTTCTGAATTTGTTGTTGAAGGAGAAAAAGTAGAAAAAGGACAGGCTTTAGGAACTGTTGGAAATACAGCTGCTTTCGAAATAGCAGATGAATCACACTTACACTTTGAAATATTAAAAGATTCTGTAGCAATAGATCCATCAATATATATAAAATAGATTAATAATGTAACATAAAAAACAAAAAAACGAAGGAAATTTAAATCCTTCGTTTTAAAAATATCATTTGATATTATTCTTAAGGCACTAATCTGGGTGAAAAAGAATTAAATTTTGGCTAGGAAAACAAGTTTGAAATTTATGAGGCGTACTCATGTACGTTGATTAAATTTCAAATGAAGTTCGCCACTGTGCGACGCCAAAATTGTAATTATTTTTCAGCCTTAACAACTTCTGATAAACTACCAAGACCAGCTAAAGCACCAGTTGCTTCAAAAGGAATAAATACTTTGTTAGCTTCTCCATCAGCAACTTTTTCAAGAGCTTCAAGAGATTTTAATTGAACTAATTTATCATCTGGGTTTGCTTTTTTAATTGCATCATAAACCATTTGAATTTCTTTTGCCTTAGCTTCTGCAACTTCTTTAATAGCTTGAGCTTCACCGGCAGCTCTTCTAATTTGAGCTTCTCTATCAGCATCAGCCTCTAATATTGAAGCTTGTTTTTTACCTTCAGCAATAGTAATTGCAGATTGTCTTTGAGCTTCAGCTTCTAAGATCATAGCTCTTTTATTTCTTTCTGCATTCATTTCTTTTTCCATTGCATCTCTGATATCAGCAGGAGGTGTAATGTCTTTAATTTCAACTCTGTCTATTTTACATCCCCATCTATCAGTTGCTTCATCTAATACAACTCTTAATTGAGTATTGATACCATCTCTTGAACTAAATGTTTCGTCTAAATCCATTTTACCGATAATATCACGAATAGTTGTAATAGCTAAATATTCAATACCTTTTTTCAAGCTTTGAATCTCATATACAGCTTTTGCAGGGTCAGTTATTTGATAGAAAACAACTGTATCTATAGTAATTGTAACATTATCCTTTGTAATAACACCTTGAGGTGGAATATCCATTGTTTGTTGTTTTAAGCTTACAACACTTCTTACATGATCAAAAAATGGAATAATTACAGTAAGACCAGCATCTGCAACTTTGTAGAATTTACCTAATCTTTCTATAATATACACCTCTGCTTGTTTAACTATCTTAATAGAGAAAAATGCAATTATTAAGATAATAACAAGTAAAACAATTAAAATCCACATAAAAATATCCTCCTTTTTTGAAGTAAAACTTCAATATATATAAATAAATTTTAATAACTATGTAAAATTAAATTTTTCTAACAACAGCTTTTACACCATCTATTCTCACAATATTAACTTCAGTGTCTTTTTCAATAGGTTCGCCATCTTCACTTTCAGCAGACCAAACCTCAGAATCTACTTTTATTTGACCTTTACCTTTCATAGAATCAATATCTTTAATTACAAGTGCATTTTTTCCAACTATTGAAAACGCATTAGTTTTAAGTGATTTTCCAGTATTTAAAAATTTATTCACTAATGGTTTTGTTGCAAAAAGTAAAATAACAGATGAAATTAAAAATACGACAGTTTGAATAATCACATTAGATGTAATAAGACTTGTAATTAAAGCAATTAAAGCTCCAATTCCAAACCAAAAAAGTAAAAAGCCAACTGTAAAAATTTCACCTACAAAAAAGATTCCAGCAATTATTAACCAAATTTGCCACATAATAATCCTCCTAAAATAAACATCACACTTATATTATACTATATATTTTAGAAAAAATAAATAGTTTTGGAAAAATTTACATAAATATTGTTGCTGGATAATGATCATGAACAAATTCAAACAAGAAAACGTTGCTATTATAATATTTTAAAGCTTCGACGCTTGATTGGAATGAAAATACGCTTGATTGGAATGAAAATTAGAATTCATTTGGCTTTCGAATGAGGAATGTTCATGGGCAAAATCTTTGATTTTGAGCCTGAATGAAAGAGGCTCATGAGAAAGCCTTATGAATTCTTTTTGAATGAAATGAACAGGAGAACTTTAAAATATTATAATATCAACGTTTTTGATAAAATAAATTAAAAGACCATTATCCAGTAACGAACTGTAACTAAATTTATTTTAAAACCTTGTAATTATATTAAAAAAATGATATATTAAGAACATAGTAATCAAAAGAAAAGATGAAGGGAGATATATTATAATGAAAATAATAAGAAATGATAAAGGAATAACATTAGCAGCATTAGTTATAACAATAATAGTTTTATTAATATTAGCATCAATTGCAGTATATACAGGAACAGATAGCATAAAAGATGCAAAAGAAAATATATTAATATCAGAAGTAGAAATGGTACAACATGCAGCATTAGAAAGATACACACAAGAAAGCATAATGAATAGTAATCAATATCCAGGAACACCATATAGTTCAATGGATGATATAAAAGATGAACTTACAGAATTAGGTAGTGATCAAAAATTAACTCAATTATTAAATAATAACTCAACACCAGGCGACTATTATTTATTAACACCAACAGATTTAGAAGAATTGCAAATAACAAATACAGAAGATTCATATATAATAAATTATAAACTAGGATTAGCAATAAACATTACAAATCAAAAAACAGGATCAGGAGAACCTGCATATGTATATGCAAAAGATAGCACAGACTAGAATCAGGAGGTTTTTTCGTGGACATAAAGCATTTAATAGAGCATAGTAGCTTAAAAATAGCAAAAGAAAAAATAAAATATGATGAACCGATGAAATTACATACTAGTTTCAAAGTAGGTGGACCAGCTGAATGTTATATAAAAATAGAAAGTTATAAAGAACTTAAAGATATATTAGATTTTGCTAATGAAAATAATATAAACATAACAATAATAGGAAATGGAAGTAATATTCTAGTAAAAGATAACGGAATAAAAGGAATTGTTTTACAAATAAATATTAAAAAATATGATGTAAAAGAAAAAGAAGGAAAAATAATATTAAATGTTGGAGCAGGAAATAAATTAACAGAAATTGCACAAAAGCTCCTTAATGAAGAAATCAGTGGGCTTGAAGAATTGTCAGGAATACCAGGAACAATAGGAGGAGCAATAAGAATGAATGCAGGTGCACATGGAAAAGAGATAAAAGACATTTTACAAAGTGTAACTGTATGTGATTATAAAGGCAATATAAAAGAATTAGAAAATAAGGATTTAAAATTTACATATAGAAGCAGTATCTTAAAAAATGAAAAATACATAGTTTTAGAAGCAAATTTTATATTAGCTAAAGGGAAAAAAGAAGAAATAAAACAAAAGATGGAAGAATACAAAAAATATAGAATAGAAAAACAACCTTTAGAATATCCAAGTGCTGGAAGTACATTTAAAAGAGGAGAAAACTATATAACAGCAAAATTAATAGATGAAGCAGGATTAAAAGGATATAGTATTGGAGGAGCACAAGTTTCAGAAAAACATGCAGGATTTATAATAAACAAAGGAAATGCGACAGCAACAGATATAATACAGTTAATAGAGCATATAGAAAAAACTATATATGATAAATATAGAGAAAAAATAAACTTAGAAGTAGAAGTTTTAGGAGAATAAATTAGTTATATATCTGAAAGGAAGGAAATCAAATGAAAGGATTTATGCATTGGTTTAAATCTAGCACAAAGATGAAAAGGTGGATATTTTTAATATTAGTAGGAATAATTTTAGCTTGTTATGGAATAGCAGAAATATTAGTTTTAAAAGAAGTATCATTCCAAGAAGTTGGTAAAATAATAGTAATATTTGTAGTAGGTTTTCTAGCAATAGTAATAGGGCTAATATATATAAATAAAAGAACATTAGAGTTACTTGTAGAATCAACTGACAATAGAATGGAAAACAGAAAAAATGTAAATATAAAATCATTAATATTCAACAAAAAAGTATATGAACAAGGACCAAATATAGTTGTCATAGGTGGAGGAACAGGATTAAATACAGTTTTAGCAGGATTAAAGAAATATACAGATAATTTAACAGCAATAGTAACAGTATCTGATTATGGAGAAGAAGCAAGCACTTCAAGAAAAGAACTAGGAACAAAACCTTTAGACGATATCAGAGATAGTATAGTATCATTAGAAAATGAAGAAGGAGAATTAGATAAATTATTTAATTACAAATTCAAAGATGGAAAATTAAAAGGATTATCTTTTTCTGACATATATTTTCTAGCAATGAGTAAAGTAAATGGAGATTTTACAGATTCCATTATGAAAAGTAATGAAGTATTAAATATAACAGGAAGAGTAATACCTGTAACATTAGATGAAATGAACATAACAGCAGAATTAGAAAATGGATATGTTGTAAAAGAAAAATCAAGATTAGCAGAAGTAGTATATGATAAAGTAACAAAAATAAATAGAATATATTTAAATCCTTCAAATTGTAGACCAGCTCCGGGAGTTTTAGATGCAATAAAAAATGCTGACTGTATAATAATAGGACCAGGAAGTTTATATACAAATGTAATACCAAACTTATTAGTAAATAATGTTGCAAGAGCAATAAGGGAATCAGTTGCAATAAAAATATATATAAGTAACATAATGACAGAGCCAGGACAAACAGATAATTATACAGTATCAGACCATATAAACGCAATACTAGAGCATTGTGGAAAAGGAATAGTTGATTATTGTATATATGATACAGGGGAAATTGTTCCAGAAATAATCAAAAAATATAATAAAGATGGACAAGACTTAGTAGAACAAGATATAGATAAAATAAAAGGAATTAAATTTTTACAACGAAATTTGGCAACAGTAACAGATGGATACATAAGACATGATCCAAATTTAGTTGCATCATCTATAATTGAGTTAATATGTGATGACTTAAAATATCAAGATAAACAAAATGATCCTCAATACATGATGTTAAGCAATAAATTAAGAGAAGATAAAAGAATACAAAAAATACAGAAAAAAATGGAAAAGAAAGAAAAGAAAAACATAAAAAATCCAAGTAAGGCTAAAGAAACAAAAAGAGGAAAGAGTAAATTTAGCAGTAAATATAGTGAAAGAATAGCATCAATAAAAGAAGCAGACGAAAAGACTAAAAAGAAAAATCAACAAAGAAAAACAAGTCAAACTAAAGTAAGAAGTAAAACATTGAAAACAAATGTAGAAACAAAAAACAAAGTGCAAAAAGGAAAACATTCATCAGAAGTAAGAAGAAAAACAAGTAAAACACCACAAGAAATTAGAGAAGAAATGATTAAAGAACTAGAAAACAGTAAATTAAAAGGTTAAAATAAATCATTTTTGGATATTTCATAAGAGAAAGGAATGAAAGCAATGAAAATTACAAAGGAAAATCTAAATCTAGAAAAAGGACTAAAGAGAGAATGGATAATCACAAATGGATTAGGAGGATTTGCAAGTTCTAGCATAATTGGAGCAAATACCAGAAAATATCATGGGTTATTAATAGCACCAATATCTCCACCAGCAATGAGATTCCTAATATTATCAAAACTAGATGAAAGCCTAGAACTAAATGATAAAAAATATGATTTGTTTACAAATATAGGAAATGACTATATATCAAAAGGCTTTGAATATCAAGAAAGTTTTGAGAAAGAATATTATCCTACATTTACATATAAAGTAGAAGATACAGTAATAACAAAATCAATATGTATGGAATATGGAAAAAACACAGTAGGGCTATATTATAAAATAAAAAACGGAGAAAAAGATGCAAAATTGACAATATCACCAATAATGAATTTCAGAGATTTCCATTCAATAAATACAAATTCTAAATTTGAATTAAGACAAGATATAAAAAGAAATAAAGTAAAAATAATAATAGATAATCATAAACAAAACCCAATATATATGTATTTATCAGAAGGAAAATATCATCCACATGAAAATGACATATTCTACAATATGTTCTATATTGAAGAAGAAAAAAGAGGATTTTATCCAGAAGAAAATCATATAGTAGTAGGTAGTTATGAAGTAGGAATAAGACCTCATGAAGAAAGAGAATTATCATTCATATGTTCATTTGAAGAAAATATTGATGAAATAAATGTTAAAGAACTAATGAAAAGGGAAAAAGAAAGAAAAGAAAAAATAATACAAGACACAAAATTAATGGAAGAAAGCAAATATAATAAAGAGAAGCAAGAATTATTAAAAGAACTAATTGCAACATCAGACGATTTCATAGTAAAAAGGACATCATTTAATCTACATACAATAATTGCAGGATATCACTGGTTTTTGGATTGGGGCAGAGACTCACTAATCTCATTTGAAGGCTTATTACTAATACCAAAAAGATATGAAATAGCAAAAGAAGTAATTTTAACAATGATAAGAGATATCAAATATGGATTAGTACCAAATGGATACTCAGGATATGACAATAGACCATTATATAATAGTGTAGATGCATCATTACTTTTATTTGAAGCAATACAAAAATACTTAGAATATACAGGAGATTATAATTTTATAAAAGAAAATGTATATAAAAAACTAGAAGATATAATAGAAAACTACATAAATGGAATAGATGTCGATAATAACAACATATACCTAGATTCAGATTATTTGCTAGTATCAGGAACAGAAAGTACACAAAATACATGGATGGATGTCAAGATAGGAGATTATGCAGTAACACCAAGAAATGGAAAAGCAGTTGAAATAAATAGTATGTGGTATAATAGCCTAATGATAATGGCAAACTTAACATCTAAAATAGGTAAAAAAAGTGAAGTCAAAAAATATAAAGAACTAGCAGAAAACTGCAAAATATCATTTAATAACAAATTCTATAATGCAAGAAGAAAATCTTTGTATGATGTGTTAGGAGATAGTAAAATAAGACCAAACCAACTATTTGCATTAAGTTTAACATATCCAGTAATAGAGCCAAATTCAGAAATAGCAAAAAATATCATAAATACAGTAGAGAAAAAACTATTAAATAAATATGGACTAAAAACATTGGCAAAAGGAGAAGATAACTATGTAGAAATATATGAAGGAGAAGCCAGAAAAAGAGATATGAGCTATCACCAAGGAATAACTTGGGTTTGGTTACTTGAAATATATTATGATGCATTAGTAAACATGGCAAATGCAACAAAAATAAAGAAAGACAAAAAAGAAATAGAAGAAAAAATAGGAAAATTCAAATTGGATGTATTAAACACATTCAAGAAAGAAATAAATGAAAGAGGCTGTATAGGAAGTATTGCAGAAATATATGATTCAATAAAACCTTTCGAACCAAAAGGAGCAGTATCACAAGCATGGAGCGTAGCAGCAATAATTAAAATTGTCAATTAGGGACGTATCAAATTGAACAAAATTTGCACGAAATGCTACGTCCCAAAAGTTCAAAAATTGTCCAAAAGGGACAGACCAAACAAGGTCTTCCTAATTGGACAATTTTGTTTTGCTGGGTATGTCCCTAAAAGCTTGAATTTGTAAAATGATATGATATAATACAAAAGACGAACTAAAGGAAAAATACGTTAAAAGGAATGTGATAAAAATGAGAATATTAGGAGTAGATCCAGGATTTGCAATAACAGGATATAGTATCATAGATTACATTGGAAATAAATTTCATTTAGAAACATCAGGGGCAATATTGACAGAGGCGAAAACATCTTTTCCATTAAGATTAGAAAAAATAAACAAAGAACTGGATAATATAATAAAGATGTATAAGCCAGATGCTATGGCTATAGAGGAGTTGTTTTTTAACAATAATGCAAAAACGGCAATAAATGTTGCACAGGCAAGAGGAGTAATATTAATTACAGCAAGGCAAAATAATCTAGACATTTATGAATATACACCACTTCAAGTAAAACAAGCGGTAACAGGATATGGTAGAGCAGATAAAATACAAGTACAAAGAATGGTAAAAATGATTCTAAATGTAGATAAGCTTCCAAAACTTGATGATATAACTGATAGTATGGCTATGGCAATATGTCATGCACATTCAGCAAGATTTGCAGAAAAATTATAAAATAAGGACAAATCTAGCTTCGCTAGACCTTTTCTCTAATTTTTAATATTTGGTACATTAATTTAAGGTCTAGCAAGAAGCGTATAAGATTTGTCGACGCGAAAAATTGCAAAGCAATTTTTCTGTGCATCTATATTTTACTTTATAGAAAATATAATTTTCTATAAAGTAAAATACTTGAAAAAAACGCAAAAATAATGTAAAATATACGGGTATAAAAGGAGCGATAATATGTATCTAATAGTTGGACTAGGAAATCCAGAGGAAGATTATTCAAATACAAGACATAATATGGGTTTTGATACAATTAACGAAATAGCAAAAAGATATAACATCAGTGTAACAAAAAAGAAATTTAAAGGTTTATATGAAATATGCAATATAGAAGGACAAAAAGTCATTTTATTAAAACCCCAAACATTTATGAATCTAAGTGGAGAATCAATAAAAGAAATAGTGGAATACTATAATATCCCAATAGAAAATATTATAGTAATATATGATGACATGGACATAGAAAAAGGAGCCATCAAAATAAGAAAAAAAGGTGGACCAGGATCGCATAATGGAATGAAATCAATTGTAGAAAATCTAGGTTCAAAAGAATTTCCAAGAATAAGAATAGGAATTGGAAAACCTGATAATGAATATGACAAAATAAACTATGTGATAGGATATGTAAGCAAAGAAGAAATGGAAATATTAGAAGAAGGAGTAAAAAAAGCAGCAGATGCTGTAATTGAAATATTAAAAAGTGATGTAGATACAGCAATGAATAAATTTAATTAGAAAAATTTCCTAAAAGCAGTATTTGTTGTACAAAAATCAGTAAATTTGAGAAAAGAAAGAGGCAGAAAATGTTAGAGATATTAGTAGAAGAAAAAAACAAAGAAGAAAAAATAGCATTAGTAGAAAATGGAAATCTAATAGAATACTATGAAGAAGATAAAGAATCAAATAGAAGAGAAGGAAATATATATGTAGGAACAGTTAAAGATATAATAGTAGGAATGCAATCAGCATTCATTGATATCGGAACTGAAAAAAATAGTTTTATACATATAAAAGATATATTACCAAAAGTAGATGAAACAAAAAACGAAATTAATAAAAATATTAGTATAAAAGAATTAGTAAAACCAGGGCAAAAAATATTAGTCCAAATAAAAAAGGATAGCAATGAGCAAAAAGGAGCTAGAGTATCAACACATATAAGTTTACCAAGCAAATACATTGTATTTATGCCAAATACAGAATTTGTAACAATATCACAAAAAATAGAAGAAAAAAATGAACAAGACAGATTGATAAAATTAGTAAAAGAAAATATCAGCAAAGGAAATGGAGCAGTTATAAGAACTTCTGCTAAGGGAAAAGAAAAAGAAATCATTGAGGATCTAAAAAGAACAGAAGAAAAATGGAATAAAATAAAGGAAAAGTATGAAAAAAGCAAAAATAAAAGTGAATTAATATATAAGTCTGAATCAATAATACAAAAAATGCTTATAGATTTATCAGAAAATAAGAAATTAGAAAAAATCATTACAAATAGTGCAAAAGAATATGAAAATTTAAAAGAATATTTAAAGGAAAATCCAGAAGTATCAAATGTAAAATTAGAATTATCACAAGATAATATATTTGAAAAATATGATTTAGTAAAACAAATTGAAAAACTAGAAAAAAGAAAAATATGGCTAAAATGCGGAGGATTTATAACAATAGACAAAACAGAAGCATTAACAGCAATTGATGTAAATACAGGAAAGTACATAGGAAGTAAAAATTTAGATGACACAATATATAATGTAAATAAAGAAGCTACAATAGAAATAGCAAAACAACTTAGATTAAGAGATATTGGTGGAATCATTATAATAGACTATATAGACATGACAAATAAAAACAATAAAAGTAAAATAGAAGAACTATTAAAAGAAGAACTAAAAAAAGATAGAAGCAAAACACAAGTAGAAGGATTCACAAAATTAGACTTACTAGAAATGACCAGAAAACATATATGTAGTCATAAAGATAGCTAAAAATAAAAGTAAAAAACATTGAAAGGAAAGCTAATCAAAATGAAAATAGGATTTGTATCACTAGGATGTAGCAAAAATTTAATAGATACAGAAATAACAATAGGAATGTTTAAACAAAACAATTATAAAATAGTAAATAATCCAGAAGAAGCAGATATAATTGCAATCAACACTTGTGGATTTATAGACCAAGCAAAAGAAGAAGCTATAAATACTATTTTAGAAATGGCAAATTACAAAAAGGAGAAATGCAAATATCTAATAGTGATGGGATGCCTAGTACAAAGATATTATAATGAGCTAATAAAATTATTACCAGAAGTAGATTTATTTATCAAACTAGAAGACTACGATAAAATTTGGAATATGATAGAAGATTTAGTAAAAAGAGATATCGCAACAAAAACAAAAAACAAAACAAGTAAAAAAATATCAGAAATAAAACCATTGCCAATGTTTAGTTATGAACAATATATAAATAGAACAATAACAACAGGAAAAAATTATGCATATCTAAAAATAGGAGAAGGATGTAGCAATAAATGTACATATTGTGCAATACCATATATAAGAGGACCATTTGTAAGTAGAAAAATGGAAGATATCATAAATGAAGCCAAAATGCTTGCAAAAAAAGGAATAAAAGAAATAATAGTAATAGCACAAGATACAACCAAATATGGAATAGATATATATGGAGAACCAAAACTTGCAAAATTATTGCAAGAAATAAGTAAAATAAAAGAAATAAAATGGATACATTTTCTATATTCTTATCCAGAAGGAATAACAGATGAACTAATAGAAACAGTAGCTAGCAATAAAAAAATATCAAAATATTTTGATATACCAATACAACATATATCTGATAATGTATTAAAAAGAATGAATAGAAAAACAAGTAAAAAACAAATAACAGAACTATTAGAAAAAATCAGAAGCAAAATACCAGATGTAACATTAAGAACAAGTCTAATAGTAGGATTCCCAGGAGAAACGGAAGAAGAATTTGAAGAATTAAAACAATTTATAAAAACAGCAAAATTTGATAAACTAGGAACATTCATGTATTCAAAAGAAGAAGGAACACCAGCTGAAAAATTACCTAATCAAATACATGGAAATACAAAAAAATCAAGATATAATCAAATAATGAAAGAACAAAAAGGAATATCAGAAGAAATACAAAAAAGTAAAATAGGAAAAGAATATGAAGTTCTAATAGAAGATAAATCATTTGACGGAAAATATCTAATAGGTAGAACAATGCAAGATGTGCCAGAAATAGACGGATTAGTATACATTAAAAACGAAAAAAATCAAGATTTAGTAAACCAATTTGTGAAATGCAAAATCATAGAAACGAACGAATATGACCTAATTGGTCAATTGGGGACAGGTACCGTCTAACCATTTTTGGTCAATTGGGGACAGGTTCCATTTAACCATTTTTGGTCAACTTGGGACAGGTTTCGATTAATTTGAAGAAAGAGGAAGTGGTTAATTTGAAAAAAAGAGTTTTAACAGGAGATAGACCAACAGGAAAATTACATATAGGACACTATTTTGGTTCTTTAAAGAAAAGAGTTGAAATGCAAAATAGTGGAGAATATGATATGTATATATTAATAGCAGACGTTCAAGCATTAACAGACAACTTTAACAACCCAGAGAAAGTAAGAAAAAATGTAAGAGAACTAATGCTAGATTATTTAGCATGTGGAATAGATCCAGAAAAAACAACTATATATATACAGTCAATGATACCAGAGACAGCGGAATTAACAATATATTATTCAAATTTAGTAACAATAGCAAGACTTCAAAGAAATCCAACAGTAAAAACAGAGATAGCACAAAAAAAAGAATTATTTGGAGAAAGTGTAACATATGGATTTTTAGGATATCCAGTAAGCCAAGCAGCAGATATAACAACATTTGAAGGAGAACTAGTTCCAGCAGGAGAAGACCAAGAACCATTAGTAGAACAATGTAGAGAAATTGTAAGAAAATTCAATAGTATATATGGAGATGTTTTAGTAGAACCTAAAATTGTCTTATCAAACGGAAAAAGGATAAAAGGCTTAGATGGAAACGAAAAAATGGGAAAATCTCTTCGGAAATGCAATATATTTATCAGACAGTGAAGAAGAAATCACAAAAAAAGTTATGAGTGCAGTAACAGACCCAAACAGAATAAAAAAAGATGATTTAGGAAATCCTGATATATGTATGGTAGCATATTATCATAAGTTATTTACGAACGAAGATGATGTAAAAACTGTATGTGAAGAATGTAGAGCAGGAAAAAGAGGATGTGTAGCATGCAAAAAACAATTAGCACAAAACATAATAGAATATTTAAAACCAATTAGAGAAAAAAGAGCATATTATGAAGCACATCCAGAATTAGTTAATAAATTTTTAAAAGAGGGAACAGAAAAAGCAAGAAAGACAGCAAAAGAAACAATGAAAAAAGTCAAAGAGGCAATGAAGCTAAATTATTTTGAGGATTAATCAGAGGGAGACTTGTCCCTTTTGGACAAATTTTGGTCTTTTAGGGACGTATCAAATCGGACAATTTTTGTCCATTTTGTTACGTCCCAAATGGACAAGAAGGAGAAGATTATGTTTACAGATTATACGAAAATAATAATTAAATCTGGAGATGGAGGTAATGGAGCAGCAACCTTCCGTCGTGAAAAATATGTAGCAGCAGGAGGACCAGATGGCGGAGACGGAGGAAAAGGAGGAGATATTTACTTCCAAGTTGACAAAGATAAAAATACATTAATAGATTTTAGATACAATAAAAAATATAAGGCAGGTAATGGAGAAAATGGAAGCGGAAGTCATTGTAATGGAAAATATGGAGCAGATTTATATATAAAAGTGCCAATAGGAACAGTTGTAAAAGATGCCGAAACAGGTAAGGTAATTGCAGATTTATCAAAACCAAACCAAACAGAACTAGTATTGCAAGGTGGTAGAGGTGGTAGAGGTAACTCTCATTTTGCGACATCAACAAGGCAAGCTCCTAGATTTTCAGAAGATGGAGATAAAGGAGAAGAAAAAGAAGTAATATTAGAACTGAAATTACTTGCTGATGTTGGGCTTTTAGGTTATCCAAATGTAGGAAAATCAACATTTTTATCAAAAGTTACAGATGCTAGACCTAAAATTGCAAATTATCACTTTACAACATTAGAACCAAACCTAGGAGTAGTAAAAGCAAAAAGCGGAAATAGTTTTGTAATTGCAGATATACCAGGAATTATAGAAGGAGCAAGTGAAGGTGTAGGGTTAGGGCTACAATTTTTAAGACATATAGAAAGAACAAGGCTATTATTACACTTCATAGATGTATCAGGAGAAGAAGGAAGAAATCCAGTAGATGACTTTTATACGATAAATCAAGAACTAAAAAAATATAGCGAAAAACTTAGTCAAAGAAAACAAATTTTAGTTGCAACAAAAATAGATGTAATGCAAGATGAAACTAGAATAAAAGAATTAGAAGAATTGGCTCAAAAAGAAAATTTAGAGCTATATAAAATATCAGCAGTCACAGGAGAAGGAGTTCAAAATTTAATAGACCATGTTTCAAAAGTATTAGAAACATTACCAAAAGAAGAATTAATAGAGATAGAAGAAAAAATGGTCTACACATTAAAAGATAAAGAACAAGAATGGACAGCAAGAAGAGAAGGAAATACATTTATAGTAGAAGGACGAGCAGTAGATAGGCTTATGGGAAGAATAAATATAGAAGACAATGAATCTATGTACTATTTCCATAAATGTTTGAAGAACATGGGAATAGATGATAAGTTAAAAGAGCTAGGAGTATGTGATGGAGACACAGTCATAATAGCAGGCTGGGAACTTGAATGGGAAGAATAGGGGGATTTTGGGGACGGACTCATTTTTCCCTTTTCTTGATGACATCCTTCCAAACTGCGCATTCACTTCATTATATATATGTTTTTTAAAATAATATTTAAATAAATTAAAGGGAAAAATGAGTCCGTCCCCAAAATCCCTGGTTAAAGGAGGAAATTAAATGCCAAATTGGACAAAAGAGCAAAAGCAAGCAATTTATAAAAAAGGAACAAACATATTAGTTGCAGCGGCTGCTGGAAGTGGTAAGACAGCAGTTTTAGTTGAGAGGATTATAAATAAAGTTATAAACGAAAAAATAGATATAGACAAGCTATTAGTAGTGACATTCACAAATGCAGCTGCAGCAGAAATGAAAGAAAGAGTATTAGATGCTTTATATAAGAAAATAGAAGAAGATCCAGAAAATAAGGATTTACAAAGACAAATTACATTAATAAATATGGCTCAAATTTGTACAATTGATTCTTTTTGTCTAGATATAGTCAAAAATCATTTTTATGAATTAGAAAATATATCTCCAAATTTCAGAATAGCAGAAACAACAGAGATTGAACTTTTAAAACAAGAAACATTGGATGAAATTTTTGAAGAGAAATACATTAATGAAGATGAGAATTTTACTGATTTAATAAAAACATATACGAATTATCGAGATGACACACCACTAAAAGATTTAATATTAAAGATATATAACTTTATATCATCTAATCCATCACCTTTAGAATGGTTACAAGAAAAAGTAGAGATGTTCAATTTAAAAGATAAACTAGACGAAGATTTTAGCCAAACTATATGGGGAACAATCTTATTAAATGATGTATCTGAAGAAGTTCAAGATGATATGGCGATGTTAAAGGATGTAGTTTCAAGTTTGTCATACGATGTAGAATTAGAAG
This sequence comes from uncultured Clostridia bacterium, assembly GCA_904384205.1. Lineage (GTDB taxonomy): Bacteria > Bacillota > Clostridia > TANB77 > CAG-508 > CAG-269. The sequence goes on along the minus strand of CAJFJY010000006.1, from coordinate 20,491 downwards.
ATTTTAAAAATGCTATTTTAAGTGATATAGAGCAACTAAAAAATTTGCAAAACAATTTAAATAATTGGGACAATACATATAATATAGCACAAAATTTTAAATTTATAGACTGGCCACGAAAAAAGGTTACTTCAGATATAAAAGATGAAGCAAAAGCAATTCGTGATCAAGTTAGAAAAAAGTTATATGATAAACTAAACAATACATTTGTATCTGATTCAAAACAATCAAACCAAGATATCTATGATATGTACAAAACATTAACAAAATTGAAAGACTTAATCATAGAATTTGACAAACAATTTTCAAAGAAAAAAAGAGAGAAAAACATATTAGATTTTAGTGATATAGAGCATTTTGCATTATCAATTTTGGTAAAGAAAGATGAGCAAGGAAATTTAGTAAAAACAGAAGTGGCAGAAAAGTACACTCAAAAGTTTGAAGAAATTGCAATTGATGAATATCAAGATAGCAATTTAGTACAAGAAACAATTTTGACATCTGTATCAAGAGGTAACAATTTATTCATGGTAGGAGATGTAAAGCAAAGTATATATAAATTCAGACAAGCAATGCCAAAGCTATTTTTATCAAAATATAACGAATATGAAATTGTAGAGGATGAAGCAGAAAAATTAGAAACAATACAAGATATGAAAAAAGGCAAAAAGATACAACTATTTAAAAACTTCAGAAGTAGAGGAAACATATTAGATTTTACGAATTTAGTCTTTCAAAATATTATGAGTGAAAAAATTGGTGAAATAGAATACAACAAAAATGAATATCTTAATCTAGGTGCAACAGATTATAAAGAAACAAATCAAGAATTGAAAACAGAGATTGATATAATAGAATCAACCCATAATGAAGATGCAGAAGAAATAGAAATTAGTAGCGATAATGATGACGAAATACAAGATTTAGAAAAAATTGAAGATATAGAAATCGAAGCTAAATACATTGCAAAAAAGATAAAAGAATTAGTACAAAGCAAATATCAAATATATGACAGAAAAGCTGAAAGTTTTAGAGATATTAAATATAAAGACATTGTAATTTTATTAAGGTCAACTAAAGAAAAAGCAAATATTTATGAGCAAGAAATGATAAATCTAGGAATACCTGTATTCTCAGATAGTTCAGAACAATATTTAGAAACAATTGAAATACAAACAATATTAAATTTATTAAAAATAATAGATAATCCAATTCAAGATATACCATTAGTATCAGTATTAAGATCTAATATCGGAAAATTTACTGATAATGAATTAGTAGAAATTAGATTAAGTGATAAATATGATAATTTCTATAATTGTATGCAAAAAGCAGTTCCAAATGTAAATTCAAAACTAAAAGAAAAAATAAATAATTTTTTAGAGAACTTGCAAAAATGGAGAAAAGAAAAAGAATATTTAGCATTAGATGAATTAATATGGAAAATATATATAGAAACAGGATTCTATAATTATGTCGGACTTATGCCAAATGGGGAATTGAGACAAGCAAATTTAAAAATGCTATTTGAAAAAGCAAGGCAATACGAAAGTGCAAGTTTTAAAGGATTATATAATTTTATACAATTCATGGAAAAGTTGCAGTTAAGTAGCGGAGACATGGGAACAGCAAAAATAATTGGCGAAAATGATGATGTAGTTAGGATTATGAGTATTCACAAAAGTAAAGGATTGGAATTTCCGGTAGTATTTTTAGCAAATACAAATAAACAATTTAATATGCAGGATATCAGAAAAGATTCAGTATTGCTACATCAAGATTTAGGAATAGGTGTAAAATACATAAATTATGATGAACAAATACAATATGATACACTTTCAAGAGAAGCATTAAAAAAGCAAGTTGAAAATGAAAATATATCTGAAGAAATGAGAATACTTTATGTTGCATTGACAAGAGCAAAAGAAAAACTATACATAACAGGAATTGGAAAAGATATACAAGAAAAGATTGAAAAATGGGAAAACTTAAATAAAATTTATCCAAAAGAAAATGGAAAAATAAATCATTTGCTAATAAAGAAGGCAAAATCATATTTAGATTGGATAATTCTTGTGTATATAAATGCAAAAGAAAGCCATTCATTAAAATTAGAAATAAAAGATAAAAAAGAAGAAATGAATAAATGGAACAAGTTACTAAACAATGTGCCTGAAAATATACAAGAGGAAACAGAATTTGAACATCAAGAAAATTTATATAAAACAATACAAAAAGAATTGGAATACAAATACGCATTTTTAGCAAGCACAGTTATCCCAACAAAAATATCAGTTACTAAGATAAAAGAATTAGAGCAGGAGAAAATTCAAAGTCTAGAAGAAATAACTTCACAACAACGAAGCCATACAAAAAATATAGAAAAAAGTACAGAAAAATTAAAAGAAACAGAAAATATCAAAACATCTTCAAAAGAAGAAAAAAGTGAATTTAGAAAACCGGAATTCTTAAAAGAAAACAAAGATGAAAAATTAACATCTGCACAAAAAGGAACTATAACTCATCTTTGCTTACAAAAATTAGATGCAAAAAAAGAATATAATTTAGAAGAAATACAAAACTTTATAATAGAATTACAAAATACAAATATATTAACAGAAAAAGAAGCTAAAAGTGTAAATCCATATAAAATACTTGAATTTACAAAATCACAAATAGGTCAAGATTTAAAAGAAGCAAAAGAAATTTATAAAGAAAAACCTTTTTATTTAAATATACCTGCAAAAGAGATATATGAAGATGAAAATATAGATGAAAATATTTTGGTTCAAGGTATTATAGATTTATATTACATAGACAAAAATGATAATCTTATACTAGTAGATTACAAAACAGATTATGTGCCAGAAGGAAAAGAAAATGAACTAATTAGTAAATACAACAGCCAGTTAAGTTTGTATAAAACAGCATTAGAAGAAGCTTTAAGCAGAAAAGTTGATAAAAAATATATTTATTCGATTTATTTGGGAAAAGCTTTGGAAATTTAAAAATAGCTAACAATTTCCAACTAATTGAGATAGAAAAATTAAAATTTTCTATCTCAAAATTTGCTTTTTAATGTAAGCAATTTCTTAGTTACAGGATGAACAAACTTGAGCCTATAGCAATGTAATTTCTGCCCATTAGGAAACTCAGAAGCAGAACAATTTCCATATAAAGAATCTCCAATTAAAGGATGACCAATATAAGACAAATGAACACGAATCTGATGAGTCCTGCCAGTTTTCAAAGAACATAAAATCAAAGAATTGCCATCAATTTCTTTTATAACCCTAAAATGAGTACTAGAAAATTGACCATTTTCAAAATCCACACATCTTTCAATAATGCTACCCTGTTTTCTAGCAATAGGAAAAATCAAAACATCATCTTTTTTATTAAAAATGCCAGAAGCTAAAGCCAAATAACTCTTTTTAAAAGAGCCATCAGACATTTCTTTAATTAAACATTCTTGAATATACTCACACTTTGCAACAATAACCAAGCCAGAAGTATTTAAATCAAGTCTATTTACTATCCTAATTTTTTTCTTCAAACCTATAGAATCAAAATAAAATCTAATTCCATTTGCAAGAGAATCAGTAAAATGTTCCATAGAAGGATGAACAGGCATATTAGCAGGTTTATTAACAACTAACATCCAGTCATCTTCATAAACAATTGATAGATCCATCTTAGTAGGAACAATATTACTATTATCTTCTTCAGCAGAAAAATCAATAAGCAATTCATCTCCAGAATTGCATTTTAATCTAGTATCAAAAACATTACCATTCACAAGTATTTTTTTATTTCTAATTAATTTATTAAGTAATCTTGCAGAAATATTAAATTTGTTTTTTAACAAATCATTAATAGTAAATTCACAATCTGTATTTTTAATAACATATTTAATAAACATAACAACCGTACTTTCTATAATAATTTATATATTAATATTATAGCATAAGATATATGTAAAGAAACAGAAAAAAATACAAAATTTCTATCTAATTTACTAAAAAGTGGAGAACAAAAAAGTCATTAAGTAAGATACTTAATGATTAAATTCTAAAAATATAATACCAATAAAAAGCAGTAATGTCAATAGTTACAAAATACAAAATTTGAAGTAAAATGAATAACCAAAATAATAAAATTAAGAACAGGAATAGCTTATTTTAGTAGTAAAATCAAGCTATTCCTATTTCCTTCAGAATCATTAAGTATCTTACTTAATGATTAGTAGAAGGAGGAGCAAATATGCAAAAGAAAAGCAAAAACAGAAGATTTTACCAGAAAACAGGAAAAAACAACATAAGAGGAAAACAGGAAGGAATAACATTAGTAGCATTAGCTATAACCATAATAGTTTTATTAATTTTAGCAAGTATAACAATCGGAACAATTTCACGGAGACAATGGAATATTAAATAATGCAGGAAAAGCAAAATTTATGGCAGAAATAAAAGATATAAAAGAAAAAATAGAAATAGAAGAAGTAAAAAATGATGGAGAAGAATTCCAATTCGGAACTTTAAAAAATTTAGTAGGAATAGATGATAAATATAACGAAATGTTATATATGGAAGATGGAGAATTAGTGTACACCGAAGAAAAAGTAAGTAAACAGCAAGCAGAATGGTTAGAGGAAATGGATATACACGCAAAGCAAAACATAATACCAATATATACAGGTGAACAATTCAAGAAAATAGGGACAGGAGAAGAAATAATAATAGAAGAAGCAGGAGGAGAAAAATACAAATTTAATATGGACAGTCACTATGTATTACAAAATGATATTGATTTAAATTGTAGCGAAGAAAATCAATGGGAACCAATAGGAACATATTCTAGCCATTTTGGAGGAATTTTAGACGGAAAAAATAATAAAATAGAAGGAATATATATAAATGGAGGAGATAATAAAGCAATATTTTATTCTAATAGTGGTACAATCCAAAATATAATATTAAATGGATATATTCAAGGACGCAATTATATTGCAGGAATGGCAAGTATAAATAATGAAAACGGAAAAATATATAACTGTAAAAATCAGATAGAAATACATTTAACAGGCAATTACGGTGGAGCATTTGTAGGAAGAAATATTGGATTAATTGAAAACTGTGAAAATAAAGGATATTTAGATTTAAATGCGAGTGGAGGAGGAATATGTGGACAAAATATGAGTAGTGGAATTATAAAAAAATGTATAAATACTCATGAATTAATGCTAAGAGATCATACAATAGGTGGTATTGTAGGTAGTAATTCTGGAATAGTAGAAGAAAGTTATAATATAGGAAACATACTAGCTCCGACAAGTTATGTAAGATATGCTAAAGGTGGTATTGTAGGAATCAATTCTGGAACAATAAAAAATTGTTATAATATAGGAGAAGTAGATGCATATTCTAATAATTGGGACATAGGAGGAATTTCAGGAAGAAATGAAACCAATGGAAGTATAGAATTTTCATATAATGTAGGAAATATTCAAGGAGGAATCAACAGAGGAGGAATTATTGGAAATAATAAAGGAAACATTAAATATTGTTATACAATTAATACAAATGAAATGTCAGGAGGAAATACAGGAATAATGGAAAATTGCATGAAATTAACAGAAAGTCAAATGCAAAATAAAAGTAATATTAATTTGGAAAATGGAGAAACAACAACTTTTATAGAATTATTAAATAAAGAAAACAATGCTTTTAGTTTAGATAACGAAAATATAAATAAAGGATATCCTATATTAAAATAAAGTTATCTTACTTTTTATACATTTTTAAATTTCCCTATTGAATTTAAACTTAAATTATGATAGAAATATACATGACGCATAAAGAGGAAAAAGGTTGAAAATAATTATCTATTCTTTTCCAACAAAATTTATACCTGAAGAAAGGAATGAAAATAAAAATGTATAATATAAACATGGAACCAAAAGAACAAAACAAAACACCAAAAATCAAAGTAATAGGAGTAGGTGGAGCAGGAAACAATGCAGTAAACAGAATGATAGAAGACAATGTAAAAGGAGTATCATTTTATCTATTAAACACAGAAACAGGAACACTAAAAAGAGCAAAAACAAACAATGTATTACAAATAGGAGTAGAAACAACAAAAGGACTAGGAGCAGGAGCAAATGAAAACGTAGGAGAAAGAGCAGCAAGAGAAAATAAAGAAGAAATAAAACAAATATTGCAAGGAGCAGACCTAGTATTCATAACAGCAGGAATGGGAGGCGGAACAGGAACAGGAGCAGCCCCAGTAGTAGCAGAAATAGCAAAAGAAATGGGAATATTAACAGTAGGAGTTGTAACAAAACCATTCCTATTTGAAGGAAAAGCAAGAAAAATAAGAGCAGACTATGGAATAAAAAAATTAAGAGAAAATGTAGACGATTTAATAGTAGTATTAAATGATAACCTATTAAAAACAACAAGTGATAGAATAACATTAAATTCAGCATTTTCAATAGCAGATAAAATATTAGAGCAAGGAATCACAGGCGTTACAGACTTATTAACATCAGTTGGAGAAGTAAATGTGGATTTTGCCGATATCAGAACAACCATAAAATATAATGGAAAAGCATATATGGGAATAGGAAGAGCATCAGGAGAAAGAAAAGTAGAAAGTGCAGTAAAACAAGCAATAACAAACCCATTAACAGAAAGCAAAATAGATGGAGCACAAGGAGTAATATTTAACATTAAAGGAGATGAAGACTTAAGCTTACTAGAAATAAATAGTGCAATAGGACTAGTAAATGACAGAATAAACGAAAACGCAAATGTAATATTTGGAACAGTAATAGACCCAAACATGAATGGAGAAGTAGAAGTAACAATAATAGCAACAGGCGTAGCAGAAGAACAAGAAAAACAAAAAGAACTAGCATTTTCTAAATTCTAGAAAATGCTAGTTTTTTAATAAAATCTTAATATTTTTTATATACAAAGTTAATAAACCTGTGGTATTATAATACTAGTTTAATAAGAAGGGATGAATGTTGAAAAATAATTACAATTTTGGCGTTGTCAAACTTCGCTTGAAATTTAATCAACGTACAAAAAGTACGCCTCATAAATTTCAAACTTGTTTTCCTAGCCAAAATTTAATTCTTTTCCAACCTGATCTGTACCTCTAGGAAAGGATGAGATTAATTATGTACAATATTTTAGTAGTTGATGATGACAAAGAAATAGCAAATGCGATTGAAATATATTTATCAAGAGAAGGATATAATATCATAAAAGCATATGATGGAGAGGAAGCTATTAAAAAAGTTAATGAAAATGAAATTCATTTAATCATATTAGACATAATGATGCCTAAAAAAGATGGGTTACAAACTTTAGAAGAAATAAGAAAAAGCAAGACAATTCCGGTAATCATGTTATCTGCAAAGTCAGAAGATTATGATAAAATATCAGGGTTAGATTTAGGTGCAGATGATTATATAACAAAACCATTTAATCCATTAGAATTAATTGCAAGGGTAAAGTCTAACATAAGAAGATATGTAGATTTTGGAAATATAACACCTAAAAAGAATGAAAATGTATTAAAATCTGGAGATTTAAGCATAGATGATGAAAGTAAAAAAGTAGTTGTTGATGGAAAAGAAATCAAACTTACAGCAACTGAATATAATATTTTAAAATTTTTACTTAAAAATAAAGGAAAAGTATTTTCAATATCACAAATATATGAAAATGTTTGGAATGAAGAAAGCTATGGTGCAGAAAACATTATAGCAGTACATATAAGACACATAAGAGAAAAAATTGAAATAAATCCAAAAGAGCCTAAATATTTAAAAGTAATGTGGGGAATAGGATATAAAATAGAAGATATCAAATAGGGATTTAGGGACGTACCTTAAAATCCCTAAATAGAGGGATTTTGAGGTACGTCCCCAAATCCTTATCTATTATGAAAGGATGTGAGCATATGGAAAAATTGAGAGAATCAACATTAACTAAAATGCTGTGCTATATTTTAATACCAATTATGGGAGTAATATTGATAGCAAGCATATTAAATATAGTGTTATTTACAGAAAATGGCTCAAACATAAAGCCAGAAGAATATATAGAAACAGAAAGTTTTTCAAATGAATATTTATCATCAATTTACACATACACAAGAACTATAAAGAATGCAAAAAGGACAAATCCTGATAATGAACCATATTATTATACAGAAATAAATGATAATAGTTATGAAGGAAAAGTATATTATAGATCCATAAATTATGATGATTATTCTATAAGTAGATTTATAAATTACATTATAATAGATGAAAGTACAGGGAATTTATATACTAATATAAAAACGTCAGACTATAACTTAGAAATACAAGAAATGGCAAATGAGCCAATATATTGGACATATGAAAATGATACAATAAATACAAACATAGAAAATTTAAACCAAGAAAATGCAAAATATATTATATCAACATATTATTCATCAAATGCATTAGAGGGATTTAAAATATATACAAACCTAAATCCAGAAGATATATCATATTCAAACTCATTCTATATACAAAAAACTATATATAATTTATTTGAAAGACACCAAAATTATCCAGCATACTTAATACCAATAACATCAATTTTAATAGTAGCAATGATAATATATCTAATATGGGCAATAGGACATGAAAAGGGAAAAGAAGGAATAAGCTTAAATGGAATTGACAAATTTTCATTTGAAGTTTTAACATTTTTTGTAGTTATGGTAGTTGGCATAATGTGTAGTGGATTTGTTGCAGGAGTAAATTATAATATGCCACAGGAACTATTAATACCAATTATGAGTATATGTTATATTATTGCATATGCAAGTACAGCTTTATATATAACAACAATAATAAAAAGAATAAAAGCAAAAGAATTTTGGCATACATTTACAACATATAGAATATATAGATGGATCAAAAATCAACTAAATAAAACATTTAGAGATGATAAACATAACAAAATAAAAACAAGTAGGAAGATAATAATATTATATGTTCTATTCATAATAGCATCAATAATATTAGCAGGAGTAGGTTCATTTATAGCAGTTATATTACTATTAGCACTTTGGTTTTGGACTTTATATAAATTATTAGAGTACAACAAAAAAATGAATAAAATTCAAACAGCATTGCAAGATATATATGAAGGAAAGTCAGATGTACACTTAAATGAAGAAGAATTAACAGGTGTATTAAAAAGCATGGCAAAATATATCAATGATATAGCAGGAGGATTTTCAAATGCAATAGAACAAAGTCTAAAATCAGAGAGACTAAAAACAGAACTTATAACAAATGTATCACATGATATCAAAACACCATTAACTTCAATAATAAATTATGTGGATTTATTAAAGAAAGAAGATATAAATAATGCAACAATTGAACAATATATCGCAATATTGGATAAAAAATCACAAAGACTTAAAAAATTGATAGAAGACTTAGTAGAAGCCTCAAAAGTATCTTCTGGAAATGTAAAATTAAATTTGGAAACAATAAACTTAAAAGAATTAATAAATCAAGCAATTGGTGAGTTTGAAGATAAGTTTAAAGAAAAAGGATTAAAAATTGATTTAGATGTAACAAACGAAGATGTAAAAATACAAGCTGACAATAGATATATGTATAGAATAATTGATAATCTATTCAGCAACATTTCAAAATATGCAATGGAAAATACAAGAGTATATATAAATTTACAAAAAACGCAAAAAGAAATAAAACTAGAAATAAAAAATATTTCTGCAACAAGGCTAAATATTTCAGCTGAAGAATTGATGCAAAGATTTGTAAGAGGAGATAAATCAAGATATACAGAAGGAAGCGGTTTAGGTTTATCAATTGCAGAGAGTTTAACAGAAATTCAAGGAGGAACTTTTAAAATTTCAATTGATGGAGATTTATTCAAAGTTATACTTAGATGGAATATGGAATAGCACAACCAAAAACCTCTATTCATATTATGTAATATGAATGGGGGTATTTATTTTGAAAAGAATACTAACAAAAATAAATGCAACAATAGTAATTATGCTAATAATACTTAATAGCATAGCCATTACAAAAGTAAAAGCAATAGAGCCATCAAGTAGCAATATATATAATGGAATAGATGTAAGCAATTATCAAGGAAGCATTGATTATGCAAGAGTACGATCGGCAGGGATTGAAGTCGTGTATATAAAAGCAACAGAAGGTCAAACAATAACAGATGCATATTTAAGACAAAATTATGAAAATGCAAGAGCAAATGGACTAAGAATTGGATTTTATCATTTTGTAAGAGCAAGAAATAATGCACAGGCAGTAGCAGAGGCTGAATATTTTGCAAATGCTATTTCAGGAATGACAGCAGATTGCAGACTAGTAATGGATTTTGAAGTATTTGGGAATTTAACAAATGAGGAAGTAAACGAAATATCATTTACATTTTTAAGAAGAGTAGAAGAAATAACAGGAAAGGAAATGGTAGTATATAGCAATACATATAGTGCAAGAACAGTTTTTAGCCAAGAACTCGCAAATCAATATCCTTTATGGGTAGCAGAATATGGAGTAAATGAACCTCAAAATAACGGAAAATGGAATATATGGATAGGTTTTCAATATACAGATAGAGGTGTAGTAGATGGAATAAATGGATATGTAGATAGAGATAGATTCACAGAGCAAATATTTTTATCAAGTACAGAACCTATAAATCCAGGAAATAACGGCAATGGTAATAGTGGAAACGAAGGAAACGGAAATAATGGAAGCGATGATGGTAATGGCGAAAATTCTGGAAACAACAACTATATAACATATACAGTAAGAAGAGGAGATACATTAAGTGAACTTGCATTAAGATATGGAACAACAGTAAATGAAATTGTAGGGATTAACGGAATAGTAAATCCAAATCTAATATATACAGGAGAGCAATTATTAATACCAACTAAAAATAATACATCAAATTCAGGAAACAATAACAACAATAATGAAAATTATGTTGTAAGAAAAGGAGATACATTAAGTAAAATAGCTTTAAAATATGGAACGACAATAAATGCAATAGCAAGGCTAAATGGAATCAGAAATCCAAACTTAATATATGTTGGTCAAATATTACAAATACCAAACACATCAAATAATACAATAACATCTACAATTAATTATACAATACAAAGAGGAGACACGTTAAGTGAAATAGCATCAACGTATGGAACTACAGTAAATGTATTAGCAAATCTAAATGGAATCAGAAACCCAAACAGGATATATGCTGGAAATATAATTAAAGTTCCTATAACCACAAGAGTAATATCAAATACAAATGTAGAACATGACTGTGGACATTGCATCTATACAGTACAAAGAGGAGATACATTGAGTGAAATTGCAGAAATGTATGGAGCCATAGTAAATGAAATAGCAGAATTAAATCAAATAGAAAATCCTAATATGATATATGTAGGACAAAAATTAAGAATTTAAATTAGTAAGAGTAGAGACAAAAGTTTCTACTCTATATTTTGTGAAAAAGGAAATATTTATATTGAATTTAGAAATAGCCTGTGATAGAATGTAAAAAACAAAAGAGGCAGGAGGCATATTCATGAAGAAATTGATAGCTATAATATGTGTGTTATTAGTAATATTTGTGGGGATGGTAATATATAGGAGAAGTAACATAAATAGTAATAATGTAACAGCAAGTGAAGTAGGGCAAATAGAAGAATATATAACAAAAATTTATGCTTGGAAAGAAGTAACAGGAGAAGCATTACCCACATTTGATGACATAAACAATGCACCAGATTTATGGCTATGGCAAGTAGTAGTAAACAATTTAGAAGAATATGCAGTATCACGAGAACAAATACAAAGTAAAGCAACAGAAATATTTGGACCAAATTTCACAAAAGAATTTCCGGAAGAAGGAACAGAAAATTTAAAATATGATGAATCTTTAAACTTATATGTAGCAGGAGAAGTACAAACAGACAATAAAGAAGATGTATTTTATATAAACAGCATAGAAAAAAGCCAAAATGAATATAAAGTAGAAATTGCAGAATATTTAGAGGATTATTCAAATGAAACAGAAGAAAGTAATAATGGTTATGATATCAAAATAGAAAATTTAAATGGAGAAGAAATAGCAACAGTAAAAGATACTGATGGAGAAACAGTAATAGTAAATACAATAAAGGAAAATATTGATAAACTTTCAAAAAAAATAGTAACATTGCAAAAAGGAGACAATGATAACTTTTATGTAATAAAAGTTGTCAATGGGACGTAGATTTTTGACAAAGAAAGGGAAAAAATGGAACAATCAAATTACCTAAAAGAACTAGAAAAATGCGAAATGTGTCCTCATAAATGTAAAGTAAATAGAATAAAAGGGAAAATAGGAAGATGCAAAGCAACTGATAAAATAAAAATTGCCCTATATTCTATACATAAATATGAAGAGCCATGTATAAGCGGAGAAAAAGGATCTGGAACGATCTTTTTTTCTAACTGTAACTTAAACCGTATATATTGCCAAAACTATGAAATAAGTCAATTAGGAAAAGGCAAAGAAATATCAATAGAAAGATTAGCAGAAATAATGCTAGAATTACAAGAAAAAGATGTAGAAAATATAAACTTAGTAACTCCAACAAGTTATACAGTACAAATAATTGAAGCAATTAAAATAGCAAAAAGTAATGGACTACATATACCAATAATATATAACACAAATGGATATGAAAGTATAGAAACAATAAAAAAATTAGAAGGATATATTGATGTATATTTGCCAGATTTAAAATATTACTACAACAAAATAGGAAAAAGATATTCTAAAATTGATAACTATTTTGAAATTACAACAAAAGCAATTTTAGAAATGTATAATCAAGTTGGAAAAACATTATTAGATGAAAGAGGAATAATAAAAAAAGGATTAATGATAAGACATCTAGTGTTACCAAATAATATAGAAAATAGTAAAAAAATATTAAAATGGATTAAAGAAAACATAAATAATGATGTATATATAAATGTAATGGCACAATATTTTCCTACATATAAAGCAAAGGAAGATGAAAAATTAAATAGAAAATTAACACAAAAAGAGTTTAAAGAAATAGAAGATTTTGTCTATGAATTAGATATAAAAAATGGATATATGCAAGAACTAGGAGAACATGAAGAAGAATATGTACCAAAATGGAATGTCAATGGGGACGGAGATTTTTGACAACTTCTTCTAACTTTAAACTTTTTGCTAAATTAATATGTTGTCAAAAATCTCCGTCCCCGTTGACAAAAAAATATAAAGTTTGATATATTGAAAAAAATAAAATAATGGGAGGAATATAAAATGACGCAAGCAGATGAACAATTTATAAAAACATGTAAAGAAATAATTGAACATGGATTCTCATCAGAAGGAACAGGAGTAAGAACAAGATGGGAAGATGGAGCAGAAGCAAATTACTATTCAATAGTAGGAGTACAAAACAAATATGATGTAGGAAAAGAATTTCCTATGATAACACTTCGTAACAACTCAAAAACAATAAAAAATGCCATTGATGAAATCTTATGGATATGGCAGAAAAAGTCAAATAAAATAGAAGACTTGCATTCACATATCTGGGATCAATGGGCAGGAGAAGACGGAACAATAGGAAAAGCATATGGATATCAACTAGGCAAAAAATACGAATTCAAAACAAAAGAAGGAATAAAAGTAATGGACCAAGTTGATTACTGCTTATATCTTCTAAAACATGACCCAGCAAGCAGAAGAATTATGACAAATCTATTTAATCACGAAGAATTAAAGGATATGAACTTAGAACCATGTGCATATGGAACACAATGGCTAGTAAAAGGCGGAAAGTTACACCTTATTTTAAATCAACGTTCACAAGATATGCTAACAGCAAATGGCTGGAATGTAATGCAATATGCAGCATTACAATGTATGTTTGCACAAGTGTCAGGACTAGAAGTAGGAACGTTAACACACAATATAGGAGATTGCCATATATATGATAGACATATACCTTTGGTAAAACAATTACTTGAAGCAACACCAGTAGATGTAGTTCCAAAATTAGTCATAAAAAATCCAACAAAAGACTTCTATGAATTTAAAGTAGAAGACTTTGAAGTACAAAATTACGATTACAACAAAGAAGTTAAAATTGGGAAAATTCCAGTTGCAATTTAGGGACGTATCAAATCGTTCAAAATTTGTTCAATTTGATACGTCCCCAGAAAGGATAAAAAATGTTAAGTATAATAGTAGCAAAAGCACAAAATAATATAATTGGAAAAGATAACAAGTTATTATGGCATATACCAGAAGATTTAAAAAGATTTAAAGATATAACAACAGGACATACAATCATAATGGGAAGAAAAACATTTGAATCTTTAGGAAGAGTATTACCAAATAGAAAACATATAGTATTTACACAAAATTCAGACTTTAAGGTAAATGATGAAAATGTAAAAATAGTACACTCAATGTTAGAAATACAAGAATATATTGAAAATAAAGAAGAAAATTTTGTGATTGGTGGGGCAATGATATATAATTTGCTAATGCCATATGTAAACAAAATGTATATAACAGAAATACATAAAGATTTTGAAGGTGACACAGTTTTTCCAAAAATCAATTTAGATATTTGGAAAGAAGTAAGTAGAGAAAAAGGCGAAGATATAGAACAAAACGACTTAGAATATGATTTTGTAGTATATGAGAGAAAAAATAAATAAGAATAATAAAAATAGCTTTTGGAAAGAATAGAAAAACAAGGAGGAGTTTTTTATGTTCAAACCAGAAGCTATTTATTTTGAGAAAAATATTGAGAATTATGAACTTGGAAAAGAATTGTTAGAAAAATATAAAGAAATACCAAAATTTGAAATAGAAAACCATAACAACATAGAAGAAATGAGAAAAAAATCAAATAAAGAATTTCCATATATGAAGAGAAATTTAATTATAGGAACAAGAAAAACACATAAATTTGTAGAAAATCATAAAACATCAGATTTTTTGGTGCCATATACATCTTCAGGATGTACAGCATCATGTTTATATTGTTATTTAGTATGTAATTATAACAAATGTGCATATTTAAGACTGTTTGTGAATAGAGAAGAAATGTTAAACAAAATAATAAAAACAAGTGAAAAATCAGAAAAAGAACTAACATTTGAAATAGGAAGCAATAGTGATTTAATACTAGAAAATACAATTACAAATAATTTAGTATGGACAATTGAAAATTTTAAAAATACAACTAAGGGAAAATTAACATTTCCGACAAAATTCAGTATGGTAGATAATATTTTGCCATTAGATCATAAAGGAAAAATAGTTGTAAGAATGAGTGTAAATCCAGAAGAAATAATAAACAAAGTAGAATTTGGAACATCAAGACTGAATGAAAGAATAGAAGCAATAAATAAGCTAGGGGAAGCAGGATATAAAGTAGGGATACTAATTGCACCAGTTATACTAGTAGAAAATTGGAAAGAAAAATATACTGAACTTGTCCAAAGATTAGAAAGCGAGCTTTCGAATAAGATAAAAAAGGAAGCATTTTTTGAGATAATATTTATGACATATAGCTATGTTCATACAAAAATAAATGAAGAGGCTTTTCCAAATGCAATAAACTTATATAATAAAGAAATAATGACAGGTAGAGGTAAAGGAAAATATATGTATAAAAATGAGATAAGACAAGATGGAGAGCTATTTTTCAGGGATCTGATGAAAAAATATTTTCCGCAAAATAAAATTGCATATATCGTTTGATTTTACTTTAACTTTTTTTCCAAATATGTTATAATTTGTATATAGGGATAATTGAATTTTATAAAAATATAATATTCAAAAGAGGTGAAAATTATGGCATATATAGAATTTAAAAATGTATGTAAAGAATATAAAATGGGAGAAATAATAATAAAAGCATTGAATAACACTAATTTTTCAATAGAAAAAGGAGAATTAGTAGTAATTGTAGGACCTAGTGGAGCTGGAAAAACAACAGCTTTAAATATATTAGGTGGAATGGACCATGTAACATCAGGAGAAGTTATAGTAGACGATAAAAAAATTTCAGAATTAAAAGGAAAAGCATTAATAAAATATAGAAGAGAAGACATAGGATTTGTTTTCCAATTTTATAACCTAGTTCAAAACTTAACAGCAATAGAAAATGTAGAGCTTGCAACTCAAATATGTAAAGATTCATTAGATCCAGAAGAAGTGTTAGAAAAAGTAGGATTAAAAGATAGA
Source organism: uncultured Clostridia bacterium (assembly GCA_904384205.1). Classification (GTDB taxonomy): domain Bacteria; phylum Bacillota; class Clostridia; order TANB77; family CAG-508; genus CAG-269. Next base: position 4,124 of record CAJFJY010000006.1, on the reverse strand, counting down.
ATGAAAAACTTTCCATCACAATTATCAGGTGGAGAGCAACAAAGAGTGGCAATAGCAAGAGCATTGGCAAAAAATCCAAAATTATTATTATGTGATGAGCCAACAGGAGCGCTAGACTATAAAACAGGAAAGCAAATCCTAAAACTTTTGCAAGATACAGCAAGAAAAGAAAAAATGACTGTTTTAATAATAACACATAATGCAGCACTAGCACCAATGGCAGATAAAATAATTAGATTTAAAAATGGAACAGCAGAAAGCATAGAAATAAATGAAAAACCGCTACCTATAGAACAAATAGAATGGTAAAACATCAAAAATATACTAAAGCTTAAGGAGGTGGAAATTATGGAAAAAGACAAAAAAGAAGAAAAGCAGAAAAAGAAAGAAAGAAATGAAAAAGTTGAAAATAAAAATAAGAAAGTAGTAAAAACGAAGAAATATAAAGTAAAAAAAGCATTATTAAAAGATAGTTTTAAAGAAATAAAAACAAGCTATAAAAGATTCATCTCAATATTGCTTATGGCATTATTAGGAGTAGGATTCTTCTCAGGACTAAGAGCAGCATCTCCAGATATGTTAGATAGTATAGATACATATTATAAAAATCAAAATGTATATGATATAGAAGTAATTTCCACATTAGGATTAACAGATGAAGATATAGAAGCATTAAAACAAGTTGAAAATGTAGAAGAAGTCATTGGAACATATAGTAAAGACGGTTTAATAAAATTAAATGACAAAGAAGTAGTTGCAAAAATACTATGCGTTGATGAAATAAATAAACCTATATTAGTAGAAGGAACAATGCCACAAAATGCAAATGAATGTGTCGTTGAGGAAAATTTCCTAAAACTAAATGATAAAAAAATAGGAGATTATATAGAAATAGAACCAGAAGAAAATGAAATACAAGGCGATGAAGATACAGAGTATTTAAAAGAAAAAAATTTAAAAATTGTAGGAACAGTAAAAAGTCCATTATACATATCAAGAGAAAGAGGAACAAGCAAACTAGGGGCAGGCTCAATCAATTATTATATCTACATAAGTAAAGACAATGTAAATAGTGAAGCATACACAGAAATATATATAAAAGTAAAGAATAGTGATAGATATCAAACATCAAGTAATAGATATGAAGACCTAATAAATGAAACAAAGACAAATGTAGAAGCAATTAAAGAAGAAAGAGAACAAGCAAGATATAATGAATTAATAGATGAAGCAAATCAGAAAATAGCTGAAGCAGAAAATGAGTTTAATACAGAAAAACAAAATGGAGAGCAACAACTAAGTGATGCAGAAGCTAAAGTGCAAGAAGGAAAAAATGAAATAGTTTCAGGAGAAGCAGAAATAAAAGCAAATGAAAGCAAAGCAAATAGAGAATTTGCAAATGCTGAAGAAGAAATAAATAATGCAAAAGCACAAATAACAGCAAACGAGTTAGAACTAAATAATAAAAAACAAGAAGCTGAAACAAGTTTCAAAGAAGCAGAAACGCAAAAAGCTGAATTACAAAATAATTTAACAACAGTAACAGCAGGATTAAACGAAATAAATACAAATTATGCACAAATAGAAGAAAAACTAAAAGATCCAGAATTAACAGAACAGGAAAAGCTAATTTTAGAAGAAGCAAAAAGACAATTAAACACGCAAAAGCAAGAATTAGAAACAAATAAAACAACAATCGAAAATGGAATAGCACAAATAGAAACACAAGTAAATACAGCAAAACAAGAGATATCAAGTGCAGAGACACAAATTGCATCAGCAAAAAGAGAAATAACAACACAAGAAGCAAATCTACAAGCACAGAAAACAAGAACATATAGAGAAATAAATAACGCAAAACAACAATTAGAATCATCAAAACAAGAAATTCAAGAAGCAGAAGCTGAATTGCAAACAGCAAGAGAAGAATTCAATAGTAAAATAAATGAAGCAGAAGGGAAACTAATAGATGCAAGAGAAGAAGTATCAAAAATAGAAAATCCAGAATGGTACATATTAGATAGAAACCAAAATTCAGGATATAGTAGTTTTATACAAGATACAGATAGTATAGCAAATTTAAGTATAGTATTCCCAATAGTATTTTTTGCAATAGCAGCACTAGTATCACTAACATCAATGACTAGAATGGTAGAAGAAGAAAGACAAGAAATAGGAACACTAAAAGCATTAGGATATAATAAATTCCAAATATCATTAAAATATATTATATACTCAAGTTTGGCATGTATCATAGGTGGAGTAATTGGAATGAATATAGGATTCCAACTATTACCAAGAATAATTTGGGATATGTATTCAATGATGTATGAACTACCAGAATTTATAGTATCATTTAACCATGAATTCTCTTCAATAGGACTAGGATTAATATATATTTGTATAGTAGGAGCAACAATATATTCAATACTAAGAGAAGTAAAAGAAGAACCAGCAATATTGTTAAGACCAAAAGCACCAAAACTAGGAAAAAGAGTTTTATTAGAAAGAATAACACCAATTTGGAAAAGATTAAACTTCTCACAAAAAGTAACAATAAGAAATATATTCAGATATAAAAAGAGATTTTTGATGACAATAATAGGAATATGTGGATGTACAGCACTAATACTTGCAGGATTTGGACTAAAAGATTCGATTTCAGCAATACTTCCTGCACAATATGAGAACATATTCAATTATGATATGCAAATAGGATTAAAAACATCATTAGATGACACTCAAAAACAAAACTTTATAACAAACTTACAAAACAATGATAAAATATCAGAAGTAGCAGAAGGATATATGTTGGCTGGAACAGCAAGTAAGGATGATAAACAAGAAGATATCCAATTAATAGTTCCAAAAGATAATAGCGAACTAGAAAAAGTAATCAATTTAAGAGATGTAGAAACAGAAGAAAAATTAAATCTAGGAAATGAAGGAATAGTTATCACAGATAAACTAGCAGAATTAATAGGAGCAAAAGTAGGAGATACAATAAAAATAACAGACTCAAACGATGTAGAAAAAGAAGTGAAAGTAGTAAATATAGCAGAAAACTATATATCACATTATGTATATATGTCTAGAGAATTTTACGAACAACTATATCAAGAAACATATAACACAAATGTAGTATTAGTAAAAGAAAATAACTTAAACGAAGAACAAGAAGAAGAACTATCAAGAGAATTAGTATCACAAAATGAAGTATCAACATTAACACTAACATCAACAATTATGGGAGCATTAGACGATACAATGAGCTCTCTAAATTATGTAGCAGTAGTCTTAATAATTTCAGCAGGATTATTGGCATTTGTCGTACTATATAACCTATCAAATGTAAATATAAGTGAAAGAATAAGAGAATTGGCAACAATAAAAGTACTAGGATTTTATGATAAAGAAGTATATACATATATATCAAGAGAAACAGTGTTACTTACAATAATAGGAATAATATTAGGATTAGTAGCAGGATATTTTTTAAACTTATATATATTAGGAACATGTGAAATAGACATACTAAGATTTGTAAAAATAATAAATCCGCTAAGTTACTTATATGCAGTATTAATAACAGCAGCATTCTCAATAATAGTAAGTATAGTAACATATTTTGCATTAAAGAAAATAGATATGATAGCGAGTTTGAAAAGTGTAGAATAGAAATAGGGATTTAGGGACGTATCTCAAAATCCCTACATATAGGGATTTTTGGGACAGATCTTTAAAAAAGTGAGAAAAAGTTTGAAAAAATTTGAAATAGTAAGGAAAAATGAGAAAGGATTAATTAAAAATGAGTGGAGAAAAAAGAAAAGACTATTTAAGTTGGGATGAATATTTTATGGCAATTGCTAAACTATCAGCAATGAGGAGTAAAGATCCATCAACTCAAGTTGGAGCTTGTATAGTAAGTAATGACAATAGAATATTATCAATTGGATATAACGGAGCACCGAATGGATTTAATGACGAGGACTTTCCTTGGGGAAGAGAAGGAGAAAATCTAGATACAAAATATCCTTATGTATGTCATGCTGAAATGAATGCAATATTGAATTTTAGAGGAAGTAAAAAAGATTTAGAAAATGCAAAAATATATGTTGACTTAT
>CAJFJY010000005.1 GCA_904384205.1 uncultured Clostridia bacterium | reverse complement strand
AACCCTTGCAAGCAAATTTAAATCATTTGAATTTGTTGATGAACTGCTACTTCCAGATGAGCTAGATGTCATTATTCCCATTGCTTTTAATGTATTTGGCCCTGCTATTCCGTCTACTGCTAGTCCATTTTTTCTTTGAAAATATTTTACCGCTTCTAATGTTTGTGTTCCATAAATTCCATCTATATTTCCATTATAATATCCCCATCTTTTTAATTTTGTCTGTATTTGTATTACTTCATCTCCTCTTGAACCATATTTTGATAATGCTTCTACTTCATCATTTTTTGAGAATATTAAAAATATTATTGTTGTTATAGCAAATAATATAGTTGTTATTAATATTATCTTTTTACTTTTTTTCATAAAATCACCTAAAAATATATTTTATATATATTTTTAGCAATTATTGCATTTTTATTCATAATTTTGTGGTGATTTTCTGTTTTAGTTACCAATTAATAAAACTTTAATATATTATTTTGAAAAGTTTGAATTGAAAGTAATTTGAGTTTAGAAAATCTTAATGAATTTTATGGAAAGAGTTCAAGTTTATCTTGGAAGGGTGCCATAAAATTCGTTTAGATTTTCTACGAAAATTAGCTTGAACGAAAACTTTGAAAAATAATATATTAAAGTTTTAATATTTGTATGATAAAAATCGCCACAAAATTATGAATTAAAATGCTCACATAATATTGTTTCTAGTCCAAATAAAGGGTCTATTTGACCTATCTTACTTTTATAATCTAAATCTGTTAAATCTTGAAGTATTAATCTTAATTCTTTTTCATTAAAATATTTTGCTTGTGTTTTATATTTATTTACTAAAAATGTTTGGTTAGGTTTTAAGTCTAGACTTACAACAACATCTTTTTTTAATTTTACAGCAATTGTTGTCAAATATATTTTTTTGAAATGATTATATAATGTAATAAGAATTTTTTGTATAGGCTCTTTTTCATAAATCAGATTATGCAATACTTCTAATGCTTTTGTTACATTCTTTTTTCCAAGGCTATCTGTTAAATCAAATATTACACTTTCTATTTTTTTTGTTGATAATTTATCAATATCTTCTTTTTTTATTGTTCCACCTGTTCCTGCATATTCTATTAATTTTCTTATTTCATTTATTAAAGTTTGCATTTCTGTTCCACAAACTTCAAAAAAATATTGAATTGTATAATTATCAATTTGCACTTTATATGCATTACAAATACTTTTTATTCGGTTTGCTAATTGCATCGGCTTCTGAAAATCAGATTTACACACTACTCCATTTTTCTCAATGATTTCATATAGTTTTTCTTTTTTATCTGCTTCTTCTTCGCAAAATACTAATACGCAACTTTCATCTACAATTTGCATATTGTCATTTAAATATTCTATTATTTTTTCTTTTTTATTTGCTATATCTGCATTTTTTCTTTTTCCTTCTTTTTTAAATAGCCCCGTATTTTTAGCTATTATTAGTTTTTTTTCATATCCAAAACTTGGAGTTTCTATATCTGATATCAATTCTCCAATATTTGTTTCATCTATTAATATATAATTTATTCCTTTTATACATTCTCCAAATATTTTTTTTATCTTTTTTATACAACTTTCTATTAAGTATTGCTCTTCTCCATAAAATAAATATATACTATGTAATTTCTGTTGATTTAATTCTTTTTCTACTAATTCAATATTTACCATTTTGCTCTCCTATTACTTTTTTATCATTCTACTACATGAAAAGAAAAATAGCAAGAAAAAACTTGCTATCTATCTACAAATTATATTTCTAATCATCCATTTCATCATAAGTATATTCCATAGCCACATCATCAGCAAATTCATTTTTGGGTTTGTCTTCTTTTTTATTTTCATGATTATTATTTGTATTTTTCTTTATTGTATTAATTATTTTTTCTGTTTCTTCTTTTTTATTTTGAATACACCTATTCATCATATTATTTGCCCTTTCCATTAAGTCTGGTATATAATCTAATAATTTATCAATACTAGATGAATGGTTTACTGGTAATAATCGTACATTATCATTTGTAATTACTAAAAATGCTATTGGATTTATAGAAACACCTGCACCTGCTCCTCCGCCAAATGGCAACCTATATTGTATTGCTTCTTCTTTTTCTACTTTTTTATATTCATCTATTGTTTCCCCTTTAAATTCACTTCCACCTGCTGCAAAACCAAATGATACTTTAGATATTGGAATTATTACTATATTATTTGATGTTTCTATTGGCTCTCCTATTATTGTATTTACATCAACCATATCTTGAATACTATTCATAGCCGTAGTCATAAGACCTTCTATTGGATGTTCTGACATTTTTCTTCACTCTCCCTTTTTTCTTTTTTAATATACATATTGTGTTTATAATATGTATCATTTTTATTTCAAATATACCATTAAATTCTAATTTCAAACTATTTTTTTCATTATATATTGGTTTGACATTAAATCTTTGACTCTTTCCTTTTGCATATTTTTTTAATAATAATGCTATTATTGTACTTATTACTGGTACTATAAAAGTTGTAAACATTATACTTTCTGTACCTATTTCTATATTTACATCTAAATCATATAAGTTTGTTGGAAATTTGTATAATAGCAAAAATACATCTTTATCGAAATCATTTTTGTTTTCAATAAATTTTTGATTAAATTTATTTTTTATTTTATTTAATCTATTTGAAGTTTGAATTTTTTGGAATCTCTCTTTAGTTATTTTTAATCTCCAAACAGGAATTTTTTCTAAAATATATATTGTTATAATTGCAAAAAAGTCTTCTTTTATATAATTCCCCTGACCTTTTAATGTATCTATCTCTAAATTTACTATTTTTATTTTTACTCTTATTGTTATTAAACACAAAAAAATGATTAATACAATTAAAAGAGAAATTAAAAAAAACAATAGTATCACCTCTTCTTGTGATTACTATTATTTTTTCCAATTTTTTTTAATTTAAACATATCCTGGCTATTTTATTAAAATAGCAATGCAATGTAATAACTTTAAATCAAATTATTTATCCTATTTTTTTCTTTCTCTCAACTAATATATCGCCAAATAGCTCGTTTTGTTCTGTTACGACCTTATCTCTTCTTGATAATTCTAATAAACCTGTAAATGCTGTTACAACTTCTTGTTTATTTCTTTTGCTTAGAGAAAATACTTTATTAAATACAAACTTTTTGCTTTTTATTAAAATTTTAAACATTTCTTTTACTTTACTTCCTACTGTATATGTATCTACTAGGGCTATTTTTTCTATATTTTTTGCGTTTTGGTTTAATCTTACACTTGTTCTTTCTACTATTTCTTTATATATTTCTGGTATTACATTTTTATCGTACTTTTCTTCTAAAGTTTTTTTAGGCAATTCAATATCTTCTGGACCTTTAAAGATTCTTTTTGAAAATTCTTCATAATTTTCTTTGAAAACTTTACTCATTTCTTTAAATTTTTTATATTCTACAATCCTTCTTATTAACTCTTCTTCGGTAATTTCTTCTTCCTCTTCTTGCTTTGGCAATAAATTTTTGGATTTTAAATATAAAAGTGTAGAAGCCATTACTAAAAATTCACTAGCTATCTCTAGATTTAATTCTTGCATCTTATTTAGATATTCCATATATTGTTCCGTTATTTCTGTTAAGTTTATCTCATAAATATCCATTTTGTTTTTTTCTATTAAGTATAATAATAAATCTATCGGCCCTTCGAAATTATCTATTTTTATTGGGTATTTTTTTGTTTCCAATGTTAATATTGCCATTATTCATATCATTCCTTTCTCACCGTTGAAGCAAAGCGACTTTTCTATTGTAGAGAAGTCTAGTTTAAAAAGAATTAAGTAATTATTTTTCAACTATTATATTCTTCCATAGCTTCATTAATATTCTCTTGTTTATATCCTTTTTTTTGTAAATATTGTTTTATCTCTTCTATTTCCATTGAAACTATTTTCTTTGAAATTATATTTTTTGCAGATTTTTCTTCGTACTCTTCTAGTTCGTCTTTATTTTCATAAATATAATCTTCTATATCGTTTTTATCTAAACCTTTTGACATTAATTTATATTTTATCTCTCTAATAGATAGGTTTTTCAAAGTTTTTAAATTATTTACTGTTTTTGTTATATACTCTTTATCGTTAATATAATTTGCTTCTTTTAAATAATCTATTACGTCTTCTAATAGTTCTTCTTCCATTACATTTGAAAATTTTTGTTTTACTTCTTGTTCTGACCTTTTTTTATACAAAATATATTTTAACACTTTTGTTTTGGCATTATCAAATTCTTCTATTGTATACATATAATCTCCTTTGCATTTTTAACTATTATATTCAAATAATTAAGTAATATATAGAAAATGTTAAGAGTATAGTTTACTTGATTTAAACTATTTTCTCTTAACATTTAATTTTATCCTTATTCATCATTAGTAATATTTAACATCTTATTTAAATCTCTTACCTCTACTACGCCTTCTTGTCTCAATATCATCATCCAAATTGTCTTCATCACTGTATTGTTTTAAATATAAATCTTTTATTTTTTGTTTGCTGTCTTTATGCTCATGTTCTTCTTCTAAATTTATATTTGTTTCTGGTTTATTTTCTCTTTTTACTAATTTTTGTGTTAATTTTTTGAACTCTGTATTACCTTGTTCGCTTTCTTCATTGTCATAGTCATCATAACTATTATCATAATTATTGTTGTTATATGGATTTTCTTCGTTATAGTCATCTTCTTCATATGGTTCCCCAGCATATTCTTCTTCCCATCTCTTATTTCTCTTGTGCCTTATTATTAAAACTATAGCTACTATTAGTATTAAAACAATTATTCCAACTATTATTATTAAATTTCTTGTTTTATTTTGATTTTCTAATTCTTCTTGATTAGTATCTAATAAAGCTTCTTCTGCTTTTTCCTTTTGGACATTTATTTGATATGTTACTGTCTTATCTCCTGATGAATCTGTAACAAGTATTGTTATTATGTTTTCTCCGTCAACTAAATTTTCATTTCCTGTTATTTCGACATTTGTTCCTTCTTCTGTAGGTCTTGTAGTTATATTTAATTGTGTGTCATCTCCTGTATATTTTGCTGTATATTCATATATATCTGTTGAAAATTCTGGTGTTAACTCTATATCTTCTATCTCTAAGCTTGCTAGCCCGAAACTTTCTGTTAGTTCTGTTTCGCCTTCTTCTGGATTTTCTTCTGTTTCATCTGCAGTTTCTCTATTTACTGTTAATGTATATGTTTTTTGTGTTTTTCCATCTTCTGCTGTTACAACTATTTTAAATACATTTTCTCCTTCTTGTAATTCTTTATTACCAGTTCCAGTTACTGTTTGACCTTTTTGTGCAGTTGCATAAACATTTATTGTTGTTACGTCATTTGGTACAGATGTTGTATATTCTGTTACATATGGTTTAAATCCTGTAAAGTCATTTGGTGTTATTCCTAAATTTGATAAATTTGTATTATTTGATTTGTTTTCAGGTTGTGGTGTTGTTGTAGGTTGTGATGGTGTTTGAGTTTCATTTGATGTTGAAGGATTTCCGTTATTTGTAGTTCCTCCGCCTGTCTCTCCTCCAGATGGGTTATCTGCTGGTGGTGTTTGTTCATTTCCACCGCTTGGTGGAGCTGAAACTGAAACTGTAGCACTTGCTCCTGGAACATCAACATCTGCCCCTCCTGATGACATTTTTCCACCTTCTGCAGTAGCATTTATTGATGTTGTTCCAGCTGTCCCTACTGTTACTGTAAAGCTTTGAGCTCCGCCTTCAATCCATACTCTATCTGTTGATATACTACCATTTGAAACTGATAAATTCACTCTTCCAACGCAGTCAGATGTTACAGTTCCTGTTATCTGTTCACCTGGGTTTGCTGATGTACTACTTAATGATATATTTATATATGCTGCTTGTACACTATTTGAAAATAAAAATATTGCAAAAATAAATCCTATAGTCAATAATAAGTTTTTAAAGATTTTCCTATTCATATTTAATTTTATTCCTCCTTAATATAGAAACTTGATTAAAAAGATTTAAATAATTCTTTTCTCACTTTTCAAACTATTTGCTCATTATATAGTCTTTTATTAGTACATAATCACTTGATGTTATTTTTCCATCTTTATTGTAGTCTGCTAATTTTTGTGATGTTTCGTCTAGGCTTCCTACTCCCATTATATAATCTTTTATTAATACATAATCACTTGATGTTATTTTTCCATCTTTGTTTACGTCTCCATCTACAAAAGTTGTATCATCTGAACCAGTTTGTCCTTGATTTTCTTCATTACCTGGTTTATTTTCATTTTCCGTGTTTTCTCCTGGTTCTGTTTCTACTATTGGCACTAAGTATAACTTATATGGTGTTTCACCATCATATGTTTCTCTTGCTGTATATCCTATAACACCATTTGATTTCATTACTTTATCCCAATAAGTTCCATTTACTTTTGTAGTTGCTTTTTCTAATCTTGTTACAATTTCGTCTGTATATAGCCATCCTACTGTTTCTGAACCATTTGGCTCATTTCTCATTCTTAATGAACTTGTTACATTTACTTTTACTAGGTCTGAACTTACTGTTGCTCCTTGTGAACCATCAGGCCTTGCACATGCTGTAGCTGGCATATTTTCATATACTGGAATAATAAATGTGTGTGGACCTGCTAATGAATCTATATCTATGTATGCATTTCTTAAAGTTGTTCCTTCTGACTGTGCTGCCATTAAATTTTGTTGATATTGATGTGCATATGTACTATTAGATGTTACGTTAAATTTTTGTAAATATAATGTATTTTGTCCTTGGTTAATATAGTTTTTTGAAACAGATTCAATTCCGCCTTTAATTGATGCTTCTAGTGTTGTCCAACCTTTTTTCTGAGCATATGCAATACCATTTGCTATTATCTCTTCTGAATTTGCCCCAGATGCTGCTATATTAAAAGCATTATAATATCCATATTTACCAGATACTAGTTCTGATCCTTGTTTTCCTTGCTCTTGGATAACTCTTGCCACTATATAATATGGATTAACATTACATTCATTTGCCGTATTTATTATGCTTTGCTCATATCCTGCTAAGAATGTTCCATTAGTCATATTTCTTATACTATCTATATTCGCACTTACATTTGATAATTCCTCAAATTGAAAAATATCTGAAACATTAAGTGAATTTCTTGGATCCATCATATATGCTATTGCCTGCTCTGATGCACATCTCCAAGTTCCATTATCATAAGGTCTATTTTCTCCACATATTGGGCAAATCCATGCTCCTTTATATCCACTTGTATATTGGACTAGATTTTTAGGTGAAGCCCCATGTCCTGTATATTCATTAGTTATAACATCATTCCAATTTAATCCTGTGTACATTATTTTAAAGTTCCAATTTGGATATTGAGATTTTAAAGACTGTAACATTGCTTTTATCCCTGGATATTTTGAATCATCTATACTGTTAATATCTTCGCTAAAATTTGTTGCATATGCTTTATTTTGGAATAAAGCTAACAATAAACTTGATGCTAGCATAAAAATTAAAATAATTGATATAATTTTTATTAATATATTTTTCATTTTTTCCTCCAAAGTCTTTAGTTTTTTTAATTTGTTATCTTTTTACAATTCTGTATATTTTTTGACAAATTAATTATAACATTGGCACTTTTTTTAGTCAAGAAAAAAGTACCATAAATTTTCTATATGATACTTTTAAGTTACAATTCACAGTTCAAAATAAGAAATACTTTCAAAGGTTTCTTTGCTATATATGGCTGTGAATTGTAATACTTTTAAATTTAAAACCTGCCCCAATTAACTATTTTCTATTAATTTTGCTATTTCATTTGCTCTTTTAGTTATATACTCTTGGTCCTCTCCTTCTATCATAACTCTTACTAAAGGTTCTGTTCCTGATGGTCTTATTAAAACTCTTCCATTTCCTGCAAATTCTTTTTCTAATTTTTCAATTGCTGTTTTTATTTTTTCATCTTTTTCGTAATTATATTTTTTATCATTATCTACTTTTGCATTTACTAATACTTGTGGATATAGTTTTATTATTTTTGCAACTTCTGATGCTTTTTTATTTTCTTCTAGTACTGCTTGTATTAGCATTAATGAGGTTAATATTCCATCTCCTGTTGGATTGTAGTCTAATAAGATTATGTGTCCTGATTGTTCTCCTCCTAGATTAAAACCTCCTTTTAACATTTCTTCTAATACATATCTATCTCCTACTTTTGTTTGTAATAATTCTAATCCATTATCTCTTGCATATTTGTGTAATCCTAAATTACTCATTACTGTTGCAACAATTGTATCCTTTTTTAGTTGTCCCTTTTTTCTTAAATAGTTAGAGATTATTGCCATTATTTTATCTCCATCTATTTCTTCTCCATTTTCATCAATAGCTAAACATCTATCTCCATCTCCATCATATGCAAATCCCATGCTTAGTTTATTTTCTTTTACATATTTTTTTAACATTTCTAAATGTGTAGAACCGCAATTTTTATTTATATTTATTCCATCTGGATGATTATTTATTATTTTGTATTTTATTCCTAACATTTTAAATACTTTTTCTGCAACTTCTGATGTTGCTCCATTTGCTGTATCTAATCCTATGATAAAATCTTCCTTATTTAATTTTTCTATATTATCATCAAAATTTTTTCTAAAGAAATATGCATATTCGTCTACTAAATCTTCTCTATATTCTGATACTCCTATTTTATTACTTACTGCTGATAATTCTTTAATTTTTTCAGAATCCATTACTTCTTCAATTTCTTCTTCTAGCTTATCTGGTATTTTCATTCCTTTATTACTGAAGTATTTTATTCCATTGAAATCATATGTATTATGTGATGCTGAGATTACAACTCCTGCATCTGCTTTTAGCTTTCTTGTAAGATATGCAACTCCTGGTGTTGGTATTACTCCAAGTAGTTTTACATTTGCTCCATAGCTTAAAAATCCTGCTACCATTGCACTTTCTATTAATGTTCCTGAAAGCCTTGTGTCTCTTCCTATTAATATTGTTGGTCTATGGTCTGTATGTTTTGAAAAAACATATGCTCCAGCTTTTGCTACTTTATATACCAATTCTGGTGTTAATTCTGTGTTTGCAATTCTTCTTATTCCATCAGTTCCAAAGTATCTTCTCAATTAAATCATTTCCTTTCGCTATTTTATACATATTAAAATATATTATCTTTATCATTTAATATGATATAAATATATCATAAACCACAAAAAATTACCATACTTTACATTAAAAAAGCAGTGATAATAAACTTTTCTATTTATCATCACTGTTTTACATCTTTATTTTCTTTTCAAATTCATCATCATTTTTTCTTTAAAAGTCAAACTAAATTCTATTGGATCATCAATATCTATTTTTTTATTTTCTAATACAAGTCTTGGATTTATTTCTGTTAGCTCTTCTAATTTTGCTCTTCCAATTATTTTTTGTATTTCCTCTAAACACATTGGAATTTTAGGATACGTAGAATTTTGTCTATGTACATCACTACCTATAAAATGAACCATATTATTTTCGTAAAATCTTTTTACCATGAATTCTGCTTTTGAGCCATATTGACCAATAATACTACCAAAGTTCACTTGCATTAGACATCCTTTTCGAATTAATTCATATATCAATTCAGGTTCTTTTTGTACAAAAGAATATCTTTCTGGATGTGCTAACACAGGTATAAGTTTGTTTTCTTGTAATGTATATATAAAATCATATAAATTCATTGGTTCTGTATGAAATGGCATCTCAAATAAAACATAGCAACTATTGTTTATAGTTGATGCTTTTCCTTCTTCTAATAAAGACATTACATTGTTTGTTATATATACTTCATTTCCTATGTATAATTTTACGTCTATCCCTTTACTATTTAAGTTGTCTTGTATGGCTTTTACACATAATTCTCTTTCATCTATACCTGTTTCATAATAATTTTCTATATAGTGTGAAGTTAACATTATTCCATTAAATCCTGCATCTCTTGCTTCTTTAATAAGATTAAAAGTTTCTTCTACACTTCTAGAACCATCATCTATACTTGGTAATATATGTGTATGAAAATCTATCATCTTGATTACTCTCCTGTTAGTTTAAATTTTTCTTTTCTTCTTCTAAATATTTATTTATTTCACTTAGTACTTGGTTTGGATTTGTTTTATTGTTATCAGTTCTTTCAGCTCTATAGTTTGGTCTTTCCATTGTTCTATGCTCTTCTGGAGTAGCTCTTCTTACGTCTGACCTTAGTGTTGATGTTGCTCTATTACGTAATTGTTCTGCATTTCGTACACTAGAAGTCCTAGTTCTACCATTTTTCCCTTTAGGCATATTCTTTGTGGTTGTTGTTGAACCATAGTAATATGATTCTTTGTATTTCTTTTCATTAACTGGCATTTTGTTTATAACAACTCCTGCAATTTTACCACCAACATTTTGTATATTTTTTACAATTCTCCCTAATGTATCTTTTTTAGTTTGCTTATATGCTGTTACTATTACCGTAGTATCTACTATTCTTGACAAAATTATTGAATCTGATACTAATTGACATGGTGTACCATCAATTATTATTACATCACATACTTCTTTTAAATCCTCTAATAATTGTTTCATTTCTTGAGATACTAAAAGCTCTGACGGATTTGGTGGTATATTTCCTGCTGTCATTATTAATAAGTTTTCAACTTCTGTTTGTTGAATATATTCTGATAAATCAAGTTCTTCGTTACCATTTGCATCCATACCAGATAAGTAATTTGAAAGTCCTGGTCTTGGTGAAACATCAAAAATGCTATATAATCTTCCTTTTCTCATATCTGCATCTATTATTATTACTTTTTTACCTGCCTGTGCAAATGTAACAGCTAAATTTGAAGAAACATAACTTTTACCTTCTCCTGGGAATGTTGATGTTACTTGTACAACTTGTAATTTTTTACTTGATGTCATAAATTGTATATTAGTTCTTAATGTTCTAAATATTTCGGAAATAGGAGATTTTGGATCTGTTTGTGCTATTAATTCTTTTTTCATTACTTTTTACCTCCTTTTTCTACTATATCTAGAGGAATAGTTGCAATCACTGGTATTTTAAATGCCTTTTCTACATCTTCTACTGTTTTTACTGTTGTGTCTAACATATTTGCTATTAATACATATCCTATAGAAACAACTATACCTATTGCAATAAATATTGCAACATCTTTTGTATGATTTATATTAGATGGTGTTGTGCTTTCTTTTGCATCATCAACAACATAAACATTATTTATATTATATATTTCTGCAACTTTTTCTGAGAAAACATTTGCAATTTCATTTGCTATTTTTGCTGCATATGATGGGTTTTTATCTGTTACAGTTATTCTTAAAACTTCTGTGTCATCTTCTGATGTAACACTTATATTTCTTTTTAGTGCCTCTACATTCATATCAATTCCAAGATTTGATACAACTTGGCTTACAACATCTGTGCTTTTTATTAATACACTATATGTTGATACTAACTTAGAATTAAGTGTTATATCTGTAGTTGTTATAGTCGTTGTATTACTATTTTTATTTCCTGAACCAGCTAATAATAATGTTGTATATGATGAATATTCTGGTGTTACAAACCCCATTGTATAAATAATTCCTATTATAGCAAATATTAATATGATTAATATTATTTGTACTTTTTTATTCCATAGCATCATGAAAAGCTCTTTTAAATCTAATTCTTCCATATTTCCTCCCTGCGACTTTTTTGGTTTTTATATATTTTAATAATAAATTAAAAAGATAAGATAATTAATTTTTTATCTTTTCATATTAAAGATTATACACTATATTTTTTAAAATTTCAATCATCTTATCTTTTATATTTTAATATTTTATTTTTCTTGATTTTATTTTAAATATTACTATACATATTGCAGTTACTACGATTGCTATTATTAATATGTTTTGAATTCCTGTGTCTGGCAATCTTCCTGTAGCTATTGTATTATCTCTATTTCCAACTATACTGTTTGTTCTATTTGATGAATTATTTGTTGTTTGATTTATTCCATTTCCTGTAGAATTATTTCCTACTGTATTGTTTCCAGTTGCATTGTTAACCGTATTGTTTTCTCCTGTTACTTCATTTTCATCTCCGTCTGGATTTGTTTGTGTTTCTTCATTAACACTAAAACTTACTGTTTGATCATTATAGTTTTCATCCAAACCTGAAGAACTTTCTGCTATGTTTATTTCTTTTAATCCTACACTACTTGTTCCTTTACTTGCATTTGGATTTATATTAAATGTTATTTTTGCTATTTCTGTGTTTGGTTTAGCTGAATCTGTTTCTAGTAAAACTCTCTTTGTATTTTTTTGTATTGTTATATCCCAGTTATTACTACTTGTCCCTGAGACTTCTGATATTACATTATTATCAAAGTCAAGGGTCATTGAGGCTGCCATTACAGAATTTTCTTCTACTGATACAAATTCTCCTAATTTTATTGTTATTATTACTTTATCTTCTTCTACTGTTTTTGTAAAGCTCATATTTACTGTTGATCCATTTTCTGATACCGCTTTTACATTAAGAGAAACTATTACTAAAATTATGAATAATATTATTGATACTACTTTTTTCATTTTCTTTTGCTCCTTTTCTACTAAAATTTACAATAAATATTTTATCATATTAGAGTTTATATAACAATATATTATTCTTTTCATTTTTATTACAATAGTGTTACATTTGTAATATTTCAAACTTTCTGGCTCTATAATTGTATTATTTAAATATTATTGTTTTAGCCCTAAGCTTCTGCCACCGTCTACAATTAAATTTTGGCCAATAATATATTCTGATTCGTCTCTACAAAAGAATTCAACAGCATTTGCTATATCATCAGTTTTTCCTCTTCTATTTATATAACTTTTATTATCATTTGGTATATCCTTTATAGGTTTATCCCATAATATTTGATTAGTAATACCTGGTGAAACACAATTTACACATATATTAAATTGAGCAAGTTCCATTGCCAAAGATTTTGTAAAGCCCATCACTCCTGCTTTAGATGCACAGTATTCTGAAAATCCTGACAAACCACCAATTCCAACTGTTGATCCGTATATTTACTATTCTTCCATAATTATTTTTAATCATATATTTTGAACATTCCTTACAACATAGAATTGTTCCTCGTAAATTAATATTTAAGACCTCATCTATAACTTCCACATCTTGATCAACAATTTTATTATTCTTGCTTCTTGCACTTCCTCCAGCATTATTTACTAATATATCAATTTTTCCGCATTTATTATATATGTATTCCATCTTTTTGTTTATATCTTCATAATTTGTAACATCTACTTCAATTAATTCTGCATTTCCACCATTTTCTTTTATTTGATTAACTACCGAATTCAAATTTTCTTTATTTCTTCCTGCAACAAAAACATGTGCACCTTCCATTGCTAACCTAAAACAAATTGCACTTCCTATTGCTCCTGACCCTCCTGTAACTATAGCAACTTTGTCTTTCAATTTTCCTAAATCTTCTGTATAAATTTTATACTTACATTCTGTATTTCTCAATTTATACTTTATTAATCTCAAATCCCTATTATCAAGTTTTGTCATTAACTTTTTAGGAATCAATTTTCTTATATTCATTCTTTTCTCCTTATCTACCAATTGCCTTTTTTATTACACTCTTTATATTTCTTTTTAATTTCTCAGAATCTGGTAAATTATATTCAAAAAATTCATGTTGTAATCTTGCATCCTCTTCTTTTTTAGTAAATACCTCTAAAATTATCGGTTTATCTGAATTAGGATTTACAAATTCTACTAAGTTTTTATCAAATTCTTCTTTATTTGTAGAAGATAAATATTTAAACCCTCTTGATTCTGTCCAACCTTTTGCTGTTGCATTATGATCTGCTGCAACATTTTCATTAAGTGTTGGATATTTTTGTAATCCTTGATTAAAATGAAATAAAGCCGCTCCTGAATTATTTACCAACATTATCCTTACATTTTTTCCAACATATCTATTCCACAATGCATTCATATCATAAAAAAATGTCAAATCTCCAATTATTAAAAAACTTAATTTATCAGTTACTGCACTTTGTCCTATAAAAGTTGACATACACCCATCTATTCCATGAATACCACGATTACAATAAATCTTTATGCTTGGATCATTATCAAAATATTGTGCTAACCTTATAGTACTACTATTTGCTAAATTTAATATAGAATCTTTAGGAATATTATTCATAAGCTTTTGAGTAACATACAAATTTGAATATTCAAAATTTGGCAATTCAAATTTAGCATCTAAATTCTTACATAAATTATAATAATCATTTTTCTCATCAATTTCATAATTAGACATTTTTTCTAAAAACTCATCTATAGAACATTCAAAAATATTAGTCAAATTTCTATAAAAATCTTGAACCATGCCAAATTCTGAAACAAGCCAATTTTCAAATTTTTTATTATTACTTTTAAGTGCAAATTTTCCATCCCAAGCTACTGAACCTGCCAAGCTAATAACAACATCTGGACATATTTGTTCAAACTCACCAGATACTGTCATCATTCTTGAAACTTTAGACATTTCAATAGCTCCTTCACAATGCAAATTAGACAACTTCTCTGTAGAAATTAAACAATTATAATTTCTAAAAATCTTTTCCAATTTTTCAATTCTACTTTGTGTAACATTGTAATCTTGTCCATAAACAATTAAAACTTTTTTATTTTTTAAAGATCTAAACTTTTCCTCCCATTTATTCAAATCACTTGAAACGTCTAATCTTTCTATAACCTTTATTTTTGGTAATTCCTTTGTTGTAAAAGTATCTCCAATTGCAAACATACCTTCTTCTATTGGAATATTAATATGAACTGGACCTGTCCCATGATGATTAATTTCTAAAAAGGCTTCATTCAAAAGTCTTTCACAATACCATCTATCTTTATCATCTTTTATCATTGGCAATGAAACTGTATGTTTTACAACTGACTTAAATAAATTAATTTGATCAACCATTTGATCTTCAAATTGATTATAATAATATGGATTCTTATCAGCAGTAATTACAACTAGAGGCAAATTTCTTCTAGAAGCCTCTGTTACTCCTGTTAAATAATTAACTGCCGCTGTACCCGCTGTACAAACAATTGCAACTGTTTCATTCAATTCTTGAATTAAACCTAATGCAAAAAAAGCTGCACTTCTCTCATCAACAATATTATATGTTTTAAAATAGTCATCACATTCAAGTGATCTTGCAATAGCATCATGACTAGTTCCTGCAGACACTACTATATTTTTTACCTTCTTTGCTTTTAACATTGCTACTAATAATTGTACATTTTTTACATTTGAATACATTATTTATACTTCCTTTCTTTTTATAAATCTTTTTAATACTATATTTTTTAATATATCTTTTAGCTCTTTAAACTCTTTCATTCTGCATACAAAAATTAGGAATAATATATATGTAATTATCATTATTACAATTCCTTTTACTATAAAGCCTAGGATTCCTCCAATTACTATTTTAGATAAAACAAAATTGCAAATACAAAAGTCCATAATTAGTATAATAAAATAATATATATATGTTAAATAATATCTTCTACATGGTGTATTAAATTTATATTTATGCAATAAATATGGATCATACATTGTTGTTATAAATAATCTAGTTAATACTGTTGCAATTAATACACCAAAAATACCTATATATCTTACTAATAATACTGATAAAATCACATTAGTAACAGATGAAATTAAAGGAATAAGTCTTCCTTTCTTAAATAATCCCATTGTATTTCTAAAAGTATAATTTACAAATCTCATTCCATCAACATACATATTAAGTCCTAATGCCAAACATACACTAAAGCTTAATAGATAATCTTGTCCTAACCATATTACAATAAAATCATTACTTAATAATGCTATAGCTACTGACACAAACCCATATACTAAAAAAGATAGTGACAAGATTTGATAAAATATAGATTCCTTTTTTTCATTATCATCAGTTGTATTCAAATTTCCTACACTTGCTGTAAAACCATTAAAAAATGATGAAAGAAATGTAGTTATAGCATTAGTAATAGTTGTATAATTTGATAATAATCCTACTTCACTTACTCCAACAAAAGCAGAAATTATTATATTATCTGTACCATTAGATAATATATATCCTATTTTATATAAAATTAAAGACTTAACATCTGTAAATATTTTCTTTTCTTCAGATTTGGATATTTTCTCATAATTCTTATCTTTAACAAATGGATACATCTTATCAGCTTTCTTTGATGCCAAGAAATTCTCCAAAAATGTAGCAGAAATTTGAATTAGCAAATACAATATATAATTTTTAGTTACTAATAATATAATGATTTGTACTATATTTTGTACTATAATTGCAACTAAATTTATTAGAGTTATAATATATTCCTTTTGATAACCAATTATAATTGATTTCTTATATGTAAAGAAATAAGATATCGTTGAATTTGCTAAAAACAATACATATATAAAATAAATATTCTCTTTTATATCTGGAACATCATTTATCATGTATTTTAAAAATGGAATAATTAGTATTCCTATTGTTAATATTATTATACCAATTAAAAAATACGCTTTTTGGTAAAATTTCATATAAGTTTTTATTTTCTCTTCATCATTATCAGCTATTGGCTTATACAATTTGAATATAATAGCATTACCAATACCTAATTCAGCAAATGATAACATTGTTAATATATTTGTAAATAATCCATTGACACCCAAATATTCTGTGCTTAATACTCTTATAAATACAGTTCTACATATGAATTGCAATACAAATGTTAATACTTTTGATGTTAATGCTATTGTTGAATTAATCGTGGTGTTCTTAATTCTTGAAGTACTTTCTTTCATCTAATATTTCGTTCCTTTCTATTATAATAGTATTTTTATAAATTTTTCCGCTTTTTTTCGTTCCTCTTCTAATATTTGATATACTTCTTTATAATTAGCCTGCAATTGTTCCTTTGATATTTTATCATTAAACCATTTACTCTTCAAGTTGAACTTATTTAATAATGTATCTAATCTTGAATTCATTTTTACATGAGAGTCTTCTCTATCAAAAACAACAAAAGGTCTATTAAATAGAATAGCAAAAACGCAAGAATGAAATGAATCAGTACATATCATAAAAGCATTTTTTTCTAAATATAAAAATTCACTTGGTCCATTTTCATAAAAAGGACTATTTTTATCTAATATATTTATTATTTCACAATTATTCTCTTTCGCTATTCTCTCTATTTCCTGTTTTCTTTTATCAGATAATTCACCTAAAAAATAATTTAATATATATTTATCTGTCTTTAACTGTTTTGGCTTTTTTATAACTTTATTCCATTCTTCTGATGTCAAAAGCATTGTTGGATCTACTAATACCTGTACATCTTCTCTTCCTGTTAAATTTTCAATAATATCTTTTCCAGTATCTTCTCTTACTGATAAATACTTTATTCCCAAAAGACGTTCTTTGTAATAGTCTTTCATATCTTCTGGTATTTCACTTATACCAAAACTAGCACTAAATGCAACTCTTTTTTCAGGTGTAGCAAATACTAAAAAATCTATATCTGACATTCTATTAAAATTAGGATTCCAAACCTGATCACTACCAGTTATAAAATAGTCATATTTTTTATTAATATTTTTTATTATATGTGATTTATCAATTCCAAATCTTGCAAACTTAATATTTTTATTAAACTTCAAAAAATTAATAAGTCTTCTATGCTTTTTTAAATTCAATATTTTTACTAGCATTGTTCTAGCCTTATTTATATGATACTTTACTCCATAATTATTTATAGAATTCTGTATTGTTTCACTTTTTATTCCGCTGTTTTTTCAAAAATTCTTGTACCGCATAATTTTGTAATCTATTTCCATAATTTCCATTATCATTAATAGTACATATTCCTATCTTCATTTTTTACCAACTTTCATTTTTTCCAATATTTTTTTAGGTATTGAGCCTACATATTTTTTATAATAATACATAGACAAATATGATATACCTATTCTTTCATATTTCTTCCAAAATTTATCATAATCCTTTGATTTAGTTAATTTACCTATTCTGTTATATTTCAGACTTTCCTCTTTATTAGTTTCTACAAAATTAAAATTTTCCTTGATTTCATTAAATATTTTTTTACCTTTGTCATTATTAACAATTACTAAAGATACTCCTTTTTTATCATCAAAATTTTTCACAACATGTTCAATTCCCCAAAAATCTCCTAATGTTATATCTCCAACTCTATTATCATATGAATATGGACAGTTAAAACATGATTTTCTCATTAATATTTCATTTAGAAAAGAATATCCATATAAATCTTTATATAATTTTTTCAAATATCTTTTTCCATTTTTAAACTCTATTTCCATACTTTGTACAAATCCCTTTATTTTCTTACTTCTAAAAGAAACAGAATTAATTTTGGAATCAAATTTTCTAGATTGCATCTCTAGGTATTCTTTAAATACTTTTGGACTAGGCACTCCATGGCAAATTATATCACATGTTGTCAAATTTTCATCTTCTTTTCCCAGATACTTTTTAATTGCTACAATTTGACATGGGGTACCAGAAAATAGCACCTTTCTATTCCCTTCTAAATCTTTTTTCAAATTTTCATATACATCTTGTATATCACTTTGTACATATTTTGAACCTCTCATTTTATCTTTTCCAGATCTATCTTCAGCTCTGATATGTTTTACTTTAAAATCATCTGTAAAAACTGCTCCATATATAACTCCATTATTTTTTAAAAAGAGTTCTGCAATTTCATTAAACACACCTCCAGAAGAGCTTGCTTCTCTAATTTTTTCTTCCTTATGTTTTACTGCATAGAACTTTTGATTTTGCTCCTTTGATGGTTCTAGCTTATTTAACATAGGACAAACTTTTTCACATAATCCACAAGAAATACATTTATTTTTATCTATAATAGGATACAAAAAACCTTGTTCATTCTCTTTCATAACAATCGCATTTTTAGGACATTTATTTAAACAAGCTGCACAACCACAACATTCATTAAAGTTTTCTATCTTCATGTTCTTCTCCTTATACTTTTTAGTTTCATCAATTTAATTTTAACTAACATATAATAATACAACAAATCAATTTTTTTAGCCTTCATCAATTTTTTTTCTGTTTCATATTTTTTCTTTCCATTAAAGAAAAAATATACAAAATTAATATTTTCTGATTCTAATAATTCTTTTAGAAAACTCTTTTTCTCAGCAGAAGAAAGTTTGCAATTTTTACTAAAAATCGTATATAAATTATTATACATTAAATATCCTTCATATTTCTGCATATCCTCTTTACATTCATCATATAAATTATATTTTTTATACAATTTCTCCCATTCTGAATATATCAATTTTCTTCTTTCTATTATATCTGTTCTAAACTTAGATACCAAACTATTATTATCTCGTCTATAATAATTATAATAACTTTTATTAACTATTTGAATTGAATTAATATTTGTAAAAAAATTGCAATTAAATATAAAGTCTTCACCTAAATTTATTTTACTATTAAAAATAATATCATTAGATATAATCACATCTTTTCTGTATAATTTATTCCAAATAACATTAAGTGCCCATATTTTGCCTTCTTTTACACATATATCTTTTAGGAAATTAGCTATATCATCAAATTTATTATACAAATCTGAAGTTTTAGGTTCTTCTAAAACAATTTTATTATTTTTCTCATAAATATTTTTAATTCCAGAAATAATAACATCAGCTTTAACTTCCTTTAAAATATTTTTAAAATCTGAATACATGTTATTTTCAATTGTATCATCTGAATCCATAAAATGTATATAATTTCCTTCTGCAATTTTTATTCCTGTATTTCTAGCAATGCTAACTCCTTGATTTTTATGCATTTCTACTAATTTAACAATATCATATTTTTTTTCATACTCTTTGCATATTTCTACTGTATTATCTTTAGATCCATCATCAACAATAATTATTTCAATTGGCAAAAATTTTTGGTTTAATACACTTTCTATACATTTTCCTATATAATCTTGTGAATTATATGCAGGTATAATTGTTGATATTTTTAAATCACTATATTCCATTTTCATTTTACAATAATCTAGTTATTGTATCTCCTCTCTTTAATCAGATTCTAAATTTTTTGTTAAAAATTCTATTGATTTTTCCCTTTCTTTTGTTAATATCTTATCAACTTTATTATATTCTATCTGATTATCAATTTCATTATTTTCTGCTTGTACTATTTCTCTACATTCTAAATTCAATAATTCAACCAGATTCTTTGTTCTTGAATTAGAATTTCCCTTACTATTATCCAATTCATAAAAGAAATTTTTATTAAAAACAATTGACATTGCTACTCCATGAAAAGAACTTGTTACTACATACTTAGCATTTTCTAAATACCATATAAATTCTCCCACACTTGCTCCTCTTATATTATCCATACCTAATTGATATTTATATGAATGATTTAAATATATAATTTTACATTTAGTTATCTTTGCCAATTTTCTTGCAAACTTCATAAGAGTTGGTGTATCTGACATTTTATATAATAATATATAATCTTTATCATAACATTTTTTTGGTTTTTCTATTAAATTCATATAATCTTTTTTTTCTAATAATAACGTTGGATCAAGTACAACTTCAACTTGTTTATTTACTAAATCTTCTATTAATTTTTTTCCTTGAATCTCTCTTACTGAAATATTATCTAAATTTTCTAGACATTCTTTTGTTTTTTCTACATATTTCTGAGGAACTTGAGAATATCCAAAACTTGCAGCATAAGCAATCTTTCTTTTAGGATCTTTAATAAAATCTAGAAAATATGTTTCATCATTCCCTGATAAATCTAAATTCCATACTTGATCACTACCAACTATAATTTTGTCATATATATTTAAACATTCAGCTATATCATTTTTATAATAACTTTTTTTACTTATTTTTTGAAAATCTTTTTTAAATCTTTCAAACTCATATTTTAATTTTCTATTTGTTTTTCTCGTCAATATTGTTTTTATCAATTCTTTTGGATCTTTTATTTCTCTCAATTTTTTTATTTTATATCTATTTGTTACTGCTTCACATTTATAATCAATTATATCTACCTCATAACCTAATTCCTGAATTTTTCTCTGTAGTGCATATGCTTGTAATGCTGCTCCATAATTAGTAGTATCGTGATATGTTAATATTCCTATCTTCATGTTTTATCTATTCCTCCTAATTAAAAAATTCTAATTGACATTTTCATTTTGCCTAAACCTTTTATATGCTTCCCATGTTCCCTTATTACTTACTATTTTAGCTGGAACTCCTGCAATAGTTACTCCATCTGGGAAATCTTTATTTACAACCGCATTTGCTCCAATAGCTACATTATCACCTATTTTTATTTTTCCAAATATATCTTCGCTCCTGGACCAATATAACAATTATTTCCTATAGTAGGTGTTTCTGTTCTAGTTCCCATTTGAGTTCCTATATTAACATCTGCATTTATTTTACAGTTTTCTCCTATTCTCGCATTTCCATTTACTACAATAGTACCTCTATGCATTATGTTTAATCCTGGTCCAAATGTATTGATAGGAATACTAAAACCATATTTAATACTTTTTCTTTTATATTTAATTCTCATAAATATGATTAAAATTTTAGATATAATATCTTTTTTACAATTACTATAATATTCTAATTTTCTCATCAATTTTTGATATCTAAATAATTCATTATTAAAACTTTTCTTTATATTAACATTGCAAGAAAAAGCATCCATTTTTAAATATCTCTTATAATCAGATTTGCTCTCTATCATTTATAGTATTCTCCTCATTAATATATTTCTTATTATTAATTACTGCTATTGATAAATAATATGGAATTATTATAGAATAATCAAATAAAGGATTTCCTGTAAAACCATATACTAAAAATAATACAAAAAAGAATATTGCTAATATTACCTTTTCATCTTTTACTTTCTTCAGTTTACATACTCTATGAAATATACTTATATTCATTATTAAAAATACTATCAAACCAATAATTCCTGCTTCACAGAACAATTGTAAATAAATATTATGTGCATATGTATTTAACATTTCTTGTGTAGTCAATATTCCATTTCCTATAATAGGACTTTCTTTTATATATTCCCATACATCAACATATAAATCAGCTCTACCTGTAGTTATATCTTCTTGAGTAAAAAATCTCTCAAATATGTATGTAGCTGTATTAAAATATTTTTCAATGAAAAACACTACTAACACAATTATCAAAATTATTGGAACTACTTTTTTTATAGTCTTTACTATATTAAATTTTTTATTTTTATCCTTTATATGTAAATATATTATTACAAATAACATTGCCACAAAAACTGCTATCATAACACCTCTTTTAGAGCATAAAAATAAAGCAATTATAGAAAAAACAAATAATAATATATTTAAAATCTTATTTCCCTTTTTACACATTAGTCTAGAAAAAATACATCCTATAAAAACACTTATATATATAGCATTTATACTCTGTATAGGAGTAATTCCACAATTTATATTATTATGTTGCATTTCATATACATTGTTGTTATAACTATTTATTGGTAAAATAATTCTATTTATAGTTTGTACAAAATCTGGAATTATTGCATATAATAAAGTCATTAAAACATGTATTCCTGATAATAGTAAAATAAATTTCATAATTTTTTCACCATTATCTTTTAAATCTTCTTTACTTAATATTAATGTACTTAAGGTTAAAATCCATATAACTATAATATATTTAATAGCTTCTTCAACATTATTAAATGTTATAAGAAAAATTAATGTTAATGTTATTGGAAATAATATTAAGAATAAATCTGTATAACTTATTCCTTTTCTTAAATTTCCCAATCCCATACAAAGTATAAATATTCCTCCTAATAGTATTATTATTGGTACCTGTATTTGATAAATGAAATTAGTAAAAAAATAAAATATTACAAGAAATAGATATATATTAACAATTTTGCTTTTTGCAATTTTCATTTATACTTTCTCCTTTGTTATCAATTCATTAAACCTTTTATAATAAGATTCACTATCAAATTTATTAGCTTGCTTCAATAAGTCTTGTTTTAAATAATTCTGTCTATTTTCCCTAATTTCTAACATAGCATTAGTTAAATTTTGTATCATATTATCTCTTTCTATTACTACAGTACTTTTTTTATCTGCAAGTTCTGACATTCCACCAGAATTTGTCATAATAACTGGATGTCCAGAAGCTAAATGTTCTATCACAGTTAATGCAAATGGCTCTTCCCATATTGATGGGACAATTCCAACATCTGCAATTTTATAGTATTTATATAATTCTTCATATGGAATATATCCTGTAAATACTACCTTATTTTTAATGTCTTTAACAATGTCAAATAAATTTTTTATATATTTTTTCTTAATAATGTTATCAGTATTTAAATTTCCGACAATCAACAATTTTAAATTTTTATCAACAGGCATATTTTTATATGCTAATAATAATTCCTCTACTCCCTTTTCTTTTACAATTCTACCTGTAAATAAAAATACAAAATCATCCTTTTCTATGTTTAGATCTTTTCGTAACTCTGTTACATCTACATCTTTATCAAATTTATTTATTTCAACTCCATTATATAATGTATACACATTTTTATATTTTGAATCTATTTGTTCTACACGTTTTTTTATATAATTACTAAGAGTAAATACTTTAGCATATGAATGTAATATTTTATATGACATATCAATATTAAGATTTAGAAAATCATTATGTAAATGCAATATTAAATTATCTTTAAAATATTCTTTTAAAATTAACGCATATTGAGGACTATTTTCAATTATAACATAATCATACTTATCATTTTTATCTTTTTGCTTTTTTAATTTTTTAGATACATTATGTATAAACTGATTTCCTATATAAATATTAGGAAGTCTATTAATTAAAAATCTTATAGCCCTACCTACTTTAAATAAAAAACTATTAGTATTTATAAATTCAAATTTACATTTTTTATATGATTTTGCCATCTCTCTTGATTTATTATCACATGGTGTATATATAGTTATCTCATGTTGTTTCTCTTTTTCATTTGCATCAATTATTGTCTGTATTAATGTTTCTACTGCCCCTCCCTGAGATGTGGGGATTGGCAAATCACCATTTGAAATAATTAACAAATTCATTTCTTTTCCTCCAGCATTTTTCTATATAAATCATCCAATCTTTTTGCTTCTAATTTTATATCATAACCATTCTTTCTTATTTCTTCTTTATAATCTTTTCGTTCATAGTCTTCTTTTAAATCTAAAATTTCCTTAACCCATATCTCTGTATCTGTTATCGGTAAATATTTAATAATAGGTGTTATTTCAACTTCATCTGTTACATTATCAGAAACAATAGTCTTTAATCCTGAAGTTTGAGATTCAATACATACTAATGGTAATCCTTCTTTTAAACTTGGTAATACAAATATATCAGAACATTGATATATTTTCTCTATATCATCACGCGTACCTAAAAAGGAAATTTTATCAGCTAAATTATACTCAGCTACCTTTTGTTTTAATTGTTGCTCTAATTCACCAAATCCTATTATTAATAATTTTACATTTTGATCATGTTTTACCAATTGATTCATAATTTCTATCAAAAACATTTGATTTTTTTGTGCAGTCAATCTTCCTATATTGCATAAAACTAATTCATTATTAATATTTAATTCTCTACGCATTTCTTTTCTTATTTCATCATTGTATTGAAATTTTTCTAAATCAATGGCATTTTTTAGAATAATAACATCTTCCATATTTTTAAATAGAGTTTTTGCCGCTTCTCTTCCACATGCAAATTTATGAGTTGTAAAAAGTAATGATAATTTGCAATATATCTTATCCATTATCCCCATATCTTTTATTGCTAAATGTGAATGATTTATTCTTACCTTTACCCCTGCAAGCCAACCTAACATCAAAGGAAATACATTTGTTACAGTCATATGTGTATGTAATATATCAAATTTTTCTTCTTTTAAAATTTTATATATTTCTCTCAAATTTTTTATCAATGATTCCTTTTTTCTAGTTACTACATGAACTTTAAACCCTAAATTTTTAAATTTTCGTACACATTTATCGTCATTATCTCCTTGTGTAACAATATGTAAATCATAATTTGATCTATCAATATTAGAAAAGTAATTTAAGATTACAGCTTCAACTCCGCCATTATTCATTCCATTTACAAAATGAACTATTTTTATTTTATTCACTTTCTTTCACCAAGCTTTCATATATTTTTCCAAGTTTTAAAGCTTCATTTTTTATATTATATCCTTTTTCTGTCATCTCACTAATTGTATCTTTCCTTTCAAAATTTTTCACATCATCCAAAATTTTATCTGCCCACTCTTTAGATGATGCTTTTAGATCTATATAATTTGTTTCATCAAGAACCTTAACCTCTCTAGTGATAGTATCTGATAATTCACATAAAAGCCCTGATGCCTGTGCTTCTATAACCACAGTTGGAGCTCCTTCATACAAACTTGGTAATACAAATACATCTGCTGCCTGTAATAATGATTCTACATCATGTCTTATTCCTAAAAATTTAACATTATCAGATATATTAAGATCTTTCACTTTATTTTGTATGCTTTCCCTTAATATTCCATCACCTATTAATAATAATGTCGAATTATTTTCTACTGCATTAATCTCTTTAAATATTTCTATTAGCTTTTCATGATTTTTCTGTTTTTTAAACCTTCCAACATGAGCTATAACTAAACTATCTTTCAAATTTAAATCTTTTCTATATTTCTCCCTTATATCTGGATTATATTGAAATTTATCTATATCTATAGCATTATTAATTATTTTAAACCTATCACCATTAATAGTTTTTTTAGAAAAAAACCATTTAGCTGCTTTTTCTGAACAAGCAAAATAATCACTAGCAAAAAAAGTAATAAAATGTTTATTAATAAAATGTACTATACTTTTTATAATACCTTTATCATTAGCCGAATTATGTGCATGTGCAATAACTCTTTTAGCATTACTATTTTTAGCACAAATAAGAGGTAATAAATAAGCTGCAGAATTCATATTATAATGAACAATATCATAATTTCCATTATTAATAACCTCTTTTAATTGTTTATAACTTTTAAAAGGATGATTTCTATAATCTGCTATATTATATATTTTTCCTAATTTTGAAAGTTCAGTATAATAAGACTGTTTTTTCGCTACTTCAAATACATTAATAAAATCTATTTTTATCAAATCTTTATCAATATTTTTACTATAATTAATTAAAAATTGTTCTATTCCGCCTAATCCATATGACATCCCAATATGTAATACTTTAATCATTTATCTTCTCCATTCAATATTACTTTGATATTCTATCCTTTTTTAATTATTTTCTTCACTGTATTTTTAACCTTATCATTTAATCCTGTTCTAATTAAAATTCTTCTTACTAATTTTTCGCTTCTTACTTTTATTGTAATTGGAAAATACTTATCGAAAAATTCTTTTTCATCAATGTTATTAATATCCTCAAAAAATTTTTCTCTTTTCTCATTTGGTTTAGGACTTTCCTTAAGTTCTTTAACATTTTTTACTGCTTCATTAATATCTATTTCTTTAAAATTAAACTTTCCTTTTATTTGTTCAAATATTTTTTCTCCCTTAGCAGTTTGAATAATCATTCTTGTTGTTCCTTTATTATCTGATAAATTTTTATCAAATTCTGCTATTGTATAACAATCCCATATAGTAAAATCACTTACTCTATCTTTATTCCTAAATTTACAGTCAAAACATGCTGGTCTATCTGAATAATTATTAAAAAATGCTCTTAAATATGGATCTGTTTCTATTCCTTCTCTATATATTTTATTTTCTCCTTCTACTAACATAGAAGAATAACCATAACCATATTTACTTTTATCACGAAATACAACTCTTTTTATATTTACTATTCCATTCTTTTGTTCTTGATATTTTAAATATTTTCTCAATACCAATGGAGATGGAACAGCTCTACAAACAACATCAACTGTAATTAAATTTTCATATTCTTTGCCCAAAAAACTCTTCAAACCCTGTATTTGACAAGGAGTACCACTAAAACATACCATTCTTCCGTCATCCAAAAAGCTCTTTGCTTCAAGAAAAGTGTTTTTCAAATCACTTTGCACATATTTACTTCCTCTAAACATTTGTATTCCATCTTTTATTTCTGTGTAAGCATGATATACTCTCATACTTTCGTCTATTATAGCTCCGAAAACTACTCCTTTGTTTTCAATAACATACTCAGCAATTGGAGAAAAAGCTCCCCCTGATGTACTCTGACTTCTAATTACTTCGTTTTTATTATTAATAACATAAGCTTTTTGTTGTTTTTCACTTTTTTCTTTTTTATTTATGATAGGACAAGTTTTTTCACACAACCCACAGTTCACACATTTTTCTGTATCAACAACAGGATATAAAAAACCTTCTTCATCTTCTTTCATAGTAATTGCCTTTACTGGGCATATACTCATACATGCTGTACAACCACAACAATCATTTTTGTCTTTAATCTCTATCATATTGCTTTCTCCTTATTATATCAATTATATATTTACAAACCATACACATAGCTATTACAACTATTGAAATAATAATACAAATTATATTATTCATTATAGTGTCATCTTTATTTAGTAAATCTTTTATTATTGGACATAATTCCTGAAAAAATAAGATAGGAAATTTATGTAATAATAATATCATAAGTGTACTTTGACCAATATAAGAAATTATTTTTTGTTTATTTCTTTTATCTTTAATTATATTTTCTATTATATTTATTATAATTAACTGAATCATTAAACAAGGAAGAAACCATAATGGCTGATTCCATTGCATATTATCCAAATTTGGATTAGCATATAACATTCCGAATAAAATTGTAAACTATATTAGTATTTATATTATTACTAACATATTTTCCAACAAAGAAATATACAGCTATACTAATAATAGATACTATTATATATGGAATATATATTGTTTTTATTTTTTTCACTATAAACTTTTTATTATCTTTTTGTGTAAAACAAATTCCTGATAAAAAGAAAAATAGTGGTACATGAAAAGCATAAATAAATTTTCTTAAATTTCCAAATTTTAAAACATGTCCTAAAACAATTAAGAAAATACCTATTGCTTTTGCAATATCTATACTTTTTATTCTATTTTGCTTATATCCACTCAATAAATCTTTTGTTTTCACTGTATCAAAGTTCTCAGGTATTTCTTCATTTTTCATTTATATTTTCATCCCACTTTCAATTTTCTTATTTAATTAAAGAATTTTTCAAAAATTCTTTCGAATTATTTCTAAAAGTTTTTATTTTATCATTTACTTCACTAAAATCTATTTTTTTATTTATTATATTATCGATTTCTTCATATCCTTTCAATAATCTGTTTTGTAAACCAACCAAATCTAACAATGAATATATTCTTGAATTTGTTGAAACTTTTGAATTCTTACTACTAAATCTTTCAAAGGTAAAAAATTCCACATTGTTTATCAATGAAAATACTGTTCCATGGAAAGAATCTGTACATACATATTCTGCATTTCTAATTAAATTAACAAATTCACCTGGACCTATGTTATAAGGTGTTTCATCAGCAAATTTATCACTATATTTCACATATTCATCTGAATGATTTAAAGAAACTATTTTACATCCTGTTTTTTCTTTTAATCTCTCCGCAAATTTTCTATGTTGTATATTTTTTCCTAAAAAATAGCATAAGATATATTTACCATCTATTATTGGTTTTTCTTGCTGTATTTCCATCCATTCCTCTTTATTTAATAATAAAGTTGGATCACATACAAGCTCTGCTTTTCTTCCAGAAAGATCTTCAACCAATTTACAAGCATTTTTTTCTCTTACAGAAATATGATTAATTCTTTTTAGAAAATTACTGTATTTTTCCTTATATTTTTCAGGTATTACTGATAGTCCAAAACTAGTAGCATAAGATATTTTATTAATTTCATCAGGAACCCAATTCAATGTATAATAATCTGCTACAACATTAACAGGTAACCATAACTGATCACTTCCTACAACAACATTTGAATATTTATTACATTCTTCTGTCATTTCATTATAAGTGTGAAATGGTTTTGTAAGTCTAAATTTACTCTTGAATTTTTCAAATTCTTTATCTCTTATACTTAAATTTTCATGTAATTTTTTGTTTACTTTTTTATCTACTTTTAATTTTATCATTCCCATTTTAGACTTTATAAATGAAAAATTAAAAATTTGAGATTTATAAAAACTATTTTTACCTTTTTTAAAATCAACATTCTCTTCTATATTAATAGTTTCATTATCAATTCCTTCGTTATCTAAAACTTTTTGTGTTGCATATGCCTGTAACATACTTCCATAATTTTTTTTAAAATAGCAAGAAACAATTGCTACTTTTTTCATTGATTATTCCCCCTTAAATAGTTCTTCATATTTTTTCACTACTAGTTTTATATCATATTTCTTCCTATAATCAATATTATTCTCTATCATTCTATATGCAATTTCATTATTATTAATCAAATATAATAGTTTTTCACTTAAATCTTTATAATCATTACATTTGCACAATAACCCATTTTCTTTATCTTTTATAATATCAGGTATACCACCAATATCACTCGCAACAATTGGCTTATCACATGCCATATATTCAATTAAAACTAATCCAAAAGCTTCCCACTTTGAAGGCAGTACTGCTATATCAACTGCTGGAATATATTCTTCTACATTACTAACCCATCCTGTAATTATTATTTTATCCAATATTCCTGCTTGTTTAGCATATTCTTTTACATCTTCTTCTAAATTTCCTGAGCCAACATACATTAATTTAGTATTACTTTTTACATCATTTACTAATTTAAATGCTTTGATCATTGTCATAGGATCTTTTTGCTCTGATAGCCTTCCTACAACTCCTATTACTATTTCTTCATCTTTTATATTATATTTCTCTCTTGTTTCTTTCCTATATTTATTGTTATCTTTAAACTTATCAAAATCTATACCATTCTCTATAATAC
Organism: uncultured Clostridia bacterium; assembly: GCA_904384205.1. Taxonomy (GTDB): domain Bacteria; phylum Bacillota; class Clostridia; order TANB77; family CAG-508; genus CAG-269. Next base: position 8,660 of record CAJFJY010000005.1, on the reverse strand, counting down.
ACATTTTCTTTTCTGGTGCAATTTTATTTTTTATTGCTGAATCATACTCGCTTTTTGAAATATTTATTATCATTTTTGTTTTAAGTGCTAACATTTTTTCTATTAATGCAAAAAACTTCTTCTTTTTCTTACTTATTGTTGCATTAAAATACCATCCATGTGCATTATATAGCACTGGAATTCGAAAATTAAAGGCTAGAGCAATTCTACCAATCGCTCCAGCCTTGCTGCTGTGCAAATATACTATATCTGGTTTGATTTGCTTCAACAATTTTCTTACTTTCAATATAGCCTTTACATCTTTTTTTATTTCAATTTCTCTTGTCATCGGAACAATATTTATATTGCTTACATATGTTTTAAATCTATCTATTTGATTTTCATAATCTTTTGAAACAATTAGTATATTTTCATAATTATTATTATTAGAATTTTTTAAAAGCATATATAAGTATTCTGCCACTCCTCCTGCTGATTGTGCAATATGTACTATCTTCTTTTTTGCCATCTATATAGCTCCTTCTTTTTTTACTACATCTTTTACAGTTTTTCCTAATATTTTCAAGTCCATTTTCAAATTATGCTTATAATAATAACTCATATCTAATGTTAGTCTTTCTGTAAAAGTAGTATCACTTCTACCATTTACCTGCCACAAACCTGTTATTCCAGGTTTTACTGATGTTATGTAGTTGAAAAATCCATTTATGTCTTCTCTTTCTCTTGGCAAGTATGGTCTTGGTCCTACTAAACTCATGTCTCCTTTTAAAACATTAATAAACTGTGGAAATTCATCAAAACTTGTTTTTCTGATAAACTTTCCAACCTTTGTTATTCTTGGATCATCTTTTAATTTTTTATATTCTTTATATTCTTTTCTTGCTTCTTCATTTTCTTCCAAATATTCTTTTAATTTTTCATCTGCTCCTACTACCATTGAGCGATATTTATATAATTTAAATATTTTTCCGTTTTTTCCGTATCTTTCTTGTGTATAAAATATTGGTCCTTTATCTTTACAAGCTAAATTTGCTATATAAATTATTAATGTAAGTGGTAATAAAGCAATCACTCCAAGGATACCTGCTATTATATCGATTGTTCTTTTTAATATCTTTTCTAACTTTAAAATTACCTTGTTTCTATAAACTTGTGCTACTGGTATTTGCTCTAGATTTACAGCTACATTCTCTGATGAATAGTCTATATTTTCATCAAAGTTTTCCATTATAATCCCCCCAAAATTTATAATTTTTTTACTATATCTACAATATTATACCATATATTACATAATTTTACAATATTTTTAGCATGACTTTTTATGTCATCTTCTTTGTTTTAGTTACTGTATCCTGTTTTATTTACTATTTTATCACTTATATCTTGTACTGTTTGAGTTGGAACGTAATCTGCTTCTCCAAATAATTCTTGATGTAATTTTGTAACATTACTTTCTAGAGTAACAGGTACACCATACCATCTATCTAGTGTTATTCCTTTTGTCTCATAAGGCCATCCTATACTTTCTGTTATTTTATAGTTTAATAAATCTGGTACCATTGCTATTATGTCATTTGCAGTTATATTAGTATAAATTTTAGGTAAAATGCTATCTGCAAAAGCATTTATTTCTCCTAAGCTTTTTGTTTTTAATTTGTTAAACATTGCTTCTACTACTGTTCTCATTCTTTCTGCTCTTTTATAATCTCCTCCTGATGTATAACGAATTCTAGCATATGCTACTGCTTGAATTCCATTTAACGTTTGAGTTCCAGATTTAGTTACTTCTTCACTTTGTATTCCAGTATTATTTGATGTTCCTCTTACATATGCATTAATATATTGTAATTCATCTTGAGTTACTGTAATTGTAACTCCACCTAATTCATTTATTGCTTCTGCTACTGCATCAAAGTTTACTGTAACGAATTCTTTAATATTTAAGTCTAAGTTCGTATTTAGTGTACTAATAGCAAGTGGCGCTTCTCCATAAGAATATGCATGAGTTATTTTATCTAATCCATGTCCTTCTATTTGTACATATGTATCTCTATATACTGACATTAATTTTACTTCTTTTGTTTTTTCATTTATACTTGCAATTATTATACAGTCACTTCTATTACCTGTTCCATAATCATCTATAGATCTGCTATCTATTCCAAATAAAGCTATATTTCTATAACCACTTAAGTTCTCTTCTACTTCATCTGATATATCTAATTGGCTCACATCAATATCAACATGTTGTATTTTGCTTAATTTATCATGCACATAAAAATATGTTCCTCCTATTATTGCAATTAATAGGATTACTAATATAAGTACTATTATTCCAAAAACTTTTAAGCCTGTTCTTTTTTTTGGTCTATCATTTCTCACTTGTCTTCTTGGACTTTCTTGCATTCTTCTTCCTTTACTCATAAAATCTACCTCTTTTCGACTTTGTAAATTATATCATACTCCAATGGAAATGTCTATAATTTGACAAAAATGTTATTAATTTGTAATAATTCTTTTCGGTTTACTGTTTTTCCTATTAATTAAATATATAATTAGTGAAATTATCAAAATTCCAAATATCACCCCTAACGAGTCTATTCCCACATCCATTATTTTAGCTGTTCTTCCACTAGAAAATAATTGATGTATTTCATCTGTAATTGCATAAAGCAACCCAAAAATAAATGCAAATAATATTTTCCTCCTTGCACTTATATTAAATGTATTCATAAATCCCATTGTAAAAACTCCTAATAATGCATATATAGAAAAATGTGCTCCTTTTCTTACAACAAATTGCAAATTTTCTGTTAATTGTTCCTTTTCACTTTTAGATAAATTTTCTGTTCCTGGTAAAATTTCTATTATTTGTTTTACAAAGCTTCCGCTTACATTACTTGATTTTTCTCCATTTTGACTTGAAAATATGAATATTACTATACAATTTATAATAATTAAAATTAGAAAAATGACTCTTGTTACTATGTTTTTATTCATGTTTTTTCCTTTCACAAATTGACTTTTTAACTTCATATATTAAATATTAAATTTACAATTTTGTCAACCAAATAAGAAAAAAACGACTTTGATACATGTACATTTTACTTCTTAAATAGCTCGTTCTAAGGAAATTTAACCTCGCTATATAACAAATTTTCTATGCAATAAGAAAAGTGGCTTCGCCACATGTGCATTTTGCTTCGCAAATTGCTTCGCAAATATGCACAGCCCAAGGAAACTTAACCTTGTTGTATACGGAAAAATCCACATATGGTCAATATAAAAGTCGATTTTTCCTATACAATAAAAAAAGACTTTAGAACTATTTCTAAAATCTTTAATTTGATGCCCATCTAATCATTTTTATATCATTATATTTTTTTAGTACTTCTTTGTATTTATCATATTCTTCGTCCCATAATTCTGTTGGAACTTTGTCAAATGCTTTAAATATTTTTTCTGCTTCTGATAAATATATAATTTGCTCTTGAGGCGTCATATTTTTGTATTGAATTGCAAACCTATATAATTTATCTAGCATTTGGTTTGCTTCTATAAAAGACCAAAAATCCTTTACTCTCATTCCTGCTAATCTTATTTGCATAACAGAAAAAAGTACTAAGCCAAATATTAAAAATATTAATATGTATATTATTGCTAATATTATTAACATTGTTACACCCCTCTAAAGTTTGTCATATGTATATTTGATTATATCATATATATAAATTAAGTGCAAATTATTCTATTTTTTAGCATGTTCTAATCTTTTTTCGTTTTCTATAATTGTCATTATAATTTGAACTGTTTTTTCTAAATCGTCATTTTTAATCACATAATCATATAAATTCATTTTTGATTCTTCATAATCTAATCTGCCTAATCGAAGTTCTATTTCTTCGTCAGTTAGTAAGTCTCCTCTACTAATTAACCTTCTTTTTAGTTCTTCTCTTTCTACTCGTAAAAATATTGGGACAACTTTTACTTCATTTTTCAATAATTTTATTAAATTTTCTGTTCCATTAACCTCAATATCCTTTACTATTATTTTCCCACTTTGTATTTTTTCATTCATTAATTTTCTTGAAGTTCCATAGTAATTGTTATGATGTAAATCATATTCATAAAATTCATTATTATGAACCTTTTCCAAAAATTCCTCTCTTGTTATAAAATGATATTGAATTCCTTCTTCTTCGTCTTCTCGTGGTTGTCTTGATGTAAAAGATGGTAATGAGATAACATTATCCATTCTTTTTATTAATTCTTTTTTTATTGTATCTTTTCCTGCTCCTGATACACCTGATAATATTACTAACATATCCAAACCACACCTTCTGCAATTTCTTCTGCCGCTTCTGTTACTGGTGATGCTTCTCTTTTGTCTATTAGAGGTTCATCTCCCATTGCGATTTGTCTTGCTCTTTTAGATGTAGCAATAACTAATGCATATCTATTTTCTGCTTTTTGTAACAATTCTGCTACTGTTGGTTTTACCATCATAATTAAATCACTCCTTATAAATCAATTTTTCTTTTTATTTTTTATATTTTATCCTAATTGTTAGTTTTCATTTGTTATAGTGTTCTTTTTAGCTTTCCTTATCTTTTTCTTCATCTTGTACATTTGTTACAACATTTATATCTTTATCTACTCTTCCTGCTACTGTTTCTGGTTGTACAGCTGATAATATTATATGTCCTGAATCCATAATTAAGACTGCTCTTGTTCTTCTTCCACAGGTTGCATCTACTGCTGTTTTATTATCCTTTGCTTCTTGAACCATTCTTTTTATTGGCGCCGATTCAGGGCTTATGATAGCAACAATTCTTGAAGCTGAAACTATATTTCCAAATCCAATATTTACTAATTGCATATCATCAATCCTTTCTATTCAATATTTTGTATTTGTTCTCTTATGTTTTCTAATTCTGTTTTTATATCTATTACGCCATTTACTATATCCAAATTGTTTGCCTTAGAACCTATTGTATTTGTTTCTCTATTCATTTCTTGTATTAAAAAGTCTATTTTCTTTCCAACAGGCTCTTCCTCTTTTAAAAGATTCCTAAACTGTATTATGTGACTTTTTAATCTTGTTATTTCTTCTTCTATTGATGTTTTATCGGCATATATAACTACTTCTTGTGCAATTCTTGATTTATCAATAATATCAGTTTTAAGTATTTCTTTTATTCTTTCCTCTAATTTTACTACATATTCTTCAATAAGTCCAGTAGAAAGTTCAGATATTTTCAATATTTTTTCTTCTATATAGTTGATTCTTCTTATTAAGTCTTCTGCTATTTTATTACCCTCTGCTTGTTTCATTTCTATTAAATTATCTGTTGCTATACTTACTGATTCTAATAATTCTTGTTTTATAGTATCATCATCTTGATCTATGTTTATGTTTAGAACATCTGGTAATTTTGTTATTTCTGTAACTTGAATGTCACTTAAAATGTTTTCTACTTCTGCTAATTTTCTTAATTGTTCAATATACATTTTTGCAATTTCTGTATTAATTTTTACATTTCTGCCTTCTGTACTGTTGTTTTCAAATGATATTGAAACATCAATTTTTCCTCTTTTTATTTTTGTTGAGATTGCTTTTTTTATTATTTCTTCTAAATATGTTAATTGCCTTGGCATTTTTATATTTATGTCTAAATATCGATGGTTTACACTTCTTATTTCTACTTGATAATTTCTATCATTTATTACCAAATTGTTTTTTCCAAATCCCGTCATACTTTTAATCATTGTTATTTACCTCTTTTTTAGTTTTATTACTATTCTTTCTTTTTATTGCTAAGCAGTCACCACATCTGTGCGTCGAAATCTTTGTTCTCGCTAACGCACGCCTTTCTTATTTGAAGTGGTAGCTTTTTTTGTTCCTGTATTTGTTGATTTTTTTGAAGTTGTTGTAGTTGTGCTTTTTCTTGTTGGTTTTTTCTTTTCTTCAGTTTTTATTTCTTTATCTTCTTCTTTTTTTGCAGTTGATTTCTTCGTTGTTTGTTTTTTAACATTTGTTGTATTTGTTTTCTTCGCTGTTTGTTTTTTGCTATTGATTGTATTTGTTTTCTCCGCTGTTTGTTTTTTGCTATTGATTGTATTTGTTTTCTTTTTAGTTGTTGTTTCTGTTGTTACATTTTTTGCTTTTTCTTTAACTTCTATATTTTCATTTATATTTTCTTCAATTTCTATTATATCTTTTATTATTTCTTCGTTTTCACTATTCTCTTTTGCTTTTTTCTCTTTCTTTTTGCTTGCCTCTTTTTTTAGTGGTTTATCTTCTTTTACTATATCTGATATATCACTTAGACTTCTTAAATATTCTTTCCTCATTTTTGTATATATTATTATTGATTTTAAAACATAATATATTGCAAAAACATATGATGATACTGTTAGATATAATTGAAAATCAAAATTATATTTAGTAACTATATATTGGATTGATAGTGTATGCCCAGAGATAATCACAAATTCTATTCCTCTTAAAAATATTTTTCCGCTATCTTTTTTATATGATCTTTCAAGAAAGAATAACCCTACTACAAAAAATATTATTGCAGGTATTTCTAGATATTCAAATATTTTATTTTGTAAAAATCTATTATATATAATTGGTATTATAAAGAAATATGCTAATAAAATGATTGCAATTATAATATTAGAAAAAATCTCTTTATTTATTTTATTCTTCATTTCATTTTCTTTTTCTGATTGAATTTTCTTTTTATTTTTTTCTTCTTTTAGTTTAATATTCTTCTTATTATCTTTTTCCATCAAAATTCCTTTCTATCTTTTATCAAGTTTCTTCTAATTCATACATTATATTACTCAACACATTCAATGCTACTGTTTCTGTTCTAAGTATTCTTTTTCCTAATGTAATAATTTTAGCTCCAGCTTTCGTGAGCAACTCTACTTCCTTTATATCTAAACCACCTTCTGGTCCTATTAATACTCCAATTTTTATTTTTTCATTATTTCTTTCTTTTAATTTTGAAAGTTCATTTTTTAAAGTATTCTTTTCTTCTTTTTCATATGCTACCAATACTGTATCATAATTTTGGCATGAATTGCAAATATCATTTACATTTGCTAATTCCTTAACTTTTGGTACAAAATCTCTACCACATTGTTTTGCTGCTACTTCTGAAATTTTATTCCACCTATTTATTTTATTCATTTCACTTTTCTTATCTAATTTAACTATACATCTTCCTGTTTTTACAGGTATTATTTCAAACGCTCCTAGTTCAACAGATTTTTGAATTACTAATTCCATTTTGTCAGCTTTTGGTAATCCTTGAAATATTGTTACTTTTATATTGGATTCTGTTTTTGTATTTAGTTCCTTATTTATTATGCATTTTATATTTTCTTCATTTAGCTCTTCTATTTTGCAATCATAATTTTTTTGATTTGTTTTGTCACATATTTCTACGCTATCTCCTATTTCTGCTCTCAATACTTTTTTTATATGATTTACATCTTGTCCTTTTATATATATTTTATTTTCTTTTATCTGTTCTTGCGTTACAAAAAACTTAGGCATAGTCCCTCCTTTATTTAAACATATTTATTATATCATACTTTTTAATAAAATAAAAGACTCCCAATTAATTAGTTTATTGGGAGTTTTATTATATAATTTTTCACTTGATATTAATAGTTTTCTGCTTTTATTTCAAAATATGCTTTTGGATGGCTACATACTGGACAAATTTCTGGTGCTGATTTTCCTATTACTATATGTCCACAGTTTCTACATTTCCAAATTCTATCTCCATCACGGCTAAATACAAGTCCATTTTCCATGTTTTCTATTAATTTTTTGTATCTTGCTTCATGTTCTTTTTCTATTTTTGCAACACCTTCGAATAAAAATGCAATATGGTCAAATCCTTCTTCTTTAGCTTCTTTTGCCATTCTATCATACATGTCTGTCCATTCGTAATTTTCTCCTTCTGCTGCCATTTTTAAGTTTTCTACTGTTGATTTGATATCTCCTCCTTGTAATAATTTGAACCACATTTTTGCATGTTCTTTTTCGTTTTGTGCTGTTTCTTCGAATATTGCAGCTATTTGCTCATATCCTTCTTTTTTTGCTTTTGATGCAAAATATGTATATTTATTTCTTGCTTGTGATTCTCCTGCAAATGCTTCCATTAAGTTTTTCTCTGTTTTTGTTCCTTTTAATTCTTTTTCCATTTTTATTACCTCCTAATTTTTTATTTCTTTTTTATTTCGTGTATATCTTATTCTAAATTTTGAGTTTTGTCAAGGAACTTTTTTTAGAATTTATTAAATAAAAATGATAAGCCACTCTCTATAAATCTCGTTGAGAGTGACTATTCTTTGACCTAATTGTTAAGGTCGAAACGAATTTCTCCTACAAGAACACATTTGAATTATTATATTAAGAAAAACGAACTAACATACACAAAAAAATTTGATAAATATATGAAAAAAAAATAATTTACAAGGACATCTTAGAAGTAATAGTATAATTATGTGCCAAATGATATTTACATCTGACCAAACATTTTTTGATAGAATTAGAGAAGAAGAAACAAAAAGATATTTTGATGAATGTTATAAATTTATCTGTAATTATAAAAATCTTGGAGAAAAGAATATAA
>CAJFJY010000004.1 GCA_904384205.1 uncultured Clostridia bacterium | reverse complement strand
CAGGTAGTGGGACTCGAACCCACACGCCATTTCTGACAATGGTTTTTGAGACCATCCTGTCTACCAGTTCCAGCATACCTGCATATTTAATTAAAATTTATATAAAAATACATTTGGTTAGATTTTGGTTAGATATTTAATAAAAATTAAATTCTACCAAAACCTAAACCTGTATATTTATCAATACTTTTAAGAATTACTATCAAAAAAATCCATTTAGATTTTGAGTCTGCCCCGTCTACCAATTCCAGCACACCAGCTTAAAGTTTACATATGCTATATTAACACAAATTCTAAAAAATGTCTACACTAGTTTAATAATTTGTTCTAATTTTTTCTAAATTTAAGGTAATCATTTAATCCTCTATTAACAAATTTATTAGTTTTATTCTTTAATTCTAACAAAAGTTCATCTGTAGTTTTATATGCTAAATCATATTCTTCTTTATCTATAATTCCTTCATCTAAAGCTTCTTTTATTTCCCTTTCGTCTGACAAATGTATGTATTTTTGATAGTTATATCTAAATTAGTTGCTTCTCTTACTTGTCTTTTTCTTACATCTATCCACTTATTTAATTCTTTCATATTTTTACCTGCTTTCTTTTTATATATTTAAGAAATTCTATGTTCAATTTTTGATACATAGAATTTCTTAATATATTATTCCCAAAGATTTACTTCTTTTATTTTCATTTTTGAAAAATCATCATATTCGTCTTCAAAAACTATTACTCTAAATGTTTGATTTTTCTTTAGTTTATTTTCCATATTAGCTAAATCTACTATCATTTTTGTTGATAGATCCATTCCAAATAGCAGTGCCTTATCCTTATTTTTATAAAAAATGCAATTCGTAAATCCTAATACATTTGAATCAGGTTTTAATTCCATTTTATAAAAGTTGATTTCATCATTGTCTTGTTTTAAAACTTCTTTTATTTCATCTTCTGGGTCTATGTTAAAGACATTTATCATATTTTTGTCTATTTTGTTGTCTGGTACAGCTTTATATACTGTTATATCATCTTGAAGTTTTACTTTACCCATTGCGTTTTTTATGTTTTTTACAGTCTCTTCTAATGACAATTTATATCCTATTTGTTTTGTTCCTCTGCCTATTTCAAGAATTTCAAATTTATTTCTTAGATTTTTTCCATTACTATCTTTCTTTAATTCTTCTTTTATATTTTTTATAAAGATTTCATTTTCATCATCATTATCTTCTTCGATTTCATTATTTTTTTGTTCTCTTTTTAATTCTCTTAGGCTTGATTCTATTTCTTTAGGCATTACTTCATTTAATTTTACTTTATTTAAAATGTCAATTAGATTAGTTGAAGCTATAAATATACTTTCTCTTTCTGTTTTTGATAAATTTTTTAATTGCATTTTATCTAAGTTTTTTCCTAATAATTCAATATCTTCTTTATAATCAGATTCCTTTTTTGTTTTCTTTTCTATATTAACTTCTTCCTCTTCTCCTTCTGGTAGTGAAGATATTTCATCTTTATTACTGTATTTCCAAAATTCAAATATACTTTTTTTGTGGCTATCTATTTCTTGAATATATGCTGTTGCATTTTCAATCTTTTTCTTCATGTTTTTGTTTTTTAATTTTATTGCATTTATGTCCATTATGATATTTTTTAATTCTGTATCTAAATTTTCCAATTCTTTGTAACTATCTACTAATTCTTCAATTGTATATTTGTCCTTTAATTCTTTTTCTTTATATATCTCTTCTGAGTTTGTTTTTACAACTTTCTTTTTCTTTACTTCTGCTTGATCATTTTTTATTTTGCTTTTTTTGTTCTTCTTACTATATTTAAAATAATATTTAAACTTTCCAAAAAATGTTTTTTTACATTCTAAAAATGTTGATATTTGCTTTTCTTTTTCTACAAATTCTATGTCTAATAGACTTCCTTCTCTTTTTAAATTTTCTAGTCTATTTCTATCATTTACTATTCTTTCTGATATTTTGACTTTTCTTTTTTCTCCTTTTGCATATTGACTTTTTACAAATTTGGCTAACTTTGTATATTCTATTTTTTCATCTTCTAAAAAGAATTCAAGTCCACCTTCTTCAGTAATATTAGTTCTAAATTCAAAATAGTTTGGCAATTCTGTTTGTAATATAAACATTGCTTTAAGTAATCTATAAAATCTTTTTGCTTCTGTTTGAGTGTTTAATACTACTTTATATTGGCTTTTAATATTATCAAATACTGCAGTCTCTCCTAATATCTGCATACTTGCATTATCTTGTTTATCATATACTTCATATATTAAAGGCCAATCGTGTGTTAATACCCACAAAAAGTTTTCTAAATCTTCTATTTCTGCGCCACTTAAAAATTTTTTTGAATAGTTTACTCCCATTACTGGTACAAATATTTTTGCTGTTCTTGATTTTTCTAATTTCTTTTTTAATAAATAGAAAAATGTAGAATAATTAGAGTCTTTGGTAGGAACCAACATAAAATATTTATCTGCTACTTCTGAATAGTAAATTTGCCATAAATAGTTTCCTTCAAATTTTACTTTGAAAGGTAATTGTTTTGATAGTTTTTCTTGTTCTTCTTCAATTTTTTCTATGTCTTTTATTTTTACTTTTCGTAGCATATCTAAAAATGTTGCATGTCTTAAAAAATTTTCTTCTGATTTATTATCTAGATATTCTGATAATGGCATTGCTTTTCTATATTTTTCTTTTAAATCATCTAATCTATTTGTTGGTGATAACAATATTTGTATATCTTTTATTGGTATAAATCTATATTGCTTATATTGTTGTTTTTCATTATTTATTTTGGGGAATACAAATTGTAATGGCTCAAATTTTTTTAGAGATTCTGGTATCTTATTAAGATTTAAACCTATGTATTCTAATTTTTCTAATATTTCTACATCCTGCTCAGTCTTTTTTCTAGGCAATTTTATTCTCCTTTCTAGAAAATTTATTTATCTAAACTTTTGGTGTCTCCTAAAAGATCACTAAAGGTTTTAAATTCATATCCTTGTTGTTTTAAATATTCTATAACTTGTGGTAACATATCTGCTGTTATTTTTTTTGCTGCTGCATCATGCATTAGTATTACTACACTATTTTTATTACAAGTTGTCTTCTGTAAGTTTTGCATTAGATATTCTGGACTAGGATTGCTTTTTTCTGAATCTCCTGTTAATGCATTCCAATCGACATTTAATATGTAATTTTGTTCTAGAAGTTGTTCAGCTTCGTTTTTGATGCTTGCATATACTCCTCCTGCTAAACCTCCAGGGAATCTGAATAAATGTGAATTATATGTAGAATCTCCTATTGCATTTGCAACTAATTGATTTGTTCTATTATATTCATCTAGTACTGCTTGTGGAGAAGAATATATTTGAGAATATGTATGTGAATATCCATGGTTTCCTATAAAATGTCCTTGCTCATACATTGTTTTTACCATGTTTGGCATTGCTTCTACTCTTGTTCCTAATACAAAAAAACTAGCTTTTATTCCATAATTATTTAAAATATTCAATATTGATTCTGTATTTGCTGAAGGTCCATCATCAAATGTTAAAAATGCTCTTTTAGTATCTGATTTATATATATGTTTGATATTGTCTTTCATCTGTGAAAATTTATTATCTTTTTCTTGTTTTATTTTTTCTGCATTTTCAGCATCTTGTTGAATCAATTTTTCGCTGATTGCTATGGTTTGTCTATTAAATTCTTCTATATTTTTTAATCTAACAATAGTATCAATTGAATAAAATATTATTGCAATTAATACTATTGCTGTTAGGACTAAAAGAGAAATGATTATTCTTTTATGTCTTTTATATTCTTTTAAATTATACATTCCATATTTTATCAAAAATTGACACATTTATATTTCAATTCCTTCTATTTTTTATTGTATAGGAAAAATCGACTTTTATCTTGACCACATGTGGATTTTTCCGTATACAACAAGGTTAAGCTACCTTATATTCGTGTAATAATTGCGAAGCAATTTTACACATGTGGCGAAGCCGCTTTTCTTATTTAGTTTTGGTTCATATTCTTTTTCAAATATTCTATCTCTTCTTCCTGATTTAGTCTCATAAATATAGGTTCACCTTTTTCAATTACTTTTATGTCTTTTATTTTGTCATAATAATTTAAGCTTTCCCATGTTTTTAAATTTTCATCTTTTATTCCTATTTGATTTAATATATTTTCTGCTGTTTCATTCATAAATGGCTTAATCAATATTGCTATTTTTCTTAAATTTTCTATTAAATGATAAATACATGACTTTAATTTTTCTGTTTCATCATTCTTAGCTAATATCCAAGGTGATGTTTCATCAATATATTTATTAGTTCTAGCAATCAAATTCCAAATTTCCTGCAAACTATTTGCTATTTCAAAATTATCTATTAATTCATTAAATTTATTTATTTGTGTTATACAGAATTCTTCTAATTCTTTATCTACATCATTTATGCATCCTGTATATCCTTCAACTTTTCCTTGAAAATATTTATTAACCATAGATACTGTTCTATTTAATAAATTGCTTAAATCATTACATAAATCGAAGTTATATCTTTCTACAAAAGCTTCTGGTGAAAATATTCCATCTTGAGCAACTGGTACTTCTCTTAACAAGAAATATTTTGTTGCATCTAAGCCGTATCTATCTATTAAAGTTTCTGGATAGATTACATTTCCTTTTGATTTTGACATTTTTCCATCTTTCATCATTATCCAGTTGTGAACTACTATATGTTTAGGCAATGGTAAATCTAATGCCATTAAAAATATTGGCCAATATATTAAATGAAATCTGGCTATGTCTTTTCCGATAACTTGAACATCTGCTGGCCAGTATTTTTCAAATAGACTATCATCATCTGATAAATATCCTAATGCTGTAAGATAGTTTGTTAATGCATCTAGCCAAACATATATGACATGTTTTGGATCACTTGGTACTTTTATTCCCCAATCAAATGATGTCCTTGTTACACATAAGTCTTCTAATCCCGGTTTTATGAAATTGTTTATCATTTCATTTTTTCTGAATTCTGGTTTTATAAAATCTGGATGTTCATCATAATATTTTAATAATTTATCTGCATATTTTTTCATATTAAAGAAATATGCTTCTTCTTTCATTGGCACTACTTCTCTACCACAGTCTGGGCATTTGCCATCTATTAATTGTGTTTTTGTAAAATATGTTTCGCAAGGAATACAATATAATCCTTCATATTCTCCTTTATATATATCTCCTTTGTCTAAGAATATTTGGAATATTTTTTGTACAATTTTTTCATGCCTTTCATCAGTTGTTCTAATAAAGTCATCATATTGTATGTCCATCTTTTTCCATAATTCTTTAGCCATGTCTGCCATTTTATCAACATATTCTTTTGGTTTTAAACCATTTTTTTCTGCTACTGTTTCTATTTTTTGTCCATGTTCATCTGTTCCTGTAAGCATGTAACAGTCTTTTCCTTTTAACTCATTTAATCTCTTTAAAGAATCTGCTAATACTGTTGTATATGATGTTCCTATATGAAATCTACCACTTGGGTAATATATAGGTGTTGTTACATAAAATGTTTCTTTCATAATATCAGTCTCCTTTCATTTTCTAAAGAATTATGTTTCTTTTTGTTTCTTGATGTCCCTATTTTACTACAAATTATTCGCTTTTTCAATGCCCTCTTTTAATTTATTGATGCAATTCAGTCCATCATAAAGTGTTTATGCTCACGAATGTAATAATTTATTAATTCTTCCAGTTCCCCTATTCTAAAAATTCTAACAAAAGTTTTTCAAACTTTTGAGAATTTTTGAACGGTCCCTACCGCTTTCCAGAATTAATAAATTATTACATTCTCGCGCAATTAAAATTTCAATAATATTGAATTACATCAATAAATTAAAAGAGTAAATCTGTAAGCCGGGTTCTGTCTTTTAAAATAGCCATTTATCTAGGATAATTATTACTAATTACCTCAAGCCACACAAGTAAGAAGGCGCCGAGCAGGCTTAATCTTCTATTTAGGTGTTGCTCCAGATGGGGTTTACATTGACCTGTTATGTCACCATAACAGCGGTGAGCTCTTACCTCACCTTTTCACCCTTACCTTTTTACAAAGGCGGTTATTTTCTGTTGCACTTTCCTTAGGGTCGCCCCCACTAGACGTTATCTAGCATCTTTGCTCTATGGAGCCCGGACTTTCCTCTCGTAATTCCTTTCGAAATTTACCAGCGACTATTCAATTTACTCTTTTTCCATTATATCACACATTATTCAATTCTTCTATAAGATTTTTGTATTTTATCAAAAAAATTTCTACATCCTTTTTTTCAGATGCACTTTTTAATTCATTAATCATAACATATATTTTATTAATAGTGTATTGTTTTTGTTCTTCTATTTGAGCATCTGTTAGTAGTTTAGCAAATGTTTGTATTCCTGTTTGTATATCATTTGATATTGTTGTCCAATCTCCTGAATCTAATTTACTATATCCTTGAAAAATATTTAATTTTGTATCTAGTGCTGTTTTCTTAATATTGCTATTTTGTGAAACCGCTTCTGCAAAAGTTGGCATATATTTGTATACTTCAATTAGGTTTTGAAGAGTTTCTTGCTTGTTTTCATTTTTTATGGCTACCGTTAAATTATCAAATTTTGAATTAAAATCTAATATATCTTGTTGATTTACATTTGTTTGATATAAATCTAATGTAATTGTAGGTATTGATACATATATATTTTCTACTTCTGTTTTTGTTTTTTCCCAATCAATTTGACTATCTTGTGTTAATACTCCAATTGCTTGTAACTCATACATTTGATTATCAGCTGCTTGTTCTGATGAACTTTCGCCTTGAGAACTATTGCTTCCTTCAGAGTTTCCTCCTTGTGAATCTCCTCCTTGTGATCCTCCACTACTTTGTAAATCACTACTTGATGTGTTTCCGCTCTTTTCTTCTCCTGTTGTTGTGGCTCCACTTTCTTTATCATTACTTTCTGATTTTTCAACATCTTTTACTGTAATTTTGTAGTTTTCGTATTCTATATTATTCATTTTATTAAATAAGTTAACAAATTTTTCTTCAATATATTCTAACTCTGATGAAACTTTTGCATTTAGATCTTGCTCTTCTGTATTTTTATCTTTACTTTTAGCAACAGTATAATAAATCCCAAATCCTATTATAAAAACTCCTATAATGATTAAAATTATATACCAAATTTTACTAGTTTTTTTCAATATAAAAACCTCCAATACTATTTTTTGTAGTATGTTCATTTTTCAGTTTTTATATGTATAAAATTTATTATTTTTTTTATAATAATATTATAGGAGTTTATACAAATGGCAACTGTTAATATTACGAGCACAAAATCTGGAGAAATAGAAAGATTTTTAAGTAAATTTTATAATACTAGAATTGATTTGGATGATAAGTTTAAGTGGAGTCATATATATCAAAATCCTATTGAAATAGCTGAAATTATAGGTACTTTTATTGATAATTCTGATGATTATTTTTTTACTATGTGGGTGTGCTTAGACAAAAACATATATATTAATGTAACAGAAAATAATGCAGATATGATTATAAAATACATTTATGAAAGATATCCTTACTAAGTAAAATTTTGGAAATTATCCTAAAATCCATATATAAATTATGTCAGCGCGAAGAGGTATATATATAAAATATAAATGAGTTTTTTGTGGGGACCGATGAGCACTGTTAGGATTTTTAATCCTTACAGTACCATTGGGGAAAAACGAATAAATATTTTATATATATACCTCTGGGAGCGGGCAACTAAAAATAATGGATTTTAGGATAATTTCCAAAATTTTACTTTTCTAACATTATTGTTACTGGTCCATCATTTATTAAACTTACTTCCATATGTGCTCCAAATATTCCTTTTTGGACTTCTATGTCATTTTCTTTACATTTCTCACAAAAATATTCATATAGTTCATTTGCATATTCTGGTTTTGCTGCTTCTATAAAAGATGGCCTATTTCCATCTTTGCAATTACCATATAATGTGAATTGAGATACTATTAGTAGCTTTCCATTTACTTGTTTTATATTAAAATTCATTTTTCCATTTTCATCTTCAAATACTCTTAAATTACATAATTTTTTTACTAGGTAGTCTGCAGTCTCTTTAGTATCATTGTGTGTTACTCCTAATAAAACCATGTATCCTTTTCCTATTTCGCCCACGGTTTCTTCATTTACTTTTACAGATGCTTCTTTAACTCTTTGTACAACTAATTTCATTTTTATTCCTTTCTGGCAAATCTAGCTTTGCTAGACCTTTCGCTACGATTTAATATTTACTAAATTAATTCAAGGTCTAGCAAAAAGCGTATAAGATTTGTCGACGCGAAAAATTGCTAAGCAATTTTTCTGTGCATATATTTTTTAACATTATAGGAAATGTAATTTTCTATAATGTTAAAATTGCCAAAAAGCCCCGTCCCTTTTGGCAATTTTTATTTAATCTTCTTCGTCTGCTTCTACATGTGATTCTACTTCTACTGTCTTTTCTAATGTTGATTTTTCATCTCCATTTTCATCATTATTACTACTTTGAGTAGATTCTTCTTTTTCTTCAATTTTTTCTTTTAAATCTTCTTTTACTTCTTCGGCTTCTTCTTTTTTATTTTCACATATGTCTGCATTTTCTAATTTTTCTAATACTTCTACTTCCTTTGCTGGCTCATCGTCTTGTTTTGCTCCACATTCTGGGCAAAATTTCATATTTTTGTCTATTTCTTTAAAACATTTTTGACATTTCTTTTTATCTCTCAATTCTAAACATTCATTTAATCTATCTTCTATTTCTCCTGTTAATACATCTATTCTTGTACATTCATCTTCTAAATCTTTGCTTATATCTATATTTTCTTCTCTTACATGTTTTTCATATACTTTTTTTCCTATTTCCTCATATATATCTTTTATTTGTCCTTTCATTTCATTTATTTTCATTCTTATTTTAGCTTCTTTAGCTAATTTTCCAGTTTTATCAGCAGTAACTTTATATGCTTCAGATGCTTTTTTTCCTAATTTATCAAAAAATTCCATATTTTTTCTTCCTTTCTTTTTCTTTTTTCTACTATATATTATATTATTGTTTTTTATTTTTTGTATTATTCATTTTTTTATGTTTTTCGCATTTTTTATTTATATTTATATTTTTTGAAATTAAATTCGTTTTAAATTTCATCTTTCTTTTCTCTTGTCATTAAATTTTGAACTGCTGTTTTTGGGTCTAATTTATTATATATTACATTATATGCTGTTTCTATTATTGGAATTTCTATATTGTTCTTTTTCCCCAATTCATATGCTACATCTATGTTATCTATACTTTCTATTACCATTCCAACTTTTTCTCTTGCTTCATCTAATGTATATCCTTGTCCTATTAATTTTCCTGCTCTTCTGTTTCTACTATGTTCACTTAAGCATGTTACAATTAAATCTCCTAATCCGCTTAAGCCATAAAATGTTTCTTTTTCTCCTCCTAATGCTACTCCTAATCTTGACAATTCGCTTAATCCTCTTGTAATTAGAGCTGCAAATGTGTTATCACCTAAGCCTATTCCTGCTGCTACTCCTGCACAAAATGCTATTATATTTTTTAATGCTCCGCCAAGTTCTACTCCTTTTATATCATTTGATGTATATATTCTCATATTTTTACACATTAATACATTTTGCACTTCTTTTTTTATTTCTTCGTCTCTTGAAGCGATTACTAAAACTGTTGGTATTGCTATTGATACTTCTTCTGCATGACTTGGTCCCGATAATACTCCTATTCTTGCATTTGGCATTTCATCTAATATTACTTCATCTAATGTTTTTAAACTTTCTTTTTCAAATCCTTTTGAGCATATTATTATTGGTTTATTTCCAACATATTCTTTATATTGTTTAAATATACTTCTTGTGAATTTGGATGGTGTTACATGTAATATAAAATCTGCTCCTTCTATTACTTCTTTAAAGTCTAAAAAACAATATATGTTTTCTGGTAATTTTAGGTTTGGTAAAAATTTGCATCCTTTTTCGTTATTAATTATATTTTTTTCTTCTTCAGCAAAAGACCATATCTTTATATTATTTCCTAATTTTGCTAAATGTGTTGCAAGTGCAACTCCCCAACTTCCACTGCCTATTATTGCTATATTTTTCATGCTTTTTAATCATTCCTTCCTTTGTTTTTTACAGTTTATATTGATTTTTTATCTCATATTTATTAGCTATTTGTTAAAAGATATTCTGTTTTCTTTTCCTTGCATTATCCTTTTTATATTTTCTCTGTGGTTAAATAATACTATAACAGCTAATATTATACTATATATAAAATAACTACTATTTCCTGTTACTATATAATGTTGGTTTATAAATAAAGTTAGAACTGGATATAATACAGCTGCTGCACATGAACCCAAAGATACCATTCTTGTTAAAATTATTAATAATAATCCAAACACTAAACATATTAATCCTATTTGCCAATTTGTTAGTAGTAAAACTCCCAAAGATGTTGCAACACCTTTTCCACCTTTGAATTTAAAGAATATTGGGAAAGTATGTCCTATAACTACTGCTATTGCTGCAACTTGTACTAATAATGCTCTATCTGTGTTTTTAAATATGCTACCAATTGCTATTGCTAGTAATATAGATACTACTCCTTTTAAAATATCACATATTAAAGTTAACGCTGCAGGTCCTTTTCCAACTGAACGAAGCATATTTGTTGTTCCTGCATTTCCGCTTCCTTTTTCTCTTACATCAAATCCAGCAAATTTTTTGCTAAATATCACAGAAAAATTTACACTTCCTATTAAGTATGCTATTATTGCCATTACTACATATATAACCATAATAATTCCTCCTTTTAAATTTTTAATTACTCTTAAATTTAAATATTTCTTAATACTCAAATTAGTTTAAACCCTTTAACTATCTTTGTCTAGTTTTTCCCTTGCTATTATTCTTATTGGCGTTCCTTCTAATCCAAATTCTTTTCTAATTTGATTTACCAAATATCTTTCATATGAGAAATGAAATAAATCTTTGGAATTTACAAATATTACAAATGTTGGTGGTTTTGTACTTACTTGTGTACCATATAATATTTTTAATCTTTTACCCTTATCTGTTGGTGGTTGAACTATTGCTATTGCTTCATTTATAACTTGATTTAGGACAGATGTATTAATTCTCATTGCATTTTGTTTTGCAACTTCATTTATCATTCCAAATAATTTATCTACTCTTTGCCCTGTTTTTGCTGATATAAATATTATTGGCGCATATGATAAATATGATAATTTTTGATATATTTCCTTTTTATAATTTTCTAATGTTCCTGTTGTTTTTTCATATTCATCCCATTTATTTACAACTATTATAATTCCTTTTCCTGCTTCATGTGCTTCTCCTGCTATTTTTGCATCTTGGTCTGTAACTCCATCATTTGCATCTATTAACATTAAACATACATCTGCTCTTTCTATTGCGAGCAAACTTCTCATTACACTAAATTTTTCTATTCTTTCATTTACTTTGTTTTTCTTTCTTATTCCTGCTGTATCTATTAATACATATTTTCCTTCATCATTTTCAAAATATGTATCAATTGCGTCTCTAGTTGTTCCTGCAATATCACTTACTATTGTTCTTTTTTCTCCTAATATTTTATTTATTAATGATGATTTTCCTACATTTGGCTTTCCTATTACTGCTACTTTTATTATATCATCTTCATCTTCGTCATTTTCTTTTGGTGGAAATTTTTCATAAATTGCATCTAATACGTCGCCTATACCTATTGCATTCGCTGCAGATATTGGCATTGGCTCTCCTAATCCTAAATTATAAAATTCATATACATCATTTTTATCTCTTTCATAATTGTCAGCTTTGTTACATACTAAAACAATTGGCTTTCCAGATTTTTTAAGCATTAATGCTATTTCCCTGTCTGCTGCTGTAACTCCTTGTTTTAAATCTGTTAAAAATATTATTACATCAGCCATATTTATAGCTAAATTTGCTTGCTCTCTCATTTGTTTTAATATGATATCATCAGATTCTGGTTCTATTCCACCTGTATCAATTAAAGTAAAGTTTCTTCCTCTCCAGTTTGAGTCTGCATATATTCTGTCTCTTGTTACTCCTGGTGTATCTTCAACTATTGATACTCTGCTTCCAACTAGATAATTAAAAAATGTTGATTTTCCTACATTTGGTTTTCCTATTATCGCTACTATTGGTTTTGACATTGCTTCTCCTTTCCACTATGTTTTTATCTATTAGCCCTAATTTCTCTTTTTCTATATTGCTATTCTACTACATATACTTAAAAATAGCAAGGGTTACTTGCTATTAGTTTTTTATTCAAATATTGAATAACATATCTTTTTTTCATTAAAATTCAGATTTTATTAATTATAATTTTTCTATTTCTTTTGTTGTTAATCCTGTTATTTCTTCTATATAGTTGATATCTGCTCCTTTTTCTTTCATTTTCTTTGCGATTTCTGTTACTTTTTTATTTTCACCTTGTTTTATTCCTTGTTTTATTCCTTGTTTTATTCCATCTTTAATTCCAGATTCTAATCCTTCTTTATAGCCTAATCTTTTTATTGCTTTTTCGTCCATTATCGCTTTTAATCTTAAATCTGCTAATATTTGCATTCTTTCATCTTCACTCATTGTCTCTAGCTTTCCTTTCGCCTCTCTTATTCCACTATCTCTTTTCATATATTCTTTCACCCTTTCCCCTTCTGGTTCTTCTAAGAAATATATCCACTTGACTAGTTCTTTGTTCTTCTCTTTTTCTGTTAGATTCTTTATTTTATTTATTTCTATTATATGTATTTCTAAATCATCTGTCAATATTAGTTTTCTATCTTTTTCTTCTATTATCTTCCATTTACTATGATATTCTAATTCTTTTAACTGCTTTATTTCAAAATCTACTATTAATATTTCTATTGTCTTTTTCAACTCTATGTAATCTTCACTTTTCTTTATATTCCTTGTATATACTCGTGCCCAATAATACAATATTCTTTCTAGTAGATTATCTTTGTCTGCTACTTGCATTTCTATATTTACATATTCATTATTATTTATTTTTGCAAGTACATCTAAAACTCCCATTTTATCGTTTATATTCTCTCTTCTTAAAACTATATTTCCGCTTAAATCCACCTCCTCTATTTTTCTTTCCAATATTGCTTCTAAAAATTCTTTTGTGATTCTTTCATTTCCTACTTCTCCAAATAATGCTTGAAATACAACATCAAGTTTTGGTGATAATAGTTTCTTTTCTTCCTTTCCTTCTTTAGTATTATTTTTTGTTTCTACTTTATTTTGCATATGCACTGCCTCCTGTTTATTTTATTTAATTTTTACTATAAAATCCTGAATAATTAGAATTAAAATTTATTTGAATTTAAAATACTTGACATAAATCTTTTATGTGTTTCTTCTAAAATTATGAAATATATTGGATTTAAATAACAATTTAAATATTTAACATTAAATATTCATATCTCATTTTTTATATTACCTTTATATTGAATTTTAGTTCGAATTTAAATTTTAGATTTTAATTAGTCTTGAATTTAAAATAAAAATTATGTTAGCAAAATATCATAATTACTAACATAATTCAAATTCAATTTATAGACATTTTAACATTTTTTCTCGCTTTTTCTTCTTTTTGCTTTATTTATTCGATTTTTCCTACTTTTTAAGTTTTTTTTAAAGACAGAACCTCTTTTTTCTTGTTCAAATTTCCTTAAAAAAATTTATAATTAATTCTTTTTTGTAATATTATTTCCATTTGAAACAAGTTCTATTGTACCTAGTTCATCTGTTCTATAAATTGTAGCTCCTAAATTCTGTAGCTTTTTTATAGTTTCATCACTTGGATGTCCATAGTCATTATCTTTTCCTACCGAAATTACTGCAATTTTAGGAGAGATTTGCTTTAAAAATTCTTCTGAAGAACTTGTATCTGAGCCATGATGTCCAACTTTTAATACATCTGTTTTTGGCCATGCTCTAGTTTCTTCATTTTCTGTCTCTGCATCTCCCATAAATAAAAAGCTTGTATTTCCGAATGTTATTCTAGTTATAATTGATGATAAATTTAAATTATTTTTATCTAATATACTATCTGTCATAAATTCGCAATTTGCATTACCAAGTAAAAATGTATCTCCTTTTTTGGATTCTGAAATTTGAAGATTTTTATTTTCTATTTCTGTTATCACATCTTCATATGTTTTTGTATTAGTAGTAATTGTAGGCATATATATTGTACCTATATCAAAATTTTTTATAACATCATCCATTCCTCCTATGTGATCTTCATGAGGATGTGTTCCTATTACATAATTTAATTTAGTAATTCCTTTTGATTTTATAAATTCTACTACATCTTCTCCATCTTCATTATTTCCCGCATCAATTAGCATTGCTTCATCTTGAGTTGTAATTAAAATACTATCAGCTTGTCCTACATCTATATAATCTACAACTAGATTTTCACCTGCTGGAACTTGAGTATTTTGATTTCCTATTTGGTTTTCTGTACTATTTTGTGTCTGTTTTTCATTAACTGTTATATTAAGTCCTGCTATTTCACTTATTGTATTTATAACATTTGGATTTGCTCCAATAGCTATTAAAACTATAACAACTAATGCTAAAATTAATCCTATAATTTTTCTATTTTGTCTTTTTGTACTTCTCTTTCCTCTTCTTCCCATTTTCTTTTGCCCCTTACATTACTTTATTAAAATTACCAAAATATATAATTTCACTTATTATCAATATAGATGTAAATTACTACACTTTTTTCTATTTCCACAAATCATTTGTTTTTTGCTGAATTTTTTTAGAAATTTCTTCTGTTTTTGCTCTATCAAAAATATATTTTCCATTGATGCATTTTAAAATACTACCTTCTTCTAGATTATTCGGTAATTTACTTTTATCAACATTTTCCATCTTTCCTGTTTTTCTATTTTCCAGAACAGCTATATTTCCTTCATATCTGTCTAATGTGTATTCTTGAACTGCATCAAGTTTTTGCGCTAATTCTAATTCTTCACTACTTATATTAGAATTTTTTGGTAAATCTTTTTTCTCTAGTTTGTCATTTTTTATATCTTCTAATGTTTCTTTTATCGCTTCACCTAAGTTTTGCAATATGTCCATTAATTCTCCTCCTTCCTACTTTCCTAGCTTAAAGAGAATTATTATTAAATAATAGAATTTTAAAATATATAATTATATTACTATTTTTTACGAATTTTTTCAAGAAAAAAATAACAGTTAATACACTGTTTTTTAGCTCGGGAAGATAATAATTTATTAATTTTGGAGGGACTTGTGGGGACCGTTCAAAAATTCTCAAAAGTTTGAAAAACTTTTGTTAGAATTTTTAGAATGGGGAGACGGAAAAATTAATAAATTATTATCTTCTCGAGCAAATTCATATTTAATTGTATTAAACTGCTATTTTTAATATATTTAATTATTTTTATCTTTAAAAATTTTTACCATATCGCTAAATGTCATTTTTGTTCCATAATTTAATATTGCATTTGTATAAATCTTTATTGCAACTTTTGCAATAATTAATATCGTTACAACTAATATTGCAATAGAAATTATTACATCTGTTGTACTTGCAATTCCCATCATAATTCTAAAAGGCATACAGAATGGTGAAGATATTGGGAACATTGATGCAAATACATTTAAACTACTTGTTGGATTCATCATTGTAAAATATGCTAAATAAAATCCTATAACTGCAAGTAATGCAACTGGTGTATTTGCTGATTGTATATCTTCAGGTTTTGCAACTGTTGAGCCTGTTAATGCATACAAAAGAGCATATGCAAAATATCCTAATATAAAATATATTATTGTAATAATTGCTAAATATGGAGTCATCTGAGTCATATCTAAAACAGATTCTAGTAATCCTGGCTCTAAAAATACTTTTGCAGAAACCAATGCTGTTAGCACTATTAAACAAATTTGTACCAAACCTACAATTCCTATTCCTATTGTTTTTCCCATTACTATTGTTTTTGGTGTTGTTGATGTAACTAAAGTTTCCATTATTTTTGATGTTTTTTCTGTTGTAATTGAGCTTGAAACTTGATATGCACAGAAATATATAGCATAAAATAAAACTAAAGATAATATCATCATTACACCAAGATTTCCATTAACTTCTTGTTCTTCAGCCTGTTCAATTGAATATTCAAAATTAGGTGTCAAACTTTGGATTTGCTCTTCTGTTAATCCCAATTTAGATATTTGCAAATTTGTATAAATAGAATTTAGTGTATTTATCAAATTATCTGGTACACCTGACATCATAGCCATATTCTTTACTATATATTTTACTGTATATTGATTTTCTGCTACCTTTTCTATTAATAAAGCTTCTGCTATTTCATCATTATTTATCCTCTCTTTTATTGTATCAATAGTTAAATTTTCATTTGTAACTTCCACATCATATCCTAAATCCATAGAATTTAAACTCTCTAGTGTTCTTTCAAATACATTTTCAGAATCAACTATTAATAGTTTTTCTCCTCCTGATGCAGTTTCCTCATTAGCAAAAAGTTTCATAATATTTGGTATATTAAAACCTATTACTATTAATACTAGTATTATTATTGTAGATATTATAAATGATTTTCTTCTTAACATTTCTTTTATTGTAAATGAAATTACTGTTCCTAAATTTTTCATATTTTTCACATTCCCTTCTAAAAACAATCAATTTGAAAAAGAATTAAATTTTGGCTAGAC
Source organism: uncultured Clostridia bacterium (assembly GCA_904384205.1). Lineage (GTDB taxonomy): Bacteria > Bacillota > Clostridia > TANB77 > CAG-508 > CAG-269. Next base: position 18,472 of record CAJFJY010000004.1, on the reverse strand, counting down.
AAACAAATTTTAAATTTATGAGGCATACTTATGTACGTTGATTAAATTTCAAATGAAATTTAACAACGTCAAAATTGTAATTATTTTTCAAATTCACCTACCTTTTCTATAAAAATATCATTTAATGTCGGCTTCTTAATTTCAAATTTATTTACAACAATATTATTAGAAACCAATTTATTTAATAATTGGTGAGCATCTTTTTCATCTGTTATTTTTATAGAATACTCATTATTCTTAGAAAACTCTATTTGCATACTTTTATTATTTATGTATTTGTCTACAGGCTCTTCTGCCACAATCTCTATTCTATTTGCTTTGTAGCTTTCTTTTATTTCTTTCAAATTTCCTTGTAATACTGTCTTTCCCTTATTTAATATCAAAATATCACTACAAAATTCTTCTATTGATGCCATTTGATGGCTAGACATTATGATATATTTACCTTCTTTTACTAAATCAATAATAACATTTTTCAATATTTCTGTATTTACTGGATCTAATCCGCTAAATGGTTCATCTAAAACTATCAATTCTGGGTTATGCAATACTGATGTCATAAATTGAATCTTTTGTTGATTACCTTTTGATAATTTTTCAGCTGGCATTGGTATATATTCTTCTACTTTTAATACTTTAGCCCATTTCTTTATAGCATCTTCTGCATCTTGTTTTTTCATACCTTTTAATTCTGCAAAATACATTAGTTGGTCATGAATTTTAGTTTTTGGATACACACCTCTTTCTTCTGGTAAATAACCAAAATTAACATTTTCTCTACTTACTTCTTTTCCATTCCAAGTAATTTCTCCAGTGTCCTTTTTTATAATTCCAAGCAACATTCTAATTGTTGTTGTCTTACCTGCACCATTTGTTCCAAGAAGACCAAAAACACCAGGTTTATCAACTTCAAAAGAAATATCTTGTACAGCTTTTTTTCCTATAAATGTCTTAGAAACATTTTGCAATTTTAATCCCATTTTCATCCTCCTTTAGGGACGTATCAAATTGAACAATTTTTGTCCAATTGGGACAGACCTATCCCTTTTTTTAATTCCGTGCTTATTATAATATTTAATTAACTTATTTGCAATAGTTTTTATAACATCTTAAGAATTTTCGTCATTCCTCAAAAAAAGAAAAGTTGAAAAGCAACCTTTCTTAAGTATTTCTACCTAATTTGTCTTTTCAACTTTAACTTTTAAGTTTTCCCCATTTATATTTGTATCTATATATGTTACTTCTTCTTTATTATAGAAAATATTATTTGCTAATGTGTCATGTTTGATTGTTTCTTCAAATTTTTTGATTACTTTTTCTATTTTTTCGTTTTCTGCAACATATATGTTTATTCTGTCTAATACCTCAAATCCACTTTCTTTTCTCATGTTTTGTACTTTTGATAGTACTTCTCTTAGGATTCCTTCTTCTGCTAATTCTGGTGTTATCTTTGTATCTAATACTACTCCTATTTCTCCTTCTCCACTAAATGCAAATCCGTCTTTTCCTTGCATCGTTATAAGTAGATTTTCTTGGTCTAATCCTATTTCTGTTCCGTCTATATCTATGTATTCTATTTTTCCTTGTTTTACTTTATTTGCTAAGTCCATTTGGTTTTTCTTAGCTATTTCTTCTTTAATTTTTGGTATTAGTTTTCCATATTGCTTTCCTAATACTGGCAAGTTTGGTTTTATTTCAAAGTTTACATAGTCTGACATTTCTGCACCTAATTCTATTTGCTTTACATTTAATTCATCTTTTACTATGTCTGCATAATATTCTGGTAATGTATTTACTGATATTAGCATTTTTGATAATGGCTGTCTATTTTTGATGTTTACAGAGTTTCTTGCACTTCTTCCTAGTTTGACTATTTTATATGCTAAGTCCATCTCTTCTTCTAGTTTTTTATCAATTAATGTTTCGTCTACTTCTGGCCATAAGCATAAGTGTACACTTTCTGGTGCATTTTTATCTAGGTTTACTACTAGGTTTTGATAGATTTCGTCTGTTATAAATGGTACAAATGGTGCTGATATTTTACATAGTGTTACTAATACATTATATAGTGTTACATATGCTCCAATTTTTTCATCATTTAGTTCTTGACTCCAAAATCTTTCTCTATTTCTACGTACATACCAGTTTGATAGCTCATCTGTAAAGTCTTCTATTTGTAATGCTGCTCCTGTTATGTCATATTTATCTAGTTTTTCTGCAACTTCTTTTACTAATGTGTTTAATTTTGAAATAATCCATTTATCCATTACATTTTTAGATTTAAAATCACTATATTTTAATGGATTGAATTGGTCTATTTCCGCATATAACACATAGAATGAATATACATTCCATAATGTACTTAAAAATCCTCTTTGTGTTTCTTGAACATTTTTTAGGCCTAATCTTGTTGGAAGCCAAGGGGCACTACATGTATAGAAATGCCATCTTGTTGCATCTGCACCTACTGTGTCCAACAACACCATTGGGTCTACACCATTTCCTTTTGATTTTGACATCTTTTGTCCTTTTTCATCTAATACATGTCCTAATACTATACAGTTTTCAAATGGTGTTCTTCCAAATAATGCTGTTCCTATTGCTGTTAATGTATAGAACCATCCTCTTGTTTGATCTACTGCTTCTGATATAAATTGTGCTGGGAAGTTATTGTCAAACATTTCTTTATTTTCAAATGGATAATGCCATTGTGCAAAAGGCATTGATCCTGAATCAAACCAACAGTCAATTACTTCTTTTGCTCTTTTCATTTTGCTTCCACATTTTGGACATTTTAAATATACATTATCTATATATGGTTTGTGCAATTCTATATCGTCTGGGACATCTATTCCTTTTTCTTTTAATTCTTGAATAGATCCTATACATTCTCTATGTCCACATTCCTCATTCTCACAAGTCCAGATTGGAAGTGGTGTTCCCCAATATCTATCTCTTGAGATTCCCCAGTCAATTACATTTTCTAGGAATTTTCCAAATCTTCCTGTTCTGATAGTGTCTGGATACCAGTTTACTTTGTTGTTGTTTTCAACTAATTCATCTCTTAGTTTACTCATTGCAACAAACCAACTTTCTTTTGGATAATATAAAAGTGGTGTATCACATCTCCAACAATGTGGATATGAGTGCATATGTTTTTCTTTGCTGAATAATTTGTTATTTTCAGCAAGCCATTTGCATATATCTTCATTACAATCTCTTACAAATTTTCCAGCCCATGGTTCTACTTCTTTAACAAATTTTCCTTCTTTATCAACTAAGTTAACAAATGCAATTCCATTTTGTTTTGCAACTAAGCTATCATCTTCACCATATGCTGGTGCAATATGTACTATTCCTGTACCATCTGTTAGAGTTACATAGTCTCCATGTATAACTTCAAATGCTTTTCCTTCTACTTTAGCAAATGGCATTAATTGCTTATATTTTGTTCCAAGTAATTCTTCACCTTTGAAAGTTTTTACAATCTCATATGGTGTTTCTTTTAATACTGCTTCTAATAAATCTTTAGCTAAAATATAATTTTCATATTTTGGTTCATCATCTGTTCCTATATTTGCTTTTACTTCTACATATTCATAAGATTTATTTAAACAAAGAGCTAAGTTTGAAGGTAATGTCCATGGAGTTGTTGTCCATGCTAAAATATATGTATTGTCTTTTCCAACAACTTTGAATTTTGCAACACATGTTAAATCTTTTACATCTTTATATCCTTGTGCAACCTCATGTGATGAAAGCGCTGTTCCACATCTTGGACAATATGGCATTACTTTGTGGCCTTCATATAATAGACCTTTTTCCCACATTTGCTTTAATGCCCACCATACAGATTCTATATAATCATTATGATATGTAACATATGGATGCTCCATATCAACCCAGAATCCAACTTTGTTTGTCATTTCTTCCCACATATGAACATATGTGAACACACTCTCTTTACACTCTTTAACAAATTTTTCTACACCATATTCTTCAATTTGTTGTTTTCCTGATATTCCTAACTTTTTCTCTATCTCTAATTCAACTGGAAGCCCATGTGTATCCCAACCAGCTTTACGAATTACTTGATAGCCTTTCATAACTTTGTATCTTGGTATAATATCTTTAATTACTCTTGTTTCGATATGTCCAACATGTGGCTTTCCATTTGCTGTTGGAGGGCCATCATAAAAAGTAAAATATCTTTTTCCTTTATTCATATCAAAGTTTTTTTGAATAATATTATTCTCTTTCCACCTTTTTGCAACTTCTTTTTCCATTCCGGCAAAACCATCTTTTAACTCAACTTTTTTGTACATAAAAATACCTCCTTCTAATTTTTGGTCAATTGGGGACAGGTACCATTTAACCATTTTTGGTCAATTGGGGACAGGTTTCAATTTTGAAATTTTTAAATTTTTTGAGGTCCGTCCCCAAAATCCCTTTTAGAAGGGATTTTAAGGACCGTCCCTAAATCCTGGGTGAACAAAAAAACTACTTCATCTATAGGACGAAGTAGTTTCCGCGGTACCACCTAATTTAGCATAATATATGACAAATTATATTATTACTCTCTCATTTCTCTTTAACGCAGAGTTACGACTAAATTTACTTAAATTAATTTTTTCGATTTAGTGACTAATAAGGTGATAATAAATAGTTTTTACTTACCAAATTCACAGCTTCCTTTGGCTCTCTTTAAGATATTTCTATTTATGTTGTCCTTATTTTTGCCTTTTCTTTTTAATTTTTAATATTATATCACGATTTTAACAAAAATCAAGTATTTGTTTTAATCTTTTTTCTTGTTTTGTTAAATATAAGTAACCTATTAATGCTTCAAATGCCGTTGAATACATATATTCTTGTACATTTGCATTTTTTGGCAAATGATGATTTTCTGCATTTCTTCCTCTTCTTACTACATCTTTTTCTTCTTCTGTTAATTCTTCATATATTTTATTTAGTGTTTCTGCTTGTGCTTTTGCTTTTACTTTTTTTATTGCTTCTATATGTAAATAATGTGGTTTTAGGTTTGTTTCATTTACTAGTTTGGTTCTAACATATAATTCATATACGCAATCTCCTATATATGCCCATGTTAGTGGTGGCATTAATTTTACTTCTTCTACTGTTCTTTTTATTTCTAGAAATTCTTCCATTTTATTTCACCTTTTCTAATGTTATCTTTCCTAGTATTCCATTTTTAAATTCATCAATTATCATTCTAGATGTTTTTTCTTCGTCTACATTACCACCTGATATTAAGCATTTTCTTTTTCTTCCTATTTCTAACATTATTTCATATATATTTTCATTTTCTGCTCTATCTTGTTTTAAAATTGTTTCTATATATTCGTTTGTTAAGTTGTATCTTTTGCACAAATTCTCTCTATAGTTTTCTAACAAATATTTTACTAGTTGATATGCAATTTCTACTTTATCTAATATTTCTTCTTTTATTGTTCCTGTAAAAGCTAAATTTAATGCTACTTCTTCACTTTGAAATTTAGGCCATAATACTCCTGGTGTGTCTAATAATTCAATTTTTTCGTTTATTCGTATCCATTGTTTCTGTTTTGTTACTCCCGGTTTATTTCCTACTCCTGCGCTACTTCTTTTTGATATCCTATTTATAAATGATGATTTTCCTACATTTGGTATTCCCAATATCATTACTCTTGTTTTTCTTCCTGTTCTTCCTTTTTGTGCTAATATTTTTTGTTCTTCTTCCATCATTTTTTCTACTTCTTTTATAAAGTTATTTATTCCTTTTCCTGTATTAGAATCTGTGAGTACTGCTGATATTCCTTTTGATTTAAAATATTGTAGCCATCTATCATTTTCTTTTTCATCTGCTAAGTCACACTTATTAAGTACTATAATTTTTTTCTTATTTTTTGTTATTTCTTCGATATCTGGATTTCTACTTGATATTGGTATTCTAGCATCTAATAGCTCTACTACTATATCTATTATTTTTAAATCTTCTATTATTTGTCTTTTTGTTTTTGCCATATGGCCTGGATACCAGTTAATATTCATATTATCGCTCACTATTCTCACTCTCCTGCTTCTCTACTTATTTTTTTAAAATGCCCCTTCAATTAATGGAGGGGCTAAATAATACTATTAAATTTTTTGATTTATAATATAACATACTTTCAGTCACTATAAACATTGTGTATTAGAAGAGCTTTTATAAAGTTCTATAATTATTTTTATCTGCTCTTTCATCTAATTCACGATCGAATTTTTCATTTTTGTAGAACCAGTCTGTCTTTTTATCTACTGGATGTTCTTTTCTTCCTCTATCTAATAATAGGTCTATCAAAACTGCTAGAGGTATTATTATTCCTATAATTGATAACATTAAATCTGCAGATTGCCCCATAGTTAATGTTTCTCCAGATGCTAAAATTCCTATTTTATCTGTTATGTCTCCTCCAAAGTATACTGCATGTAATCCTAAATATAATAAAGGTCCTAGTAGTTTTCTTTTTACTACTAATATTGCACAAAGCAAAAACAAGAATAATAATACTACTTCAAAAGTTTGATTTATTGGGACAATTCCCATAAAATCTTTTCCTAGTTGTGCCATTATTGTTATTACAATTCTTAGCAACCAAAATATTATCATAAACATTAATAATAAATATGTTGAAAATTTACTCATTTGTTATTCCCCCTATATTATCTTATAACTATAAGTTTGAGTTATATAATAGAACAATAGCGGGCTTTTTTGAACATTTTATCTGTTTATAACATTTTAAAGCCCGCGTAATTGTTCATGCGCCAAATTTTACATTAGTAAAATTTGTGTGCAACTGTATTTTTTAAATTATAGGAAATTACATTTCCTATAATTTAAAAAATTGGCAGACTAAATTATCTGCCATTATGATTTTAGTCAACAAAATCGAAATCATCTTTGAATCTTTCTTTAAATATTTCAAAAACTTTGTTTAGTGTATCTTCATTTTCAACACTTACATATGATTCTTCTTCTGAATCATCGTCTGTATCTTCAACTTTTAAGATTACAACTTCTCCTTCTTCCTCTTCTCCTTCTTCTGTGACTGGTAATAAAACTATATATTCTTCGTCTTCATAATCAATTAAATCTAAAAATTCAAATTTAACCTCATTACCATCTTCATCATTTAGTATGATTATATTATCTAGTTCTTCTCCTTCAAAATTTTCGTTTTCGTCCATATTATTTCTCCTTTCAATTATTTTTTTACTTTATAGGAAAGTGCATTTTTTAATGCATCTTTCCGTATAAAGCAAGGTTAAGCTACATTAGTCCGCCCGAACGAAGTGAGTGGCATATGTTTTGCTTTGGCTTCAAAGACTAACATAGCAAAACGCTTTTCTTATAATAATATAATATTAATATCTACATTTTTTTGCTTAATATGCAAATATTAAATATAATATACATTATTTAATAAAAAACTGCAATACTATTTTTATATAATATTTTATTTTTTTATTTTTGTATGTTGTTTCTTTTTAAATATGCTTCTAATATGTATACAGCTGCAATTGTGTCTACTATTTCCTTTTTCTTTGATTTATTAACATTTAATAAATTCATAGTTTTTTGTGCTTCTACTGTTGTTAATCTTTCATCCATTGTATCTATTTTTAATTTGTTATATTTACATTTTAACTTATGAATAAATTTTTCTGTTATTTCTGTTCTTTGAGATTTTGTACCATTTAAATTTAATGGTAATCCTACAACAATTGTATCTATATCATATTTTTCTAATATTTCATCTAGTCTTTTAAGCACATTTTTATCAGAATTATTTCTTTGAATAGTTTCTAATCCTTGTACAGTTATATTTAATTCGTCTGTGATTGATACTCCTACTCGTGCTTCTCCATAATCAATTCCTAATATTCTCATTATTCTTCTATTCCTATATAATTTTTAACCATTTTTTCTAATAGTTCATCTCTTTCAATTGTTCTTATTTTATTTCTTGCATCTTTATGGCTAGTTATATATGTAGGATCTCCTGATAAAATGTAACCTACTATTTGGTTTATAGGATTGTATCCTTTTTCTTGTAATGCTTCATAAACTTCTTTTAACACTTCTTTTGTTTTAGCATTTTCTGCTTTTTCAACTTCAAAACTCATTGTTTTATCAAAATTCATATTTTTCCTCCTTTTTAGTTAAATATTTGTAATTTCGCTTTCTTTTTTATCTGCATGGTCTAAGTAGTCTTCTAGCTTTTTCAATAATTCTTCTAATCCTGTTCCTTTATAATATGTTGCTAATGCAAAATTTAATACTGGTTTTGCTTGTTGCCCTTTTATGATTTCTCCTTCTTCATTTTTTAAACTGACTACTGTGTTTTCTATTGTTGCTTTTATATCATTTAAGAAATCTGCAACACTATCTATATTTACTCCTGAAAATGCAATTACAAATTTAGGTCCCATATATCTTACAAAAACATATGTATCGGCTATATTTTCTTTAATAATATTACTTACTTGAGTTACAACTTCATTTCCAAGTTCTCTTGAGCATTTTTTATTTATTTCTTCTAGATTATTAATTCTAAACATACATATTGTAGAAGTAGTATATTGATCAATTACTCTTTTTCCTTCGCCATATAGATATTCTTCTGAGTTTAACCCTGTAAATAAGTCTTGTCTTACAATTGCTTCTAATGTTCTTTGATGTGTTACTGTTTTTAATACTGATACTATATTTTCTTTTATTACTTCTAGTACAGTTGTATCTACATTGTCAAAGTCATGTGGTGTTCCACTTTCTATAATCCAGTATCCTATATATACATTATCTATATATAAAGGGAAAAATATAGCTGATTTTGCTCTTCCAAATTCCATTTTTTGATATGGTAATCTTTCATTTTCATTATTTACTGTAACATATTTTGGTATTCCTGATGATATGCTATCTTTAAACATTTCTACATCTTGTAAGCTTTTTAATGATTCCCAATGTCTTTGGTCAACATTTGAAGCTTTTATTATATATTCTGCACCATCAAATACTACTATTGTTGAATATTTTATTTCATATTTTTCTATTAATATTTCGTTTATTTTCTTTATTTTTTCATCAACTGATGAAGTTTCTCCAATAGTATTTATAAAATCTTGAACAACAGATAAATTTGTTATTTTTTGATTTATATTTTTAAAAGTTTGTATTTTTTTATGGATGCTTAGGTTATATATTATTAAACCAATTACTACAATTATTAGTATTACTACAATTGCTATCAGCACTTTTCTTTTCCCCCTTAATGTTTACTTTTAATATTTTCTCATTTGATTCAATGTTGAATTTATACTAGGTGAAAAACCGTTATTATTAACTGTTGGTGGCTTATATGTAGATTTTCCAGATATTAATGGATAAACTACATTTGATAATTCATTTAATGATTGCATTATATTTTTTGGATATCTTTTTAATGATATATCACAATCAATCAAAGATCCTAAATAATTTGCATATACATCTTGGTCAAATGGTATTGATATGTATTTTATTAATGTTCTATCAAATAATTCTGTCATATATGACATTGCTGGGTCATTATAATATGCCATTCCTCCTATTATTGCTTGTTCATTAATTCCTCTTACTTTTACAACTTTGTTCAAGACTATTTTTAATTTTGATTCTTCTAATATGTTTTTAGCTTTTAGTTCTCTTAAGAATGCTGTTAGAGGTTGTATTGTTAAAACATCTAATGATTGTACTAAATATATCTCTTGTGCTTGTTTAAAATAGTTAAATGGTGTATCAAAATCACAGTCCACTAATATTAATGAATGATTTTTTACTAGCGTTTCTAATATTTTTCCAGAATATTTAATTGAGTCACTTTCATTTGGTAAGTCTGTATAAACTGTTAAATTCTTATTTGCTTTTATTCCGTTTGCTTGTCCTTGAATTAATCCATCTATACATTGAGAAGATATTTTTCTTAGTTCTTCTTCATTTTTTGTATAAATGTAATATGCATTTCTATTTTTTGTTGTATCTAAAATTGCTGTATTTATACCATTTGCTGATAAGATTTGAGCTATATTATTTATTATGAATGATGTTCCATTTTTACTTGTTCCTACAAAACAAGCTATCTTTTTATCAGATGTTAATAGATTTGAAATGTCTACATTATCTATTTCTTCTGCTTCATTTTTAGCTAAGTAATTTTCACTTGTTGGTTTATATTGGTTATTATTGTAGTCGTTATTTGATACATTATTATTAGAATAATTAGTAGGAGTATTACTTTTTGCAGAGCTACTACTATTTATTACTCTAATTGTTTCTTTTTCATCAGCCCAATCATCGTCATCTATTCCTGGTAACTCAATATTGTTACTCTCTTGTGAAGTATTGTAATCATCAAATCCTGGTAATACTGTGTCATTTTCAGGCTCTTTGCTATCGAAATCTTCAAATCCTGGTAATATTGTATCATTTTCATCTTTTTGGTTGTTGTAATCATCAAATCCAGGTAAGACTGTATCATTTATGTTATCATTAACATCTTCGAATCCGGGAAGAACTGTGTTTTCTTCTTCCAATTTTTCTTTTTTAGGTGGTCTTCCTCTTCCTCTTTTTGGTTTTTGAACTTCTTGTTCTGCCACTTGTTTTTTAGGTGGTCTTCCTCTTCTTTTCTTTGGAGCTTCAACTACTACATTTTCATTTACTGGTTCAGTTTTTATTTCTTCTACATTAGTTATTGGTTCTTGTTTTACTTCTCTAGTTTGTGTCATCTGCGTAGCTTCTGGCTCTACTATCTTTTCTATTTCATCTATGTTATTCTGTGTTTGTACTACTTTTGGTGCTCTTGTTAATTTTCTTTTTCCTTCTGTTTTTATAGCTGATGGTATTACAACTGGGTTAGATAAAATATTATCATGATCTTTCAATTTCAATAATTTTTCAGTTGTACCTTTATTTACTTTTTCAACATTTTCTGGCTTTTTTAAGTCTTTAGATACTTTTTTATTATATGATATAAGTTTCTGATATTTTGGAGAACTTTCTTCCAATACTGCTCTTACATTAAGTGGCAAAAATTTACATATAACTTTTAATTGCATATCATTATACTGTGCTGCAATATTGTCAAAACTCTCAACATATTTAGCTTCATTTTTTCCTAATCTTTTAAAATGTGCTAATATATTCTGTATTTCTACTTCACTGACATCATTTTCATTTTCTGGCTTATAATTAACATCTTCTGATTCTATTTTATAATATGTTTTTGCATCTCTTTTTGAACGTGGTTTACGTATTAGATTACATACTTCTTCTATGCTTCTATCATTTCCAATTACTGCATTGTAAATTCCTATGCCAAAAAACTTAGATAACATTTGATCTGATTTTGTTCTTCTGTCAGTGCATATAAGTACTATTGGTATACTATCTCCATCTTGATTAAATGCTTCATCACTAATTCCATCTAACTTTTCAAATATAAATTTATCTATTTGATCATATTGTGTATGTGAAAAAGTTTCCAAATCTTCGCTTATGACTATTCTGTCATAAGTTTTATCTCTTTGTAATTCTTTTAATATTGCATTAAAGTAATATACATTTTTATATGAAATAATTTCTTTATATTCTTTTTGATATCTTTTTACTATAGACTCTGATATCTCTTCATTACTTACAGCAAATAGAACTTTCATTTGTTACCCCCTTCCAAATTTAACAAACACTGCAAATGCTAGTGGTAAAATTTGGCATATTATTAATATTGTTACAAAAGATACTATAAGTCCCATACCTCTTTCTAGGGTATCTAACTTTCTAATACCTATTACATATTTATGTATTGCCCCAATAGCAATTCCTAAAAAGCAAAATGGGATACTATAAATTCTTACTAAATTCAATATATAGGCTACCATTCCATATGTGTCATCTCCATATTTTTCTTGGTAATCTTCTAATGATTTTGCTTGATTATCTTTTATTTCTATTAATCGGCTTTCTGTTGTATCGTCTATTACTTCGTTTGCTGCTAAAGCTTTATTGCTAAATAAGAAAAATGTGAAAATCAATGCTACTAATGCTACTATTGAAAATAGTACTATCCTTTTCTTCATTATTAAAAAGCCCCTTTCTTTATCTATTATCCAAAATAATCCTATAATAATATTTACCTCTATATCATACAATAACTTTGGAAAAATAGCAAGGAAATTTACAAAAAAAACTACAATTTATTATATAAATACTGCATTTGCTTATATACTGCATTTGCCCAGTTTTTATCTGATGCATATTTTGCATTTACTCCTGAAAGAGTTGGAGATGTATAATATTTTCCTGATGCTGTTTCTCCTCCGTATATACTTGTGCCTTTAGGGTTTAAGTAGTATTTAACAAATACCCTTGCAATCAAATCTATGCTTTCTGAATAATCAGAAAATGTATATGCTCCATTATATGGGTTAGAGTCATATGCTCCATATCCAAATAAGTTATATTTATTTTTAGAGATTTTAGATGTTCCCCATCCACTTTCATGTATTCCTACTGCTGCAACAAATAATCCATTTATATTATATTGCTTTTCTATGTAATAGAAATATTCTGCATTGTCTTGGAATACATTATTCACATCTTTATCATCAGTTAATACTTTTTTAAATTGTTCTAAACTTAATCCACTTGGTTTATTTAGATTCATTCCAAAACTTAATTTCTGAATATTTTGGTTTGATGCTTGTCCTGCACTTTCATTATTATTTATTTTATCTTCATAATCTGGTTCTAAATATGTAGTACATTCTTGTTCAACCCAGCCTTCTATGCTACTAGATAGAACTCTATACCAATTTTGAGTAATTTCCAAAACTTCAAGTTTTTCATCTGTTTTTAATGTTGCAACTTTTTTAGATTCCATATTTGGCTCTGACATGACTGATAGCATATCTGATGTAACATATACATTGTCACCAACTTTTACTTTTTTGTTACTTGTGGTCTTTCCTCCACCTATTTCTACAACTTTATTTAATGTTGCTTTTGTCATTACAGCATCAATTTGTTCTTCTGATATTAATTGATCATTTTGATATGTTCTTTTTATTGTTATTTCTTGTGTTCCTTTTCTTCCTTCTTTAACAACATATGATATACCTTTTGGAATATCTGGATTTACATTATATGTTGTTAAATATTCTAATTCTTGTTCTTCTCTAGTTATTTCTTCTCTATATCCTGGCTTTGAATTTTCATTTATTATACTATCAATGTCTATTTCATTTGCTTCACTTATTTTTATATTTTCTGGTTCTGAATCAGTTTCTTTTGCATATGTTTCATTATTTGTAAAATATAGGTTATAAAACATAAACATATATAATAAAATAATAATGCCTGCCATAAAATATAAAATATTCTTTATTGATAACTTTATTTTATATGTCTTTTTTTCTTTTGATTTCATTAAACATCACCTGTCTATATTTTAATATTTATGCAGTTTTTTGTCAATTTAAAAAGATTAGTTTTTTTTGGTAATTTTCCACATACTTTGAGTTAACTCTTGATTTTGTGGCTAAAATGTAATATTATAATATTGCTTTTATTGGCATTAAAGGAATCTTAGGTTGAAAAATAATTATAATTTTGGCGTCGCGCAGTGGCGAACTTCGTTTGAAATTTAATCAACGTACACACATACGCCTCATAAATTTCAGACTTGTTTTCCTAGCCAAAATTTAATTCTTTTCCAACCTGATTTGTACATTAAAAAGGAATGATTGTAAAAATGAAAAATAAAAAATCAAATACTAAAAAGACTGAAAGATTAGAAAAAATTGATACTAAAAAATTTATTTTATTATGTATTGCAATTTTTTTAATTATTATTTTATGTTTTCTTTTATACTATTTCATTTCAACTAGTATGAGAAAAAATAATTATGAAAATTCATTGTTGTCATTTGCTGAAAAGAATGAGAATACTATTTTTTCTATTGATAGAATAGTGTTTTTTAGTAGTAGTGATTCTAAAAATAAATCTAGCAGTAGAACTAATTTCACAATAGAAAATTTGTATGCATTTACTGATATTGCTTTATTTATAAATAATCATTCTGATGAAAATACTTTGGAAAACACATTAAAGGATGTAAGGATTAATAATATAAATTTTACAAAATTACCAACTAGTCGGAAATCCTAAATTATATTATAAAAATTTAACTTCTTTCGCAAGTCATGCTTTTGATGAAAATAATTTGATTAATGGAGAATTGAATTTTGAGATAACTTCTGAGAATACTGCTGATTTGTCTAAACCTGTTTTATATAACAATTGTGCAAATCCGATTGTTTTATCATATGTTAATGATAATATTAAGTCTGATTATACAATCACAGATACAAGTATTCCGATTGTTTATGATGGTTCTCTTCTTCAAAGATGTAATGTGTCTTTAGACTCTATCGCTTGTTCTGTTTCTTTTGATATTGATATAACTAATAATAAAAATCAAAAATTTAAAACTACTGTTTATTTTGATATTCCTTATCAAGATGATTCTTCTTCTATTTATGATGGGAGTATAACTTTGAGAAAAGATGTAAATTATAATTTTTATAGATATGAATAATTATTTTTAAAAATTTAACTATATGTTATAATATATTATTTTTTCGTTCCCGCCAATGCTATTTTGTTAAAAATTGGAGGGGTGATATATATTAAAATTGAAAGGTCGTAATATTATGAGTAAAAATTTATCAGTTGCAGAAAAATTAAAAACTAAATACCACAAATGCGAAGAAGTAACAAATTTTAAAGATATGCTTGAAAGATCTGCAGAAATTTATAAAACAAGAACTGCTTTCAAATTGAAGGACAAGAATGGTAAAATATATAGCCAAACATATGAAAGTTTTAAAAATGATGTTTTTGCTTTAGGAACAAAATTAATTGAAGATGGCTTTCTTGGAAAAAGAATTGCAGTTATTGGTAAAAATTCATATATGTGGGCTGTTTCATATTTGGCAGCTTCTATTGTCGGTATAGTTGTCCCATTAGATAAAGAATTACACACTGATGATATTATAAATTTCTTAAATGTATCAGAAGCTTCTTGCATGCTTGGTGATGATAAAAATATCAGAGGCGTATTTGAAAAATTTGGAGATTTAAAAAATCAAAATATTATTTTCATAGATTTTGATGATAAGGATGATTTAAAAAATACTTTTTGTTATTCTACAAAACTAAAAGATGGATATTCTCTTTTAGAAAACGGAAACAAAGAATTTGAAAAAATCAATGTTGATCCTGATGAAATGAGAATTTTATTATTTACCTCTGGTACTACTGGTAATGCAAAAGGTGTTTGCCTATCACAAAGAAATATTTGCTCTAACATTTTATCAACATATGGAATTGTAAAAGTGCTTCGTAAAGATTTATTCTTCTCTATTCTACCTTTGCATCACACATATGAATGTACACTTGGATTTTTATTACCTATTTATAGTGGTGCAAGCATTTGTTATTGTGAAGGATTAAGACATATTTTAGAAAATATTAACGAATTTCATCCATCTGTTATACTATGTGTTCCTTTACTTTTGGAAAATGTGCATAAAAATATAGTTAAAAGTATGAACAAAACACTTCCTAAAAAATATCAAAAAGAAAATGAAAATCCTTTTGATGATTTACCTTTTATTATTAAGAAAGTTGTTAAAAGAAAAATCAAAAATACTTTAGGTGGCAGACTTCGTGTATTTATTGTAGGTGCTGCAAGTATTAACCCTAATATTATTAAAGATTTTGATAATTGGAATTTAAATACTTTACAAGGTTACGGTTTAACAGAATGTTCTCCATTAGTCGCAGGTAATACTGATTTTTATAAAAAAGAGGATAGTGCTGGTCTTCCTATTCCTAATGTTGAATATAAAATTGATAATCCAAATGATACTGGTGTTGGAGAAATATTAGTTAAAGGTCCTAATGTTATGCTTGGTTATTACAATATGCCTGAAGAAACTAATAAAGTTTTAAAAGATGGTTGGTTTCACACAGGTGACCTTGGTAAAATTGATGAAAATGGATATTTATATATAACAGGTAGATGTAAAAGTGTTATTGTTACTAAAAATGGAAAAAATATTTACCCTGAAGAAGTTGAATATTATTTAAATGATAATCCTCTAGTTTCTGAATCTTTAGTTTTAGGAATGAAAAAAGATAATGATGATGAAACCTATGTTAATGCTCAAATCCTTCCTAATATTGAGGCTATTACTGAGTATTTAAAGGGGTCTGTTCCTACTAAATCAGAGATTAAAAAGTTGATGTCTGATGTCGTTGCTAGCGTAAATAGCAAATTGCCTAATTACAAGCACATTAAGAATTTTATTGTTAGGGATAAAGAGTTTGAAAAAACTACTACTCAAAAGATTAAAAGATATGGAGATAATATGAAGATGGAAAAATAATTTTTTATATATTATAATACAAAAACACCTTTTTTCAAAGGTGTTTTTTGTTATCTTTGTGTATGTTGGGAAATTAGCAGCATCCTCCTCTATTTCCTCCACAACAGCAGCAGATTAATATTATAAGGATTAATATCCAGCAGCAGTCATCACCAAATCCAAAACCACCACATCCTCTGTTTTCTGGCATAGTCTAGACCTCCTTTCAAAAAGCTTTTTTCTTTCTTTTGTTGTTCCTTTGTATAATATATGATATGGTGGTAAGTTCAATTTGGTTACTACATTAATTGGATTTAATTTGAAATTAATTCATATTTTTTATTTGTTTTAAAAAGAAAAAAGACTTAACAGAAATTTCTGCAAGTCTTGTTTGGTGGCTTCAAGTGGAATCGAACCACTGACACGGGGATTTTCAGTCCCCTGCTCTACCAACTGAGCTATGAAGCCATTTATATAAGAAAAGTGGCTTCGCCAGCTGTGCATTTCGCTTCGCGAATATGCACAGCCAAGGAAACTTAACCTTGTTGCTCCGGAAATTTCTTGCGAAATTTCCTATGCAATAAAAAAATGGCGACCTGGAACGGGCTCGAACCGTCGACCTCTAGCGTGACAGGCTAGCGTTCTAACCAACTGTGAACTACCAGGCCGTAAAAACATGGTGGTCGCTATAGGGCTCGAACCTATGACCCCCTGCTTGTAAGGCAGATGCTCTCCCAGCTGAGCTAAGCGACCTTTTGTCCTTCCGACGAAATTTATTATACTAACTTTTTTATATATTGTCAAGAGTTTTTATAAATTTTTTAAATATATTTTCAGAACTTTCATTAAAAACCTCTACTTTGTCTTTATATTTGCGTAAATTCCTTTCAAATTTATTTTTTTCTTTTTCATAATCATTTGTCCATCTAAACATATTTTTTAACATTTCTTTATTTGGTATATAATTACATTTTTCTATTCCTAGTTTTTGCTTTAAATATCTTAAAATAATTCTTCTTCTCCTTATTCTTAATGGAATATCTATATATATTACTTTATCAGCCAAATCTAATAATATATATAAATTTTTTCCTTAAAGTCCCTTCTATTATCCAATCGACATTTTTATTTATTTGATTTATTATATTAATTTGTTCATTTTCTGATCTTTTTATATTATTCTTATCATTGTGAACTATTGAATCTATCTCATAATGCTTAATTCCTGTGTGCTCAGAAATCTTTTTAGTTTAGCAATTTCTTATCAAAATTTTTCTGTTGTGTTGTCCATAAAATATAAATATCATAAAAATCTCTTGCTCTTGTAGTATCAACATTTCTAGATATAATTGTTTCAAATTTATCTGCAATTACAGTTTCCATATTATAAGCAAGTATCTCTATAGAACGCTCTTCAAACAACAAATCAAATTTGTATTTTATTTCTTTTGGAGTAATAACATCTCCTGTTGTTATATCTAGTTTCATAGGTACAACTAACTTATCAAACTTGGCATCTAATGATACTCTGTATCCACCATATTCATCTTCTTGTCTTATTTCTTTTATTCCTCTAAATTCAAAAGTTACACCATCATCTAAATCAATATTAAAAATTTCATTTAATATATTTTCTAAGTTGTCTTTTTTTAAGTCAAAACCTTTTATTGTTGCATCCATATCTAGTGTATTTCTCATATCTATTCCAACTATAGCTATTATTAGCATTCCACCTTTTAATATAAATTTATATTTATATTCTGATACAGCAATTCTTTCTAATAGCCTCTCTAGCATATAATTTTGTAAGATAATATTTTCATTTACCTCAACTTTTTTTGACATATTTTTTATCCACGCTTTTAGTTGTGCTCTATTTTTAGCTATCATAGCAAAACCTCCAGATATTTTCTTAGTTCATCTTCAATATTAAATATTTTTGCATATTTATGCAATTTA
>CAJFJY010000003.1 GCA_904384205.1 uncultured Clostridia bacterium | reverse complement strand
CCAACCAACTTTGAGTTACATATCTATCCTAAAATAGCTAAAATCTAATATTTTACAGTCAATAGCTAAGATTGTAATCCCTGTCTTTAGCTATTGACATCATAACGGTACACATTCTTCTGTACCAATATCATTTAAAATAGCTTTTGATTTTTGGTCTGGCATACCAAATCTTTGAGATAAATAACGAAGAGAAGCAGCAAGTTCACCATCAGGACCACCATATTGAGAAATAATTACTTTTGCGAGTTTTGGGTCAGTACATTTAATATTAATTGGGTATTGTAACATTTTATTATAAGTCCACATTAGAAATTCCCCCTTTCCCAAGGCCATGGTTCTTCAAGCCATCTCCATTTATTACAAGGATAATTAATAGTCAAAGGACCATAAACTTTTTGATATTTATCTTTCAAATCTTTAACCTCTTTACAATACTTTCTATGAAGGCAAAGAGCTCTTTGGTCTGTTGGGTGCGTATCTAAATAAAGAGCAAGTTCATTTATAGCGAAATCTAAACATCTTATTTCATTTATCATTTCTCTTCTTACATCACAGTCTATAGTTCTTTCCTCATCATTATTTGAATTATTATAGTTAGAAACTACCATGTAAGAATTATCAGTTTGCATCTGACAATTACAATTCCTATTTTCTTCTATTGACATTTATTGCACCCCTTTCCAATTTTATTTGATTCTTCAAGATATTTTATTTCTTCCATAGATTGACCTGGGTAGTAAGGACTAACTAATTCAGGGAAAATAGTTCCCATTTTTAGTCCAGCACAAGGTACAAAAGTTTTATCCATATATTGAATAGGAACATAACTTTGAGCTAGCATTGGATTTTCAGGGAAAACATTCATATCTTCATCAAAACCACAATCACAACTATCACTTGAATTTTCAAATGATACAACATTACTACATTTAGTTTCAATTATGTCATTTTGACAGTTACATGAATTATTATCATAATTATTATTCATGCAATGATATCTTCTTCTATTAAACATTTAAAATTCCTCCTTTTAATCATATTATATGAATCAAAAAACAAAAAGTACTAAAAAATCTTAAAATCTTATATATTTATAGTCAAAAAGATATTTTTATGATATATTATATTTAATTTTTTAAACAAAATTTATATCATAATAAAGGAATGATAATAAAAATGCAAAAAATGGCAATAATTGAAGAAAAATTAAAGGAATTAACCGATAAAAAGTATAAAGAATTTCAGTTAAAATTATGTCCAGGCGTAGATAACATATTAGGAGTTAGAGTACCAATATTAAGAAAATATGCAAAAGACCTATTAAAAGAATACACATTAGATGAAATATTATATAATTTAAGTGATAAATATTATGAAAGTATAATGTTGCAAGGAATGGTAATAGGTCAGGACAAAAAGAAGGATTTTAGTGAAAAATTAGAATACATAAAAGAATTTATACCCAAAATAAACAATTGGGCTGTATGTGATACATTTTGTGCTGGATTAAAAATTACTGAGAAAAATAAAGAAAGAGTTTGGGATTTTCTAAAAGAATATTTAAAATCAGATAAAGAATTTGAACTAAGATTTGCATTAGTAATGATTTTAGATTTTTATATAGATGAAAAATATATAGATGAAGTTCTAAAAATTATAGATAATATAAAAAGTAATGCATATTATGTTCAAATGGCGGCGGCATGGGCTTTATCTACATGTGCAGTTAAATTTTATGATAAGACGTATAAATATTTAAAAATCAGTAAAATTGATAAATTTACATTTAATAAAGCAATTCAAAAGAGTATAGAATCATACAGAATTACAGATGAGCAAAAACAAACATTAAAAAATATGAAAAAAATGTAAAAAAGTGTTTTATAAAATAAATTTTTATGTTATATTTAATTCTAGGTATTATACTTAGCGTAAAATCGGTAGAAAAATACACAAGAAAAGGAATTAGTTTGTAAGATAATTAATATTCTTTTCGAAACTATATCTAGGATAGAAAGGAATGAATAATAAATGAAAACAGCAAAAAGAGTAAAAAGAGTACCAAATGTTAATCAAAAGAAAAAGAGGATAATAAGAATTTTTATAATTATATTGGCAGTTATAATTTTAGGAATAATTGGATTTATAGCTAATGATTATATTATTGTAGGGAAAAATGAAAAAACAAATTTAGTAATTAATAATAATAATGTAACAGATTATTTAAAAAATGAAATATTAATTCAAGATGATGAAATATATGTATCAAAAGATGACTTAGCAAACTTTTTTGATAAATATATTTATGAAGACACAGAAAATAATCAAATTGTAACAACTTATGAAGATAAGATAGCAGCAATTGGTTTTGATGAAAATCAAATGACTGTGAATGGTTCAAATACATCAACATATGCTCATGCTATTAAAGAAAATGATCAAATATATTTGCCATTGACAGAATTAAAAGATGTTTATGGGATAGAAATTGAAAATATAGAGGATTCTAAAGTTGTAACAGTAGATTCTATTTCAAGAGAGCAAAAAAAGGCTATTGCAAATGCAAATATGGCAGTTAAATCTTCTACGAACTTTATTTCAAGGACTCTAGATAGAGTTGAAAAAGGCGACTATGTAATTGTTGTTTCAGAAGAGGGAAAATATACTAAAATAAGAACTGAAAATGGAAAAATAGGATATGTAAAATCTAATAAATTAGCAAATGTAGTTGTTACAAGACAAAATATAGATGAAGAAAAGCAAATAGACGGAAAAGTTAATTTAGTTTGGGATTATTATTCGCAAGTGGCATCTGCGCCAAATAGAGATGGAACGACAATAGATGGAATAAATGTAGTTTCTCCAGCATTCTTCCATTTAAATTCAAATGGAGAATTAGAAGAAAATGTGGGAGAGAGTGGACAAGCATATATTAATTGGGCTCATAATAATGGATACAAAGTATGGGCAATGGTACAAAATGCGGGTTCAGGAATGATGAATATTACTTCAAGTATAATGAATAGCTATAACAATAGACAAGAATTAATAGAGTCAATTGTTGATTATTGTGTAAAATATGGGTTAGATGGAATTAACATAGATTTCGAAAATATGAAAAAGGAAGATATTGACTTATTTTCTAGATTTATAATCGAATTAGAGCCAAGGTTAAAAGAAATAGGAGCAGTACTTTCTGTTGATGTTACTGCACCAGATGGAGCAGATACATGGTCTCTATGTTTTGATAGACTTGTTTTAGGAGATGTTGCAGATTACTTAATATTTATGGCATATGATCAATATGGAGCATCTAGTGATAAAGCGGGAACAACAGCAGGATACAACTGGGTTGAATTAAATCTACAAAAATTTTTACAAACTTATGAAGTTGAAAGTGATAAATTAATTTTAGATGTGCCTTTATATGCAAGATTATGGATAGAAGATGGTAATGGCAATTTGGAAGATCAAGAAGCTATACCAATGAATCAAATTAACCAAACTATACCATCAGATGTTCAAAAAAATTGGGATGATGAATTAAAACAATATTATGTAGAATATGTACAAAATGGTTCAACATATAAAATGTGGATAGAAGATAATGAGTCTTTACAAGCAAAACTTTCATTAATAAGCAAATATAATTTAGGTGGTGTAGCATCATGGGAAATGGGAATGGAAAATAATGATACTTTTGCAATAATTAGCCAAAACTTAAACTAAAGGTAACTATTCAGCCCTTTTGAAATAAGAACGCTCCCGAATGTATTATTTATTAATTCTTCCAGTTCCCCCATTCTAAAAATTCTAACAAAAGTTTTTCAAACTTTTGAGAATTTTTGAACGGTCCCCACCGCTTTCCAAAATTAATAAATAATACATTCTCGCGCTATTCGAATTATTAGAGGACTGAATAGTTACAATTAAATGTGAATTTTTAACGAAAATGCTTGACTTTTAGCCATTTACATATATATAATAACAAAAATAGACATTTGGAGGTAACTTAATTAATGCTTAACGAAAATGTATTTTTTTCAACAGATGAGTATAAAGATTTAACAGACGAAGAAATAATAGATAAAGCAAGAGAAGGAAGCGAACAAGCCTTATCATATTTACTTGAAAAATATAAAGAATTAGTAAAAATGAAAGTAGGAAAATACTACATAATAGGTGCTGAAAAAGAAGATATTATACAGGAAGGCATGATAGGGTTGTTTAAAGCCATAAAGACATATAAACCAGATAAAAATAATGCTTTTAAAACATTTGCTAATTTATGCATAGAAAGACAATTGATTACAGCGATAAAAACTTCTAACAGGCAAAAACATATTCCTTTAAATTCATATTTGTCTTTAAACATTTCTGCATATGATAATGATGACGAAGATAGTACAGAATTAATAGCTAATCTAAATAATAAATCAGTTGAAGATCCCTTAGAGACTATTATGAAAAGGGAGAATTATGAAGAGTTAGAAAAAACTATCGATAAAACCTTGAGTAAATTTGAAAAACAAGTTTTGAACAGATTTTTAAAAGGAGAGAGTTATGTAGCAATTGCTCAAAAATTGGATTCTCCAGTAAAATCAGTAGATAATGCAATTCAAAGAATTAGAAAAAAAGCTATGAAAAATATATATAAAGACTTTAATAAGCAAATACCTGAATAGATGGTATTTGTTTATTTTATTGGAATTCACATGAATTCATAAAAACACCTCTTTTATATAATATGAATGTATAAAAGAGGTGTTAATATATTTGGGGCTTTTAACGGGAATCGAACCCGTGACCTCCACCTTACCAAGGTGGCACTCTACCGACTGAGCTATAAAAGCAAATTAAATATTAATCTGAACAGTAATTATACTAACATAATTATTAAAAAAAGTAAATAATTTCTATTGACAATTTTATAAAAAGGTAATAAAATAATTAACATAAGAATAAGAACAAGTAAGAGAAAAAGTAAAATAAAGGTTACTAACAGAGAAAATTAGTCAAAGGCTGAGAACTAATTTAAGTAAACATATTTGAAAAACTAACTCTTCAAGTTTTTGGTGAATAAGCCAAACGGTCAAGACCCGTTATAATCTTAAAATTAAGTAAAAAATAGGATGGAACCGTGTAAATAGCACTCCTATGGATAAATTAAAAATATCCATAGGAGCTTTTTGAATGTAAAATGATACAAATCTAAGTGGAATACAAAATTCATTTAAAATTTAATCTTATTACATTCAGATAAACTTATATGGGAGAAAAGGGAGGAATTATTATGATTAACATTACATTAAAAGATGGTTCAAAATTAGAGGTCCAAGAAGGAATGACAATTTTAGATGTAGCAAAAAAAATAAGTGAAGGACTAGCAAGAGTAGCAACATGTGGAGAAGTAAATGGAGAAGTAAAAGACTTACGTTATGAAATAAAAGAAGATTGTGAATTAGTAATAGATACATTTGATTCAAGTTTAAATGGTAAAAAAGCATATTGGCATACAACATCACATATAATGGCACAAGCAGTAAAAAGACTATTTCCAGATGCAAAATTTGCAATAGGACCAAGTATTGATGATGGATTTTATTATGATTTTGACGTAGAAAAACCTTTTTCAGATGAAGACAAAGCAAAAATAGAAGAAGAGATGAAAAAGATAATCAAAGAAGATTTACCAATAGAAAGATTTTCTTTACCAAAAGAAGAAGCATTAAAATTAATGGAAGGACAACCATATAAACAAGAATTAATTGAAGAATTACCAGAAGGAGAAGAAATCAGTTTTTATAAACAAGGAGATTTTACTGATCTTTGTGCTGGACCACACTTAATGAGTACAGGAAAGATAAAATCAGTAAAAATTTTATCATCATCAGGAGCATATTGGAGAGGAAGCGAAAAAAATAAAATGCTTCAAAGAATATATGCAATATCATTCCCAAAAGCGAGCCAATTGCAAGAACATTTAGATTTCTTAGAAGAAGTAAAACAAAGAGATCATAGAAAAATAGGAAAAGAATTAGAAATATTTATGACACATAAATTAGTAGGTTCAGGTCTTCCAATGTATTTGCCAAATGGTGCAACAATAAGAAGAATATTAGAAAGATATATTCAAGATAAAGAAATTTCATTAGGATATGAACATGTATACACACCATCACTTGCAAATGTTGATCTATATAAAACAAGTGGACATTGGGATCATTACAAAGAAGATATGTTCCCAGTAATGAAAATGGATAATGAAGAAATGGTATTAAGACCAATGAACTGCCCACATCATATGTTAATATATAAAAACAAAATGCATTCATATAGAGATTTGCCAATTCGTATAGGAGAATTAGCACATGACTTCAGATATGAAGCAAGTGGAAGTGTTTGTGGATTAGAGCGTGTTCGTGAAATGTGCCAAAATGATGCTCATTTATTTGTAAGACCAGATCAGATAAAAGAAGAAGTAGGAAGAGTATTAAATTTAATTGTTGAAGTTTATCAAAAAGATTTTGGCTTCCCAGCATCAGCATTTCAATATAGATTATCTTTAAGAGATAAAAACAATAAAGAAAAATATATTGATAATGATGAGATGTGGGAAACAGCAGAAAGTCAATTAAGAGAAATTTTAAAAGAATTAAATATTGATTTCTATGAAGCAGAGGGAGAAGCAGCATTTTATGGGCCAAAAATAGATATACAAATAAAAACAGCATTGAATCATGATGTTACAATACCAACATGTCAATTAGACTTTGCTTTACCAGAAAGATTTGAGTTAGAGTATATAGGAGAAGATGGAAAAGCACATAGACCAGTAGTAATTCATAGAGCAATCTTAGGTTCTTCTGATAGATTTATTTCATTCCTATTAGAAGAAACAAAAGGAATGTTACCATTATGGATTGCACCAGTTCAAGTAAAAATACTTCCTATTACAGATAATCAACATCAATATGCATATGACTTAAAAGAAAAATTTGTAGCAGAAGGAATAAGAGTAGAAGTAGATGATAGAAACGAAAAAACAGGATATAAGATAAGAGAAGCACAATTACAAAAAATTCCATATATGCTAATCGTAGGTGAAAAAGAAGTAGAAACAAATACATTATCAGTTCGCTCAAGAGAAGGTGGAGATTTAGGAACAAGAAGAATAGATGAATTTTTAGAAGAGCTAAAGAAAAAAATAAAAGACAAGAGGTAGTTTAGAAGGGTGTACTGATTTGTGGCTATGAATGAGGTATGTAATATAATCAAAATAGAAAACTTAAAAGAATATTTAAGCCAAAGAGGAGTATTACCAAGGATTTTAAATAATCCAAGGATATATGAGTTGCTTAATCAAATGTCAGATGATTTAAATATTATTAATTTAAGTGATGAGACAAAAAAATATATTGATAAAAAATTAGATATTTTACCAGATGGAAGTATATTGTACATGAATGGTTTAAGGCGAGTCATGATTAGACAAAAAGAAGGAGATTTATTTGTAAGAACAGAGGATTATGACGAATGTAAATCTGAAGTTAGAACTGAAAAGAGATTATTTAATTCTAATGGTATAGAATGCATTTATGAGGTTGACAGTTCAGATTCTGTTAAAGAAAATTTTATTAAAAATATTGGATATATACCTAAAGAAAAAATTAGATATGAAAGAGATTTAAGAAAATTTCAGTTTATAACCAAAACTATTAATAGTGGTGGATTTTCAGTAAAAAGGTATCTGATGCAAAAAATACCATTCATGTTACAAAATATTAGAATTCAGGAAATTGATTTACAGAGTGTAAATTTGCTTGGAAGTAATATTGATGATATTTCTGATATGATGACAAATAATAAGGCAGAATTTGAGATAATGAGGGAAGCGTATTCAAAAGAAAAGGCAGTAGAAGAATTTTTTAGAGGATATCAAGAATTTAATAGAAGATACTTAAAAAATAGAAATTATGAAGAAAGTATTGCAAAAATGACAGGAATTAAAATAGAAAGAAATTGAAAATATTATTTAAAGATAGTTAAAAATCAGAAAGGAATGGTTGAGAAAAATGAAATTAGGAATAGTTGGTTTACCTAATGTTGGAAAAAGCACATTATTTAATAGTATAACAAAAGCAGGAGCAGAATGTGCTAATTATCCTTTTTGTACAATAGAACCAAATGTAGGAGTTGTAGCTGTACCAGATGAAAGATTAGATAAGTTAGCAGAAATGTATAATCCTCAAAAAGTTACACATGCTATAATAGAATTTGTAGATATTGCGGGTTTGGTAAAAGGTGCAAGTAAAGGAGAAGGATTAGGAAATAAATTTTTATCTCATATAAGAGAAACAGATGCTATATGTGAAGTTGTAAGATGTTTTAATGATTCTAACATTGTTCATGTTGATGGAAGTATAAATCCAATTAGAGATATAGAGACAATTAATCTAGAATTAATATTTGCAGATATAGAAACTGTAAATAAAAGATTAGATAGAGCAAAAAAGAATTTAAAAGCTGATAAAAAATATCAAGAAGAAATTGATTTGTTAGAAAAAATATTGAAATGTTTAGAAAGCGGTCAATCTGCAAGAGTTCTAGAATTTAATGAAGATGAAGAAAAATTGGTAAAAGAAATGTTTTTATTAACAACTAAACCAATAATATATATTGCAAATGTCTCAGAAAATCAATTAGAAAATGTTGAAAATGATGAATTAGTGCAAAAAGTAAAAGATTATGCTTCAAAAGAAAGAGCAGAAGTAGTTCCACTTTGTGTTAAGATGGAAGAAGAACTTTCAGGATTAGATGATGAAGATAAAAAAGAAATGCTACAAATGTATGGATTAGAAGAATCAGGACTAGATAAAGTTATCAAAAAAAGTTATGATTTATTAGGGCTAATGTCATTTTTAACAGCAGGAGAGCCAGAAGTTAGAGCATGGACAATAAAAAAAGGAACAAAAGCTCCAGAAGCAGCAGGAAAAATACACTCAGATATACAAAGAGGATTTATAAAAGCAGAAGTAATTTCATATGATGATTTAATTAAATGTGGTTCTATGGTTGTTGCAAAAGAAAAAGGTTTAGTTAGATCAGAAGGTAAAGAATATATTATGCAAGATGGAGATATAGTATTATTTAAATTTAATGTTTAGTTGACAGAAGGTGACAGAAGGGACGGGGCAAAATGGCAATTTTGCCATTTGCCCCGTCCCCTTTGTCAACCCTTTGTCAATCATTGTAACAAAAATGTAATAAAAAATTTTTAAAAAAGGTATTGACATATACGATACGAAAAGTTAAAATTATATTGATGTTAAACAATAGAAAAAAATTTGATGTGTATGCTTGCAATTATTTTAAAAAAATAGTATAATAAAGAATAGTTGTAGAATAATAAGATTAAGCATGTTAAATAAAGGAGAGAATATTATGAGAAATTTGAAAGTTGTAAAAACAGTAGTTATGATTTTAGTAGTTTTAGCTACGATAGTTATAGGAGGACAAGTATTAGCTGCTAATGATGTTAATAACACTTATGTAGATTTATCACCTACTACAAATTCTTCAGCCACAGGAAATAACACAGCTACTACAAATAATTCAGCTACATTAAATAGTGCATCAAACAGAGCCAATACTTTAAATACTAGTGCAATCACAAATAATACTTCAAATAGAAGTAATACATCAAATTATGCAAATAAATCTTTGCCAAGTACAGGTATTGAAAGTGCAGTTCCAGTAGTATTAGTGATAGTAGTATTTGGAATATCAGCAATATATGCATATAAGAAGATAAAAGATTATAGAAATATATAAGAAAGGTGTGCGTTAACGAAATCAAAGATTTCGACGCACATATGTGAAGTCTGCTTCGCAGAACTTCACGAATATAAGAAGCCTAACCTTGTTGTATACGGAAAAATCCACATAGGGTCAAGATAAAAGCTGATTTTTCCTATACAATAAAACATAGATAAAGAAGATTCCTGTATATGGAATCTTTTTTTGTTTTTTAATTTAAATATTGACCGTTCATTCTAATAGAAAAATTTTTGAAAATATTATATAACTATAAAGATATAATTAAAAGAGGTAAAAATGGAAAATATAAAAATTTTAGCAACAGAAAGTTATCTTCCTAAAAAGGAAGTAAAGAGTGAAGAATTAGAAAAAATATATAAATTGGAAAGTGGATATATCAAAAAAAGAACAGGCATAAACAAAAGATACTATGTAGAAGAAGAAACTATGGAAGACATAGTAATAAAAGCTGTTAATAATTTAATTTCAAATTTTAAATTTAATAAACAAGAAATAGGGCTTATTATAGTTGCTACAACAACTCCAGAAAAATTTATGCCAGGAATAGCAAATAGTGTGCAAAAAAAATTGAAAATAAAAAACTCTAATTGCATTGATATATTAGCAGGATGTAATGGATATATTACTGCTTTTGATATTGCAAGTATGTGTATACAGCTGGGAAAAGTTGATAAAGCATTGGTAATTGGAGCAGAGATATTATCTAAGTATACAGATGAAAAAGATATTTCTACCAGAATAATACTTTCAGATGGCGTAGGGGTAACTTTATTAGGAAGTTGTAAGGAAGAAAAGAAGTATGTATCAGATATAGAATCAATTCCAGATGAAAAGGATATATTGTCTTGTGAAATTGGTAAACATATATTAATGAATGGAAAAGAAATATATAGATATGCAGTGACTGAACCAGTAAAAAGTATAAATAGACTACTTAAAAAATCTTCTGAGAAGATCGAAAATATAAAATATATTATACCACATCAGTCAAATAAAAAAATAATTAAAGGAATTACAAATAGATTAAATATTACAGAAGAAAAAATGTATACAAATATAGAAAATGTCGGAAATACTTTTTGTGCAAGTATACCAATTGCTTTAAAAGATATGATGGACAAAAAATTGCTGGAAAGCGGAGATAAAATAATACTACTAGGATATGGAGGAGGATTAAATACAGGTAGTATATTGATTGAGATGTGAGATGTGTGATGTGATGTGGAATGAGATAAATTATTAGAAAGGGTGAATTATAGATATGAAAAGAGCTTTTTTATTCCCAGGGCAAGGAGCACAATTTGTAGGAATGGGAAAAGATATTTACGAAAAATATGAGGAAGCCAAAAAAATATATGATAAAGCATCAGAAATTTCAGGAATAGATGTTAGAAAAATATGTTTTGAAGGTCCAGAAGAAATTTTAAATAAAACAGAAAATACTCAAATAGCAATATTAACAACAAGTTTAGCAATATTAGAAGTATTAAAAAATAAAGGAATAACAGCAGATATAGCAACAGGGCTAAGCTTAGGAGAATATGGAGCGTTAATATATTCAGGAATAATTTCTTTTGAGGATGGTATAAAACTAATTAAAAAAAGAGGTTATTATATGGAAAATCTACTTCCAAAAGAAGAATATTTAATGGTAGCAGTAATAGGGTTAGATTCATCAAAAATAGAAGAAATTTGCAAAAAATTGAATGACAAAGGAAAATTTATTGTACCAGCGAACTACAATTGCAGTGTTCAAACAGTAGTGTCTGGAACGAAAGAAGCAGTAGAAGAAGCAGAAGCTTTGTTAAAAGAAGCGGGAGCTAAAAGAGTAATATCATTAAAGACAAGTGGACCATTTCATACAAGTAAATTAGAAGAAGCAAAAGAAGCATATGAAAAAGAATTAGAAAACATTGAATTTCATAAAGGAAATTGTAAAGTTATAAAAAATATAGATGGAACATTTTATAGTGAAAATGATAACATAAAAAATATATTAGCAGAACATATAGTAAATCCAGTTCGATTTGATAAAGCTATAAAATTGATGGAAGAACAAGGGGTTGAGGAATATATAGAAATCGGACCAGGAAAAGCATTAACAGGATTTATAAAAAAAGATATTAAAGAGGCAAAAACATATAATATAAGTTCAGTAGAAACACTTAGGGATTTAGGGACGTATCAAATGGGACAAAATTTGGACAAAAGGGACAGACCTTAAACATTTAATTAACAAAAATTAAAAATAAGAAAGGAAGATAGAAAATGGAAGAAAGAAAAGTTGCATTTATTACTGGTGGGTCAAGAGGAATTGGAAAAGAAGTAGCATTAAAATTTGCAGATAATGGATATAATATAGTTATTAATTACGTGTCAGATAAGACAGATACTAAAGGATTAGAAAAAGAATTCACAAAAAGAGGGGTAGAAGCATTAATAATTAAGGCAGATGTTACAAATACAGAACAAATTGAGAATTTAGTTAAGGAAGTTATAGAAAAATTTGGAAAGATAGATGTATTAGTAAATAATGCAGGTGTTACAAAGGATAATTTACTTATGAGAATGTCAGAAGAAGAATTCGATAAAGTAGTTGAAGTTAATTTAAAAGGAACTTTTATAGTAACAAAAGCAGTTATTAAATATATGATGAAAAAAAGAAGTGGAAGTATAATAAATCTATCATCAGTAGTAGGTGTTGCAGGAAATGCAGGTCAAGCAAATTATTCAGCATCAAAAGCAGGAATTATAGGATTTACAAAAAGTGTAGCAAAAGAATTAGCATCAAGAAATATAAGAGCAAATGCTGTTGCTCCTGGATTTATTGAAACTGACATGACGGCTGTATTATCAGATTCTGTTAAGGAAAATATACATAATCAAATACCATTAAAAAGAATGGGATCTGCAAAAGAAGTTGCAAATTTGATATATTTCTTAGGTTCAGATGAAAGTTCATATATAACAGGGCAGACAATAAATATAGATGGCGGAATGCTAATGTAGTTTAAGTTAAAAAATAATTGCGTTTTGGCGTTGTTAGACTTCATCGAAAATCAAATCAACGTGCAAAAGCACGCCTCATTGATTTTCGATTTGTCTGCCTAGCCAAAAGCACAATTCTTTTTCAACTTGGGTTAAAAAATAAGAGTAAGAAAGGAAAAATAAAAATGGAAAGAAGAGTTGTAATTACAGGTTTAGGAGCAATAACACCAATAGGAAATGATGCAAAAGAATTTTGGAAAAGTATTAAAGAAGGAAAATGTGGTATAGATCAAATTACAAAATTCGATACAACAGATTTTAAAGTTAAGTTAGCAGCAGAGGTAAAAGGGTATAATCCAGAGGATTATTTTGACAGAAGAGAGGCTAAGAGATTAGATACATTTTCTCAATATGCTATGATAGCTTCAAGAGAAGCATGGAAAGATAGTGGATTAGATAAAGAAACAGAGAATATGGAAAGAGTGGGTGTAATTATTGGTTCAGGAATAGGTGGAATAGAAACAATTGAAACAGAAAACCAAAAATGTATAGAAAGAGGCCCAGATAGAGTTTCTCCAATGTATATACCTATGGGAATATTAAATATGGCAACAGGTAATGTTGCGATAGATATTGGAGCAAAAGGAGAATCTATGGCTATGGTTACAGCATGTGCTTCTGGAACTCATTGTATTGGTGAAAGTTTTAGAATGATAAAACATGGGTACCAAGATGTAGTATTAGCAGGAGGAACAGAAGCTGGAATAACTCCATTAAGTATAGCCGGTTTTACTAATATAAAAGCTTTGACTAAATCAGAAGATAAAAATAGAGCAAGTATTCCTTTTGACAAGGAAAGAAGTGGATTTGTAATGGCTGAAGGTGCAGCAGTAATTGTTCTTGAAGAATTAGAGCATGCTAAAAAAAGAGGAGCTAAAATTTATGCTGAAATAATAGGATATGGAGCAACATCAGATGCATACCACATTACTTCACCAGCTCCAGGAGGAGAAGGTGGAGCAAGAGCAATGAAAATTGCGATGGAAGAAGGAAAAGTAAATCCAGAAGATATTACATATATAAATGCACATGGAACATCAACACATTTAAATGATAGCTGTGAGACACAAGCTATAAAAACAGCTTTAGGAGAAGCTTTTAAAAAAGTAATGGTAAGTTCAACAAAAGGTCATACAGGTCATTTATTAGGAGCTGCTGGCGGAGTGGAAGCAATTGTTTGTGCTAAAGCAATTGATGAAGGTTTTGTACCTGCAACAATAAATTATAAAGTTCCAGATGAAGAATGTGATTTAGATGTTGTACCAAATGAAGGAAGAAATATTGAAGTAAAATATGCAATGTCAAATTCATTAGGATTTGGTGGACACAATAGTACAATTTTATTTAAAAAATATGAATAAACTGTAACAGTTCAATACTTTAAAATATTTACGCTCCCGAATGTAATAATTTATTAATTTTTCCGTCTCCCCATTCTAACAATTCTAACAAAAGTTTTTCAAACTTTTGAGAATTGTTGAACGGTCCCCACAACCCCCTCCAAAATTAATAAATTATTACATTTTCGCGCTATTCAAATTTTAATTGTATTGAACTGTTACAATAAATTTTATACTTTTTAAAGTAATTATTGATATAAAAAAATTTTTATGCTAAAATAGTCAAAAAGGAGAGGATAACATGGATTATAAAGATATTAAGAAATTAATGGATGATATGGGAAATTCTAAATTAGATTCTTTAGAAATCGAATTTCCAGAAGGAATAAAAATAAAAATGAAAAAAAATATGACTAAAGAAGTAATTATTCCAGATTTAAGAGAATCTGTTATTGAAGCTAGTGCCCCAATGACTGTACCTGCAGTAAAACCAAAAACAGAAAATAGTGTGGTAAAAGTAGAAAAAGAAGAAGAAAGCTATAAAATTATAAAATCTCCAATGGTTGGAACTTTTTATGCGAGTTCTGCACCAGATAAAGAACCATTTGTTAAAGTCGGAGATAAAGTACATAAAGGTCAAGTTGTTTGCATAGTAGAGGCAATGAAACTTATGAATGAAATAGAATCAGAATTTGATGGGGAAGTAGTAGAAATTTGTGTAAATAATGAAGAAGTAGTAGATTTTGGAAAACCATTATTTAAATTAAAATAATTATCTTTGGATGGATTTATTTTATTAAAATAAAAAAAGAAAGGTAAAAAACTACCCTTCTTTTTTAAATAAGTAGTAGGCAATATCGACCCCCACTTATGTGGCAAATGGGTCAAAATGGCATAAGTAGGAAAGATATGCCTACTACTATTTATATAAAGATGCAAATCAATGCATCAGGTAATATTATATCACAAAAAATCAGTAATTTCAAGGGGGATTTGAAAATGTTAAATAAAGAAGAAATAAAAAATATAATACCACAAAGAGAACCATTCTTAATGATAGATGAGGTAGAGGAATTTGTACCAGGGGAAAGCTGTACAGCATATAAAAATGTAAGTGCAGATGAATATTATTTTAAAGGTCATTTTCCAGGAAATCCAATAATGCCAGGTGTTCTAATAGTAGAATCATTAGCACAAACTGGTGCAGTTGCTATTCTTTCAATGGAAGAAAATAAAGGCAAAAATGCATTATTTGGAGGAATAGATAAAATAAGATTTAAAAAACAAGTTGTTCCTGGGGACAGATTAAAATTAGAAGTAAAAATAATAAAAAGAAAAGGACCTGTTGGAATAGGAGAAGCAATTGCAACAGTTAATGGAAAAGTTGCAGCAAAAGGCGAATTAACATTTGCAATTGTTTAATAAATTTGACCACTTATACTAGTTGAAAAATAATCAGAAAAAATATATAATATATGATAAATTAGACAGTTAAAAATATAACTGTCTTTTATTTCCTTATAATGTAGGAATTGAGGAGGAATTTAGATGATAAAAAAGATTTTAATAGCAAACAGAGGAGAAATAGCAGTAAGAATAATAAGAGCATGTAGAGAAATGGGAATAAGAACAGTTGCCATATATTCAGAAACTGATAAAGATTCATTACACACAAAATTGGCAGATGAAGCAATATGTATTGGACCTGCTCCTTCTGCTAAAAGCTATTTGAATGTTAAAGCAATACTAGAAGCAGCATGTTTAACAGGAGCAGATAGTATCCATCCTGGTTATGGATTTTTATCAGAAAATCCAAGTTTCGCTAGAATTTGCGAAGAAATGGGAATAAAATTCATTGGACCAAGTTATAAATTAATAGAGTTGTTAGGAAATAAATCAAAAGCGAAAGAAACAATGAAAAAAGCAGGAGTACCAGTTGTTCAAGGATCAGAAGGATTGATAAAATCAAAATCAGAGGCGTTAGAAATTGCTGCAAAAATAAAGTATCCAGTAATGCTTAAAGCGTCTGCTGGTGGCGGGGGAAAAGGTATTAGAATAGCATATTCAGAAGAAGAACTAAAAAAAGAATATGATATAGTAAAACAAGAAGCAAAAGTATCATTTAATGATGACAGTTTATATCTTGAAAAATTTATCGAAAATCCAAGACATGTAGAGATTCAAGTTTTAGCAGATGAACATGGTAATTGTGTACACTTAGGTGAGAGAGATTGCTCAATTCAAAGAAGAAATCAAAAAATGATAGAAGAAACTCCAAGCGGAATATTAGATGAAAAAACAAGGAAAATGATGGGAGAAACAGCTGTTAAAGCAGTAAAAGAGATAGGATATACAAATGCTGGAACAATAGAATTTTTAGTTGACAAGAATAAGGATTTTTATTTTATGGAAATGAATACAAGAGTACAAGTAGAGCATCCAATCACAGAAATGGTTACAGGAATAGACATTGTAAAGGAGCAAATTAGAATAGCAAATGGTGAAAAATTGAAATTTGACCAAGATGATATTAAGTTTTTTGGACATTCAATGGAAGTAAGAATAAATGCAGAAGATCCAGATAAAAATTTTATGCCATGCCCAGGATTGATTACTGGATTACACCTACCTGGAGGAAATGGTGTAAGGGTAGATACAGCAATATATAGCGGATATATGGTACCTCCAACATATGATTCAATGCTTGCGAAAATTATAGTTCATGGAAAAGACAGAGAAGAATCAGTAGCAAAAATGAAAAGTGCCTTAGCAGAACTTGTTGTAGATGGTATAAAGACAAATGTGGATTTTGTGTTGAAAATCTTAGATGACAAAGATTTTCATGATGATAATTATGATACTTCATATTTGAATAAATTTTTATCATAAGGTGGTGTTAAAGTTTGGTTATTGATAAAGTAAAAAAAGTAAATGAAGAAGAAAAAAATAAATCAAGAAATGAAAAAGCAGCAGATATGATGATAGGAAAATGGGTAAAATGTGATAGTTGCAAAGAAATTATATATAAAGAAGATTTGCATAAAAATTATAGTATATGTCCTTATTGCGGAAAATATTTTAGACTTTCATCAAGAAGAAGAATTAGACAAATTGCAGACGAGGGGACTTTTAAAGAAATTGGAGAAGATATTTTAACAAAAGACCCATTAAATTTTGATGGATATTTAAGAAAAGTTAATTTATTAAAAGAAAAGACAAAAATAAGTGAAGCAGTTAAATGTGGAATATGTGAAATTGAAGGCGAAAAAACTGTTTTAGCTGTGATGGATGGTAATTTTTTAATGGGGAGTATGGGATCAGCAGTAGGAGAAAGAATAACTCTTGCAATAGAGACTGCAATAAAGAAAAAATTGCCACTTGTTATATTCTGTGTTTCTGGAGGAGCTAGAATGCAAGAAGGACTTGTATCTTTAATGCAAATGGCTAAAACTTCAGCAGCAATAGATAAACTAAATAAAGCAGGCTTACTATATATATCAGTATTAACAGATCCAACAACAGGAGGAGTAACTGCAAGCTTTGCAAGTCTAGGAGATATAATTTTAGCAGAACCAAAAGCATTAATCGGTTTTGCAGGTCCTAGAGTAATTGAACAAACAATAAAAAAGACTTTGCCTGAAGGATTTCAAAGTTCAGAATTTTTACTAGAACATGGATTTATTGATAAAATAGTAGAAAGAAAAGACATGAAAGAAACAATCGCAAAATTAATTAGAATGCACAAATAAGTTACAATAAGTATGATTAAAATTTTGAAAGGAGGAAAGGTTGAAAAATAATTACAATTTTGGCGTCGTCAAACTTCATTTGAAATTTAATCAACGTACACATGTACGTCTCATAAATTTCAAACTTGTTTTCCTTGCCAAAATTTAATTCTTTTCCAACCTAATTTATTTCTTAAGAAGGGAATGAGAATGAAAATGAGTAATGTATCTGCATGGGATAGAGTTTTAGTTGCAAGACAAATAGATAGACCTAAATCTAGTGACTATATAGAAAATATCTTTGATGATTTTATTGAATTTCATGGAGATAGATGTTTTGGTGATGATAAATCTATAATTGGTGGAATTGCAATGCTAAAAGATATTCCTGTAACAGTGATAGGAGAACAAAAAGGAAAAAATGCTAAAGAAAATATTGAAAGAAATTTTGGAATGCCTAATCCGGAAGGTTATAGAAAAGCTTTAAGATTAATGAAGCAAGCAGAAAAATTTAAAAGGCCTATAATTACATTTATAGATACACCTGGAGCATATCCAGGAATGGGAGCAGAAGAAAGAGGACAAGGAGAAGCAATAGCAAGAAATATTATGGAGATGTCATCATTAGAAGTTCCAATAATCTGTGTTGTAATAGGAGAAGGGTCAAGTGGAGGAGCTTTAGCAATTGGAGTTGGTGATAGAATTGTAATGCTTGAAAATGCTATATATTCGATACTTTCTCCAGAAGGGTTTGCAAGTATATTATATAAAGATTCTAGTAAAGCAAAAGAAGCATCAGAAAAAATGAAATTAACTGCAAAAGATTTAAAAGATTTAGGAATAATAGATGAAATTATTAAAGAACCCAAAGAAGGTTTGCAAAATAATTTTGAGAAAGTAACAAAAAAATTGCAGAAATATTTAATAGAATCAATTAAAGAGTTAAAAGAACTAGGAAATAAGAAAATGTTAGAGGAAAGATATCAAAAATATAGAAAAATATATTAGGTAATAATCTTTTTTTAATACTTTGTAGTTTATATTAGCTATTAAAATTAAAATAAATAAAAAATTTAAATAGGAGGAATAAAAATGATATTAGAAGGTAAAAAAGTAGTTATAATGGGAGTTAGAAACAAATGGAGTATTGCGTGGGGAGCAGCACAATCTTCATATGAACAAGGAGCAAAAGTTATCTGCACATGCTCAGGTGATAGTTTAGATAAAGTAAAAGAATTAGTACAAGAATTACCAGGAACAGAAGTATATTTATGTAATGATGTTGGAAAAGATGAAGACATAAGAACTTGTTTTGAAGAAATAAAGAAAAATCATGGAAAAATAGATGGTATATTACATGCAATTGCACATGCAAATACAGAGGATTTAAGAAATGATTTTATATTAACATCAAGAGATGGATATGCACACGCACAAGATGTAAGTAGTTATTCATTAGTAGCAATAGCAAGAATAGCAAAAGAAATGGACCTATTAAATGATGGTGCAAGCATTGTTGCATATACATATTATGGATCAGAAAAAGCAATCCAAGGATATAATGTAATGGGAGTTGCAAAAGCAGCATTAGAAGCAAGTATAAAATACCTATCAGTAGATTTGGGTAAAGATAACTGCAGAATAAATGGAATATCAGCAGGACCAATAAAAACTTTATCTGCAAGAGGTATAAAAGATTTTGGTTCAATTTTAGATGTTGTTGAAGAAAGGGCACCAATGCATAAAAATGTAACTATAAAACAAGTAGGAGATGCAACAGCTTTTCTATTTAGTGATATGTCAAGTGCAATCACTGGAGAAATAATACATGTAGATAATGGATTTAATGTGGTAGGAGTATAATTATGTTAACAAAAGCAAAAATATATAATATAATAATGATATTATATATTTATATAAGGAGGAATTTTATGGCAATGCAAAAAGTATATCGAAATCTCAATTATTTCTGGGGGAAGAACATCACTAGTCCGATTCTTATCTTCAGGGAGGAAGTCTGGCAATACCTTAAAGACTTTAAGCAAAAGTTCGGAAAGCGGAAAATGGAGAACATTTATACTACCCCAGAAGTACTTAGTGAATTGTTCGGAGAATTTCTAGACAATCCTAAAATGGAAGAATATTTTTTGGATTGGATGGAGAGAAATTCCAAAAGATTCTTGACTAAGCAAATAAAGCTTGAGATCAAGAATAAGGAATTTGTTATAAAGCCTTATTAAATCCTTCTAGCCTAATACTGCTAACTTTAAATTAAAGTGAGTAGTATTAGGCTTTATTAATATTGTAGATAATGTGATATTTAATATTAATAAATATTTGCCAAACCCCTTTAAAAAAAACAAAAAATGGTATAAAATAATCAAAATGGACAAAAAGGCTAAAAATAAATTGAAACCTGTCCCAGATGAGCCAAAAATGGTTCAACTGGACCTGGCGAACCAAAAGGAGTAAAAAATGATAAAAAAGTGGCAAATATATGATACAGACGAAGATAAAGTAAATGAATTAGTAACTAAATATGATATAAATGAATTACTGGCGACTATTCTTGTTAATAGGGATATTATAGATGAGCAGAAATTAGAAATTTTCCTAAATCCTACGAGAAATAATTTTCATGACCCATTTTTAATGCCAGATATGGAGAAAGCAGTTGAAAGAATTATTAAAGCCATAAATAACAAGGAAAAGGTTATTATTTATGGAGATTATGATGCTGATGGTATTACTAGTATAACTGTTTTAAAGAAATTTTTAGAAGATGTAGGTTTAAATGCTGATTATTATATTCCAAATAGATTAAACGAAGGATATGGGCTTAATAATAATGCTATACAAAAAATTGTTGAAAATAATTATGAATTGATGATTACAGTTGATTGTGGAATATCAGGAATAGAAGAGATTAATTATGCTAATTCTTTAGGATTAGAAACTATAGTAACAGATCATCATGAAGTTGGAGATGATATACCAAATGCAATTGCTGTAGTAGATGCTAAAAGAATAGATAATAAATATCCATGCCGTGATTTAGCAGGTGTAGGAGTTGTTTTTAAGTTAATACAAGCAATTTCTATAAAGTTAGAATTGAAAGAGGAAGAATATTTAAAATATTTAGATATAGTATGTGTTGGTACGATTTCTGATATAGTACCATTGGTAGATGAAAATAGAGTAATTACAAAATTAGGATTGATGTTAGTAAAGCAAACTAAAAATATAGGTCTAAAATCATTAATAGTTTCATCTGGATATAAAAAGATTGATTCTACAACTATTTCTTTTGGAATTGCACCTAGAATAAACGCATGTGGAAGAATGGGACATGCTGAAGAGGCATTAAAATTATTTTTATCCAAGAATATAAATGAAGTAAAGGATTTAACAAAAATTTTAAATGAATATAATGTAGAAAGACAGAGTACAGAAAAAAGAATTTATGAAGAAGCATTAAATCAAATTCAAAAAAATCATTTAGAAGAGAAAGATGCTATAATAGTTGCAGGAGAAAATTGGCACCATGGGGTTATTGGTATAGTTTCTTCAAAGATAACGGAATTATATTTTAAACCAAGTATTTTATTGTGTTATGAAGATGATATAGCAAAAGGTTCAGGTAGAAGTATACCAGGTTTTGATTTACATGATGCATTAATGAAATGTCAGGATACGATTGAAAAATTTGGTGGACATAGTATGGCAATAGGAATAACCATAAAAAGGGAAAATTTTCAAAAGTTTTGTTACGAATTCGAAGAAGTTGCAAAAGATTCAAACTTAAAAGATATATTTCCTATAATTCAAATTGATGCTGAATTTGAACTGAAAGATATCAATAAAGACATGGTAAAAAGTTTAGAACAATTAGAACCATATGGAGAAGCCAACAAAATGCCTCTATTTGCTTTCAAAAAACTAAAAATTGACTCTATTAGAGCATTATCAGAAGGAAAGCATTTGAAATTAACGTTAAAAGAAGGAAATACAGTTGTAAATGCTATTGGATTTAATATGGGGACATTAGTAGATAATTATCGAATTGGTGATAAAATAGATATTGTAGGTGTATTAGAAGTGAATACATTTAATGGAGTTGATACTTTACAGATTAATATGAAAGACATGATGAGAGCAATTTGATAAGAGTATGCATAAGAAAAATAGGAGATTTTTCAAACATGAGAAATACTATAAAACTGAGGTTTCATAGTATTTCTAACAACACATTACTCTATTAGGAGACAACCTAAAAAGGTTAATGCACTAAAAAGCACACAAATTATTATGGATATTTTTAGCGCATGTACATATTCCCGTCCCCAATCAGGGTAAAATAAAATAAAAGTAAGCAAAATCATGCTTACATATCCAAATGCTATTCCAATAATTCCTGATGTCAGAATAGCAATAGCAAAAAAGAAATTCATTGAAAAATCTCCTTTCTTAAATGAAATAATAAGTTATTACAATAAATATATTATATGATAAAATACATTAAATGTCAAATAATTTAAAAAAATGGGGTGTAGATTAATGACAAAAAATAAAGAAGTTACAATACAAGATGTAATCAACAAAAGAAAAGAACATTCAAGAAAAGTTGATACAAAATTAATTATGAAAGCATATAATTTAGCAGCAGAAAAGCATAAAGATCAAAAAAGAAGTTCAGGAGAGCCATATATAATACATCCATTAAATGTTGCATATATTTTGGCAGACACAGGTTTGGACGATAGTACTATTTGTGCAGCACTTTTGCATGATGTTGTTGAAGACACAGATGTAACAGATGAAGATTTAAGAAAAGAATTTGGCAATGAAATAGCTGATATGGTTGCAGGTGTTACCAAATTAAGTGAAATGCAAATGCAACTTGCATCAGTAGAAGAAAAACAAGTTGAAAATTATAGAAGAATGTTTTTAGCAATGGGTAAAGATATAAGAGTAATCTTGATAAAGCTAGCAGATAGATTACATAACATGAGAACATTAAAATACATAAAGAGAGATAGACAAATAGCTAATGCAAAAGAAACAATGGAAATATATGCTCCTCTTGCTAATCGTTTAGGTTTATATTCTATGAAATGGGAACTAGAAGACTTAGCATTTAAATATCTATATCCAGAAGAGTTCCATGAATTAGTTGAAGGAATAAACAAGAAGAGAGAAGAAAGGCTAAAATTTATAGACAAAATAATGGCAGATATAAGAGTAGCATTGAAAAAACAACATATTGATGCAGAAGTAACAGGAAGAGCAAAACACTTATATAGTATATATAGAAAGATGAAAAGAGACAACAAAACTCTTGATCAAATATATGATTTATTTGCTTTAAGAATTTTAGTTAATTCTGTAAAGGATTGTTATGCTGCATTAGGGGTAGTTCACGAATTATA
The DNA here is from genome assembly GCA_904384205.1 of uncultured Clostridia bacterium. Taxonomy (GTDB): domain Bacteria; phylum Bacillota; class Clostridia; order TANB77; family CAG-508; genus CAG-269. Next base: position 13,137 of record CAJFJY010000003.1, on the reverse strand, counting down.
TAGCCCTATGCCAGGAAGATTTAAAGATTATATTGCAGTTCCTAAGCCAAATATGTATCAATCAATACATACAACATTACTAGGAGAAAAAGGAACACCTTTTGAAGTACAAATAAGAACATGGGATATGCATAGAGTCGCAGAATATGGTATAGCAGCACATTGGGCATACAAAGAAGCTAGTTATTTTGGAAGAAAACAATCAGTAAAAGTAGAGGATGACAAATTAGCTTGGCTTAGAGAAACGTTGGAATGGCAAAAAGAAATGCAAGATCCACAAGAATTTCTAGACACATTAAAAACAGAGTTGTTTGAAGATGAAGTATATGTATTTACACCTAAAGGAGCAATTAAAGTATTGCCTAGAGGAGCAACCCCTATTGATTTTGCATATACAATACATGCAGAAATAGGAAATCATATGGTAGGTTGTAAAATAAATAGTAAAATGATGCCAATTATCACACCTTTGAAAAGTGGAGATATAGTAGAAATTATAACATCAGATAATTCAAAAGGACCTAGTAGAGATTGGCTGAAGTTTGTAAAAAGTACTACTGCTAAGAATAGAATAAAAAGTTGGTTTAAAAAGGCTTTAAGAGAAGAAAATATTGAAAAAGGAAAAGACTTAATTGAAAAAGAAATTAAAAGAATAGGTTTATCACATGCAGACTTATTTAAGAATCAATATATAGATCCAATGTTAGAAAAATATAAATATAAAAATTTGGATGAAATGTATTCAGCTGTCGGCTTCGGAGCAAATTCAGCAGTTAAAATAATTGCAAGGATGTTGCAAGAATATAAAAAAGACCATAAAGAAGAAGATATTGATGAAAAAATGCAAGAACTTGCAAATATACAAAAAGAAAGAAAATCTAAGCCTTCAAGTTCTGGTGTTATTGTAAAAGGAATAGATAATTGCTTAGTTAAACTTTCTAAATGTTGTAATCCTGTTCCAGGTGATGAGATTGTTGGATATATTACTAGAGGTAGAGGAGTATCTGTTCATCGTAAGGATTGTGTAAATGTTAAAGATTTACTATCAGAAGAGAATAGAATGATAGATGTAGAATGGTATCAAGAAACTAAGGAAAACTATACGGTAGAAATTGAAGTTTTAGCTAATGATAGAAGCGGTTTATTAGTGGATGTTCTAACGGCTTTGAAAGATGCAAAAACGAAACTTATGGGAGTTAATACTAAAACTACTAAGGAAAGAATTGCTATTATGAAAATTGATTTGGAAGTTGAAAACACAGAAGAGTTAAGTAGAGTTATTAAGTTTATTAGAAAAGTTGATAGTGTTTATGAGGTTAGGAGGAAAAAGTAAGTGATTTTAAAAGAACTAAAGATAGATACGTGGGTTGGAGATCCTACAAATTGTTATATTATTTTTGATGAAGATTCAAAAGAGGTTATGTGTATAGACCCAGCAGGAGATGTAGATAAAATAGAATATATGATAAAAGACATTTTACATGGAGAATTGAAGTATATATATTTAACACATTGCCATGGAGATCATATTGGAGGGGTTACAGAATTAAAAAATAGATGTGGTGGAAAAATTTTAATACATAGATTTGATAGTGATGGATTAAATGATGCAAATATCAATTTATCGACTATAATAGATTTGCCGAAAATAGAACTAGAAGCGGATTCAAGAGTTGATGATGGAGATAAAATTCACCTTGGAAATTTAGAGTTTTTAGTTATTCTTACACCTGGTCACACAAAAGGTTCAACAAGTTTATATTGTGAAAAGGAAGGTTGCTTATTTTCAGGAGACACATTATTTAGAGGCACATGGGGAAGAACAGATTTACCTACATCTAGTAGAGAAGCAATTATGGATTCTATTGTAAATAAATTGTTGGTCTTACCAGATGAAACTATGGTATATCCAGGACATGGTCAAGCAACAATGATTAGAGATGAAAAACCTATTTATTTAGAGCTAAAACCCAAATTGTTATAAGATATATTTGAAAATGAATACTAATAATTGAATTTTCGTAGAATACATGTTATAATCGTCTCGTAACTTATCAATAATGATATATAATGTAGGAGGACATTACATGTTTAATTTAGCTATTTCGGAAGATGCTTATTTAAAGTTAAAAAAGGAAGGCTATGTTTTCGAGTATGCTGAAAAGAGGTTAACAATTCGGGGGAAATACTATGAAACTTTGATTGAATTTTTATGGGATGAGGATAGACATTTAGTTATAGTATTGACCAGATATAAGGCATTTTATGCTGAAAAAATCACAATTAGTGGGCAAAAATATCCTATAGTCTTTATGACAGATAAAAAGGGTATTGGTAGATCAATAAGTCTACAAATTTAATGTCTGAAGGGCGGAAGAATTTTATTTCTTCCGCTGAAATTAAAATTATAGTAAGATAATAATTAAATAGAAACAATAAATATGATGAGGAAGTGATAGGAATGAACAAGATAGAACCAAGAACATTAGCAGGTTTTATGGAGTTATTACCAGAAGAACAAATATTGTTTGAGCAAATGAAACAAAAGATAGAGAAAACATATCAAAAATTCGGATTTTTACCACTAGATACACCGATAATTGAGCTTTCAGAAGTATTACTTGCAAAAGCAGGTGGGGAAACAGAAAAACAAATATATAGATTTAATAAAGGAGATACAGATTTATCATTAAGATTTGATTTAACTGTACCACTTGCAAAATTTGTAGCTAAAAATTACGGTAATTTGAGTTTCCCTTTTAGAAGATATCAAATAGGAAAAGTATATAGAGGAGAAAAAGTACAAAAAGGAAGATTTCGTGAATTTTATCAATGTGATATAGATATTATAGGAGATGGAGAACTAAGCATATTAAATGATGCTGAAATTCCAAATGTAATTTATACAATTTTTAAGGAATTAGGATTTGATGATTTTACAATTCGTATAAATAATAGAAAACTATTGAATGGATTATTTGAAAGCTTATCGCAAAATGAGAATGCAACAGAAATATTAAGAATTATTGATAAAATTGAAAAAATAGGTAAAGAAGCAGTAATAGAAGAATTAGAAAAAATAAGTGTTTCAAAAGACTCTATTAACAAAATATTGGAATTTATTGAAATAGATGGTACAACAGACGAAAAAATATCAAAATTGCAAAATTTAAATATAGAAAATGAAATGTTTAAAATAGGTTTAGAAGAAATAACAGAAACAATCAAATATATTAGAATATTTGGAATACCAGAAAATAATTTTAAACTAGATTTAACAATTGCAAGAGGACTAGATTATTATACAGGAACTGTTTATGAAACGTTTTTAAACGAACATAGAGAAATTGGAAGTGTATGCTCAGGCGGTAGATATGAAAATTTAGCAGAATATTATACAAATAAAAAGTTACCAGGAATAGGAATATCAATAGGTTTAACAAGATTATTTTATGTATTAAACGAATTAAATCTGATAAAAGCAGAACAAAAATCAATATCTAAAGTTCTAGTAATACCAATGGCAGAAGATCTAAAGGTTCCAATAGAAATAGCAAATACACTAAGAAAACAAGGAATAAATACAGAAATATATTTAAATGATAAAAAACTAAAAGCTAAAATGAAATATGCTGATAAATTACAAATTCCATATGTAATTATTGTAGGTGAAGACGAAATAGATTCTGGAATAGTAAAAATAAGAAATATGGAAACTGGAGAAGAAAAAGAATGGAACTATAATGAGTCTTTAAAAGATGTACTAATCTAAAATGACAAAATTAATAATATGGGATGTCTTAACTATAAGGCATCTCATAAATTTTGTGTTAATTTATAATTTATCTATTCATTAAAGTAATTTTATTACCATTTTTTTTAATTATACCTTCATCTTGTAAAGATTTAATCGTTCTCATCATAGCACTTCTATCAATACTCAAATAATCAGCTAAATCAGTAAAAGAAATAGGAAGGGCGAAAGTTTTATTATTATTCTCCAAAGATAATATAGAAAAATATCCTAATAATTTGTCTTTAATGCTCCTTTGAGTTAAAAGTTCAATTCTATTATTTAAAATAGAAAATTGGTTTAATACTAGTTCATAAACGTTTTTAACAAGTTCCTGATGAAATTTGCAATTAGGTATACATTTATGTTTCATAATTTCATAAGAAAAAATTAAAACCTCACAATTTTTCCTTGCTTTTACAAAAAGCTCATTGTTTATTGCGACAGTATAAAAAAATTCTCCAAAAATATCATTACTAGAAAATCTTTGTACAATAGATTTATTGCCATTTGAATCATAGCGAACTAAATCAGCTGTACCAGAAATCAAAATGCATATTTGATTTCTTTTACCAATATAAGTAGTTATTATTTCGTCCTTTTTAAAATCTTTTCGTTGAATCTTTATACAATTTTTATTTGCACTTTCTATAAATTTTGAAATATCTGTTTGAAAATTCATTTTAACTATCCTTTAATTTTTTTTAAAATTATACATCAAAAATGTTGCAATTACAACAAGTTTTCATAAAGAAATTTGAAAATTTATGTCGATAAATGTTTAAAGTATTGATTTTCAAGCGAATAAAACAAGAATATCACAAAAAAATATGTAATATTTTTGTAATAATTATGTAATAAAAATGAAATAAAAAGCAAAAAATGTATAATTATTGAACAAAATAAAATATTTAAAATGTATTTACATTTTAAGTTGTTTTTGCAACAGATTTTAATTACTTTAGATATATAATATAGGCATACAAAAAATAAAGGAGGAACAAACATGAAAGTTATTAAAAGAGATGGAAGAGCTGTAGATTATGATAGAGCAAGAATCTCATCAGCTATTGAAAAAGCAAACGAAGAAGTAAGAGAAAAGGAAAAAGCAACTAAAGAAGATATTAAATTTATTATTAGATATATAGAAGGTTTAGATAAGAAAAGAATGCTTGTAGAAGATATACAAGATATAATAGAAAGAGAATTAATGGAACTTGGAAAATATGAACTAGCAAAAAGATATATTATATATAGATATACAAGAGAAGTAGCTAGAAAACAAGATGAAAAAATCTTGGGAATATTTAAGAATGAAAATAAAGAAATTGTATCAAATAAAGTAGTGCAAAATGCTGTATTTGCATAGTTAACTAGGAAATTTGGGAATCAACTCAATTTCCTCTTTTTTAACTTTAATTAAATTTTTGCAGAGTAGCCATATATATTAAAAGAAGTGACGCGCAGTTTGGGAGGATGCCAATTCATGTAGACCAGTCCAGCGCAACTGCTATTTTTATGAAATAGTTAACCAACTACCTCATATGATAAGTCCGACCAGTAAGGAACGGATTTTTAATATATATGGCTATTTTTGATGTAAAAAAAGGAAAATTGAGTTGGTTCCCAAATTCCCTCGAAATTACTTTTTAAATCTGTTTAATAATTGTTCTCTACATAGATTTTCAAATGTGTCATCTAATTTTTCCAATTCAGTATTTTCATTATATTTTCTATCCAAACAATATTTAATAATATAATCTGCTAAAGAAGGATTTTTAGAAAGTAGGGGACCATGTAAATAAGTTCCAATAACATTTTCTAAGAAGAAACCTTCATATTTATCTCCAAATTTATTTCCATTTCCATATAATACTGTTCCAAATGGAGAAAATACATCTGAAGTTTGTCCGCCGTGATTTTCAAAGCCTATAATTTTTTCTTTTTGATTATTTAAAGTAGCTTCAATTACTATGTTACCAATACATCTTTTAGTTCTATCATTTATTGCTTCTGTATAATATGGAAATATATTTAAGCCATTAATTATAGTGCCATCAGCATCTTTATAATATTTGCCAAATAACTGATAAGCTCCACAAATAAGAAGGAAAAATACTCCATATTTTATAGCTTCTTTGATATTATCTTTGTATTTAATTAAATCTTTTGACAATATATCTTGTTCAATGTCTGCGCCACCTCCTGCAAATACTAAATCATATTTGGTAAAATCCGGAGGATTATCTTCAATTGAATATCTTTCAATATTACATTTATAATTTCTTTTCTCTAATCTATATTTTAAAACTTGTATATTCCCATAATCTCCATATAATTCTAAGATATCAGGATATAAATATAATATATTTAGTTTTTTTTCCATTATTCACATTCCTTTCTAATTTTTGGTTAATCGGGGACAGGTACCGATTAACCATTTTTGGTCAATTTGGGACAGGTTTGGTTTAGCGATAATTATTTTTTGGAATAATTTATAATTTCTTTTCTTGTAGGTTGCAAAGCTGTATAATTTGCAATTACATATTTTTTATTTTTAGTTTCATACAATTTTTTTACAGCTTCATCTAAATTTATAAATGGATAGATCTTTTTAGAATCAAAACCAGCAGTCTTAACTCTAATAGCTATATCATAGGCTCTTGTTCCAGATGTTATAATTCTGTTTACATTTTTTAAGTCGTTGAAATTAATATCCCATATCCATGATACATCAAAACCATCTGCAATATTATCATTTAGGACAAATAATAAATTTTTTTCTGAATCATCCTCATTTAAAATTCTAAGGCTAACATTGGCGCCTGTTGGATTTTTTGCTAAGTTGATTAATGTAGGGCAATCTTTTATATTTAATTCTTCTAATCTACCATTGTTTAAAGAGAAGGTTTTTAGGGAGTTTATGACTATTTCAGTTTCTATATTATATATAGCACATACGCAAATTACTGCTAAATTATTGTAAATGTGATAAATACTGTTACCTGTAGTTTCGCATGTAATTCCGTCAACATCAAATTTTTTGTTTTTTAAATCAATATTGTATGCTAATTTATATATTTCGTTTTCACCATAATGGCAGTTTGGACATCTGAATTTACCTATATGAGAATATTGATAATATTCATATTCTAGCTTAGTTTTACAGAAAGGACAGAATTTTCCTTCACCAGCTTCTTTAATTTTTTTTGTTGCATATTTATATTTATCACAGCTGAAGAAATATATGTTATTGTTGTTTGGATTAGCTCTACTTAACCTTGAAACATTTGGGTCGTCACTATTTAATACTAAATTTCCATTATAATTTTTTAAAAAGTCATTAATTTTCAAAATTAAGGTCTCAACTTCGCCATTTCTATCTAATTGATCTCTAAAAAAGTTAAGTACAACTAGAGTATCTAATTTAAAGTCTTTGAAAATCTTAGGTACATAACTTTCATCTACTTCAAAACAAATATAATCACTTTTGATTTTACCAGTCAAAGTACAATTTTTTAATAGTGTAGATAAAATTCCTGTTTCCATATTATTTCCTTCGGAATTGCTAACAACAGAAAATCCTGCTTTTTCTAATGTATATCTAATGCAGTTATTAGTTGATGTTTTCCCATTTGTTGCAGTAACCGCAATTACTCTTGAATTGACTTTGAATTTTGATAATATATTTGGATTTATTTTAAGTGCTATTTTTCCGATAACATTGCCACCATTTTTTCCTATAATTTTTAAAAATATGTTTAATATTTTAGCAAATATGATTGTAAATATTTTGTACATTATATTTCTCCCTTCAAAATATTACTGATTAATTTTCTTGCATTATAGGAAATTGCATTTCCTATAATGCAAGAAAAATATAGATGCACAGAAAAATTGCAAAGCAATTTTTCGCGTCGACAAATCTTATACGCTTCTTGCTAGACCTTAAATTAATGTAAAAAATATTAAAAAGTAGAGAAAAGGTCTAGCGAAGCTAGATTTGTCCAAATATTTATATTTAAAAAAACATTTTTTCTTAATAAAATTTCTAAAGTCTGTTGAGGTACAATTTATAAATCCAGACTTGTCTAAAATATAGGCATGATTTTTATCTGTATATAGATAGAAAAAATCTTTTGTTTCATATACATGTTTTAATTTATTATAATATGATTTTTCTCTATAAATTTTATCTCTTATTTCAAAAGAATTGTCAAAAAATACAAAAGTAAATTCTTTTTCTTTTTCAAATTTTTCTGAGTGTACTTCGTTTGATACTTCTTTGACAGGATAAAAAAATCTATAATATATAAATCCTACAATTACTAAGAAAAATATAATAGCTAAGTACCAGTATCTATATTTTATTTGCAAAAACATACAAACAACTAGTAATATCAAGATTATTATTGTATAAGTATCATATGAAAAGCCAAATTTACCTTGATGAAAATTCAAAAATTGGTTATATGCATTTGTTGTATATTTTGTTTTGTTTTTAAATAAAATTTTCATAGTAACTCCTAAATAATTTTTGATTATTATATCATAAAAAATAAAAATTAAATAATAAAATTACAAATAAAACAAAAAAATTTCACACAAAAAACACAAAACAAATTTATTATATAGATAATCAAAACATCCCCTTTTATTTTGGAATCGTACCATTAAATATGGGCGGTTCTTTTTTTGTGGAATTTTGGCTTGACAAGGGAACATTATATTTGATAATATGTAATATATAACTAATTTGGAGGATAAAAATGTTATTATATCCAAAAGCATATTTTGATAAAATTCAAAATATTACAATACAATTTTTAATAAAAAATAAGATAAAAATATTAATTTTAGATGTAGATAATACATTAATAGATAAAGAGGAAATACTATCAGAAGAAGTAATTAAATGGACAAAAGATATAAAAGGTCAAGGAGTAAGACTATACATATTATCAAATACTAATAGAAAACAAAAAGTAAAAAAAGTTGCAGAAAAATTGGAAATACCTTATATTCATTTTGCAATGAAACCATTTAAGAGAGGTTTTAAGAAAATACAAAAAATTGTAAATGAATCTCCTGAAAGAATAGCAGTAGTAGGAGATCAAATATTTACAGATATTATTGGCGGAAATAGATGTAATATGTTTACTATACTAGTCGACCCAATAAAAGAAAAAGACTATTGGTATACTGCATGGAAAAGACCAATAGAAAATAGAATAAAAAGAAAGATAACGAAGGAGAAATAAAAATGTATATTAATGATGTGCATATAGCATATTATGTAGGAGCAGCAATATTAGGCATTTTTGTAGGTTTGTTTACAGACTGGATGAACAAAAGGTTACCAGAATATAAAAAAGTATTTACATTAAAGATATTTAAGGAATATAAATTAGAATTTAAGCCAAACTATATATTGATATTACTAACATCTGTCACATATATAATGTTGATATATGTGTATGGAATAAAAGATACAATTATTGGAAACTTAGATTTAATTAAATTTATAATTTTAACTCCAATGCTTTTATCTGTTTTTGTAATAGATTATAAACTACAAATAATACCAAATAGGCTAAATTTAACTATATTTGAAGTAGGATTAATATTTACATTTCTTTATGGATTGTCAAATATTGCTATTTCTATAAATATGATACTAGGAATGTTAGTCGGAGGAGGAATATTTTTACTTATAACATTAGTAGGAGGTCTAATTTATGGAAAAGAAGCAATGGGATTTGGCGATGTAAAATTAATGGGAGCATTAGGATTATACTTTGGAATGTCTAATATTATTGTGATAACATTATTAGCATTTTTAATAGGAGCGATTTTAAGTATATTATTATTGGTTTCAAAGAAGAGAAAATCTAGTGAATATATACCATTTGGACCATTTATTGTAATAGCAACATTTATAAGTATATATGTACCTTTTGAAACAATAAAAAATCTGTTAATACAGATTTTTACATTAGGTCTATATAATTAACGAAATAATAAGGGGGATTGAAAAATAATTACATAATTCTTTTTCAATCAAATTTCTGCCTTTAGGAAGGAATGCGATTAAATATGAATCCAAAATTACAATGGTTAAGAAATAAAATGAATAGTTTAGACATGCAAGGAATAATAATATCTAATCCAATAAATGTAAGATATTTAACCAATATAGATGCAGAGGGAACATTACTTTTAACACGTAAAGAAAATATATATATTACAGATGCAAGATATATAGAACATGTTCATAGTATTTTAACTTTATATGATGAAATAATAGTTTATGACATAAACGATGTTTCTAAAGATGATTATGAAAATTTTTTCTTGTTTTGTGAAAATGTAGGATTTGAAGAGTATTATACAACATATGCGGAATATAAAGAGTTGATAAGGAAATATAAAATAAACAATTTAGTTGAAACAGAGCATATAATAGAAAAACAAAGAATGATTAAAGATGAAGAAGAAATAAGCAATTTAACAAAAGCATGTAACATCACAGATGAATGTTTCAAATATATATTAGGCTATATAAAACCAGGAATGACAGAAAAGCAAATAGCAAAAGAAATAGAAGACTATTATAATAGCAGAACAGATGGTGTATCTTTTGATACAATAGTGGCATCTGGAGAAAATACGTCAATGCCACATGCAGTACCTACAGATAGGAAAATCAAAGAAAAGGATATTATCACAATAGATATGGGGTGCAAAGTAAATGGGTATTGCTCAGATATGACAAGAACATTTTTTGTAGGAGAAATATTAGAAGAAGTAAAACCAATATATGATTTAGTTCTAAAAAATCAAGTACAAACAATGCAAGATTTTAAAGATGGAATAAGTACAAGATTACTTGCTAAAATGGTTGAAAATGATTTTAAATTGCATGATTATGATTTAATTCATAGTTTAGGGCACGGAGTAGGCTTAGAAATACATGAAGCACCATATATAAGTTATAAAAATGATACTAATTTAAAAGAAAATATGGTTATAACAAATGAACCCGGAATATATATCCCAGGAAAATTTGGAGTAAGAATAGAAGATACTGTACAAATAACAAAATTTGGATGTGTAAGTTTAACAAATTCTGATAAAAACTATATTGTAATTTAATATTAACAAGTAATATGTTACAGTTCAGTTCTTAAAGAAACAAACACGCTCCCGAATGTAATAATTAATTAAATGATGTAAAAAACTTGATTTTTGCTATAAAATATAGTAAAATAGATAGAGTTAATAGTAAAATTAAATGAAATAAGGTCGAAAAATTTTTAATTTTTTTCAGCCCGATTTGTATTTTAATAGAGAAAGGAATGATAGTAAAAATGGCAGGAGTATATTCAGCAGGAGATTTTAGAAATGGAACAACTTTTGAAATGGAAGGAAATGTATATAGAGTAGTTGAATTCCAACATGTAAAACCAGGAAAGGGTTCAGCATTTGTAAGAACTAAGTTAAAAAATGTTATAACAGGAGCAACAATTGAAAAAACATTTAATCCATCAGATAAATATCCAGCAGCAGAAATAGAAAAAAAAGCAATGCAATATTTATATAATGATGGAGGATTATACTATTTCATGGATAATGAAACATATGATCAAATACCATTAAATGAAGATCAATTAGGAGATTGCTTAAAATACTTAAAAGAAAACATGGAAGTTACAATACTTTCATATAAAGGAAACATATTTGCAGTAGAACCACCTACATTTGTAGAGTTGGAAGTTACATATACAGAGCCTGGGTTTGCAGGAAATACTACAACAACATCAGGTAAACCAGCAAAACTAGAAACAGGACTAGAACTACAAGTACCTTTATTTGTAAATATAGGTGATATTGTAAGAATAGATACTAGAACTTGTGAGTATATGGAAAGATTATAGAAAGGAAGACTTTAATGAGCATATTAAAAGATGAATATAAAAATTTCTTAGATGATATAGAAAGCAATATCAAGAATAAAGAGGATCTAGAATATATAAAGAAGAGATTTGCAGACTTCGTAGACAAAGTTTTAAATCATATAGACTATATTGTGGGATATAAAAAACAAGAAATTGAAAATCTAGAAGATACTCAAAAACAATTAATTGAAAGAATAGATAAAATGCAAAGAGTAATAGATAATATTGAAAAAGATATATATTCAGATGAAGGATTTGATTTTGAAATAGTTTGCCCATATTGTAATTATGAATTTGTAGTAGATATGGATGAAGAAAAAACAGAAATTGAATGTCCAGAATGTAAAAATATGATAGAATTAGATTGGTCAGGAGATCCAAGTGATGATGATGAATGCAGTGGTCATTGTTCAGGATGCTCAGGATGTGATGATCAAGAAGACGATGAAGAAGATGATATGTAATAAAAAGGAGATGATATTATGCTAGCAAAATATTGGAAAAAAATCGGATTATTAATATTAATTATAGCATGTGTATTTAATGTAATGAGTAAATTAGTGCATAAACTTTCTTTAAATACAGAAATGATATCATCTGCAATTTATGTACAACAACATGAAGAAGAAAACAAGACACAAGATAATGAAAATTAAGCATATATACTTGAAAAAAATTAAGAAATATGTTATTATAAAAAATAGTCGAATTAATTTAACAAAAAAGAGGTGAATTAGAATGAAAAAAGGAATACATCCAGAATATAATGAAACAACAACAATAACATGCGCTTGCGGAAATGTTTTAGAAGTAGGTTCAACAAAAAAAGATATAAAAGTTGATGTATGCTCAAAATGTCATCCATTTTGGACAGGAAATCTAAGACAAGAAACAGCAGGTGGTAGAGCAGACAAATTTAAGAAAAAATATGGTCTTGCTTAATATAATAAATTAAAAAAGTTTAAAATAAATCCAATTTATTAGATAATAAGTTTAATAATGAGGATTTTTTTTATTTTAAGAAATCATATTTTCTGGAATGTGAAAAAAGTATAGAAATAGTTTAAATTGTAAAAAATACTACAGATAAATGTAATATATTGACAAAAGAAAGGAGATTAACTTAAATGAAAATAAAATATTTAAACTTAAAGATAAAAATTCAAAATAAAATATTTTAAATGATCCAGACGTTTGGACAATTCAAAAATAAAATCGTTTTAGACCAAAAATCTAAAGCGATTTTTTTATTGTATAGGAAAAATCGACTTTTATCTTGACCACATGTGGATTTTTCCGTATACAACAAGGTTAGGCTACCTTAATTCGCCCGAACGAAGTGAGTGGCATGTATTTCGCACGCGCTACAAAGACTTGCTTAGCGAA
>CAJFJY010000002.1 GCA_904384205.1 uncultured Clostridia bacterium | reverse complement strand
TTTATTTCTGGATGAGGGATGTTCATGGGCAAAATCTTTGATTTTGAGCCTGAATGAAAGAGGCTCATCCAGAAATATTATAAATTCTTTTCGAATGAAATGAACAGATTTTTATAAAATAATATAATTCAGCAAAAAAGTTTAAATTTAAGAAAGTTGTCAAAAATCTAAAGCCCCGTTGGCACTTAATTTTATTATCAAATCAAAGTTGTCATCTTTGGCAGCTTTGTTTTTTCTTATTTTTCCACATTTATCACATTTATATATTATCACATATCCTTTTTTCGAATTTGTTTCTATCCCTATTGGTACCAATGTTCCATGGCATGTTTCTTGTCTATCTCCTGGATTAATATCTACATGCTTTGAATACAAACAATGTGGACAATGATCTCTACTTGTATATCCCAATTTTTCTACTTTTTTACCACAATTTTCACATATAAATTCTTCATCTATTTCTGTAAATTTTCTACTTTCCAATATTCTATCATTCCTTTTATCTTTATTACTTTTCACTTGAAATATTATTTTAAAAAATCAGAAAGATTTGAGATACGTCCCTAAATCCCTATTTTAGTACTTGAAGTATCCTCCACCTAAAAATTCTTTCAATAAAGAATTTGCCGGAACATATTCTTTTGGCACTTCCTCAAAATATTTAAGCATATTAATTAATCTTTGTGCTTCTGCATATTCTAAATCTTTATTTGTAATTTCTTCTAATAATGGCATTACTATTGGTTTTAAAGCACATAATTCATAAATTAAGGATGTATTAAATATAACATTTGCTTGTTCTTGGAATGGAAATATATTTTTTTCTTCCCCATCATTTACTTTATTCCATGTCGCTATTGTATGTTTTGCATTATATCCTCTAAATTGATGATCCCTTACTATTCTTCTTACTAGCCTTGTATCTGTTGTTGATATTCTATTAAATCTATCTAAATTTAATACTGTAAGTGCACTTATATATACTTTATATTTATTTTTCTTATCTATTGTACTTGTTAGTTTATCATTTAAACAGTGTATTCCTTCTATTACTAATATTTGGTCTTTTTCTAATTTCAATTTTTTTCCTTTGTATTCTTTAGTTCCTTTTATAAAATTAAATTCAGGTACTTCTACTTCTTCTCCATTTATCAATTTATTTAAATGATCATTAAATAATTTTAAGTCTATTGCTTCTATTGTTTCAAAATCATAATCTCCATTTTCATCTCTAGGAGTTTCACTTCTTTCTACAAAATAATTGTCTACTGATATCGTTACGGGTTTTATTCGATTTAATCTTAATTGTATTCCTAATCTTTGTGCAAATGTTGTTTTTCCTGATGATGAAGGACCTGCAATTAATACCATTTTTATATTTCTATCTTTTGCTATGTTATCTGCAATATTTGCTATTTTCTTTTCATGCAAGGCTTCTGCTAGTAATATTACATCTTTTATATTATCTCTTTCTATTGCTTCATTTAACTTATATACTCTATCTACATTTAATATTCTATGTATATCTTCATATTCATCTATTGCCCATGCTAGTTTTTTTGTTTCTATAAATTCTGGCAAAACTTTTGGATTTTTTGTACTTGGATATCTAATTATGAAACCATCATTATATTTTTTTACTTCAAATATGTTCACACATCCTGTTCTATTTGCAAGTGTGCCATAACAATAATTATAATAATCTTCACAATAGTACATATATATTTTTTTGTTATTTTTTAAATCTAATTGCAACCTTCCTTTTGATGTGCTTTCTTTATCGAAGAATTTTTCTGCTTCTTCTCTATTCATTACTACTTGTTTTATTTGCAAATCTTTATCTACAATTATTCTCATTTCTTCATTCAATTTATCTATAACTTCATTTGTTATATCCATATTTATTGCCTCACAAAACATTGCATTTGACAATTGATAATTTACTTCCATTTTTTTGCCTGGAAATAATTTTTCAAATGCTTTTCCAAGTATATATGTCAACGTTCTTTTATATATTTTCATTCCTTCTCTTGTAGATATATCTATTAAGTCAACTTTTCCTTCTTCTTGTATTTCAAATCCTAAATTTTCATATTCATTATTAAATAATGCTCCTATTACTGTATATTCACTTTTTTCTATTTCTTCTCGTAAAACTTCTTGTATCGTTTCTCCTTTTTTTACTTCATATTCTTTATCTTTATAATATATTTTCATAAACAATTTCCTCCTTAGAATATTTTTATTGTTCTAATTTTACATACTATTTAATTTTATATTAAATATGAATATAAGTCAATTTTTTGGATATACTTTATTAAAAGTTATTGGAGGGATTATTATGGATATGAAAAGAATTAATCAAATTGTTAACAATGATCAAAAATTTGATATTTTTTATGATGACAGACCTGTTTGGATTCAAGAATTAGATTATGGGAATCAAACTGCTAAAATTGGGTTTGTTGATAACTTTGAAGAAAGAGATGTTTTTATAAAAGATTTATATGAAGATATAAATTAACATTTTTTATGATTTTTCGACATAATTTTCTACTTTCATATACTATTTCTTTATTTTCATAAAATACGGAAAAATATCCTCTGGCATAGTCGGAAGTATATATACAAAAAAGTCAATTTTTTACATAAATTGACTTTTTCCTTTTTTAAATATTTACAATTATTTTAGAATTCTATTTTTTCTTCAATCCAATCTTTCAAATCATCTATTTTTAATCTAATTTGTTCCATAGAATCCCTATCTCTTATTGTTACAGTATTATCCTCTAAAGTATCAAAATCTATTGTTACACAATATGGAGTTCCAATTTCATCTTGCCTTCTATATCTCTTTCCGATACTTCCTGTAACATCATAATCACACATAAAATATTTAGATAAATTTGTATATACTTCTTCTGCTTTTTCAGACAATTTTTTAGATAATGGAAGAATTGCTACTTTAAATGGTGCTAATGCTGGATGTAAATGTAAAACTATTCTTGTATCACCTTCTGCAATTTCTTCTTCATCATAACTATTACATAAAAATGCTAATGCTGCTCTATCACATCCTAAAGATGGCTCTATACAATATGGTACAAATTTTTCATTTGTCTCTGGATCCATATATGATAAATCTTGTTTTGAATGTTCCATATGTCTACTTAAATCATAATCTGTTCTATCAGCAACGCCCCATAATTCTCCCCAACCAAATGGGAATGCAAATTCTATATCTGTTGTAGCTTTACTATAAAATACTAGCTCTTCTTTGCTATGATCTCTTAATCTAATATTTTCTTCTTTTATTCCTAAAGATAACAACCAGTTTTTACAATAACTTCTCCAATATTCAAACCATTCCAAGTCTTCACCTGGTTTGCAGAAAAATTCTAATTCCATTTGTTCAAATTCACGAGTTCTAAATATAAAGTTTCCTGGTGTTATTTCATTTCTAAAAGCTTTACCAATTTGAGCAATACCCATTGGTAATTTTTTTCTTGTTGTTCTTAATACATTTTTAAAATTAACAAAAATTCCTTGTGCAGTTTCTGGTCTTAAATATATTTCACTAGTAGAATCTTCTGTTACTCCTTGGAAAGTTTTAAACATTAAATTAAATTTTCTTATATTAGTAAAATTACTTTTTCCACAATCAGGACAAGGTATTTTATTCTTTTCAATGAAGTCTATAAGTTCTTCATCACTCATACCATCTGCAATCATATCTTTTCCTTGTTCATGAGACCACTCTTCAATTAGTTTATCTGCTCTATGTCTTGTTTTACATTCTTTACAATCTATCAATGGATCTGAAAATCCACCAATATGTCCTGAAGCCACCCAAGTCTCTGGATTCATCAAAATTGCTGCATCTAATCCAACATTATGAGGATTCTCTTGAATAAATTTCTTTCTCCAAGCAGCTTTAATATTATTTTTTAACTCATTTCCTAAAGGACCATAATCCCAAGTATTTGCTAATCCTCCATAAATTTCTGAACCAGGATATATATATCCTCTGTTCTTACATAAATTCACAAGTGTTTCCATTGATTTTAACATAAAAATTCCCCCGAAGTTGGCAGGGGTAGTAGGATTCGAACCCACACAGGCGGTTTTGGAGACCGATGTGCTACCATTGACACTATACCCCTAAATAGTTCTTATTCAGAACAATTATAATCTTAGCACATTTCAAATCTTTTTTCAATACTTTTTTCAAATTTATTTTGCACAATGAAACCTGTCCCAACTTGACCAAAAATGGTTAAACGGTACCTGTCCCCAATTGACCATTTGGCTATTTGATTGCTATATGTATATTTTCTATACTTGCTTTTAATTCTCTTGATATTATATTTTGTATTTGTGCTATGTCTTCTTGCTTTAGCTCTGTTGCTCCTATTATTGCTGTTACACTATCTCCGTTTACAAATATTACATTGTTTTCAAATCCTTTTGTTCCTATTAAATTTTCACATATCATTATACTATTTTTGATATTATTTATTTTGGTTATTTCTTCTGTTGCTGATTGTCTTTGAGTCTCTAACGAATTTTCACTATCTATTACTTTTTGATATGTTTCTAACATTTGTGAATACATTGTATCTCTTTCTAATTTTGATGTTTTAAAATAGTTATCTGATGTAGTTGTTGCACTTGTGGATACTGTATTTGTATTATTGGTTTCATTTGCTGGACTTGTGATATTTTGCTCATTTACGGCGTTTTCTACTGTATTTTCATCTACAGTTTTATTTTCACTACTCTGTTCTTCTTGGTTTTCTACTACTTCCCCACTAACTAATTGTGCATCTCCTATATTTCCTTTGGCTACCACTTCATTTACTTCTGTACTAACTAAAGCTGTTTTATCTAAGTCTCCTGTCGTATAACTCAAATATCCTGCTACCACCAACATTAAAGCTATTACATAAATGATAACTTGATTTTTTTTGAAAAATTTCATAATAAATTCTCTCCTCCCTATATCTATAATTTATATATATTTTTACTCCATTACAAATACCTGTATTTTATGTGTTGCGAGCCCAGTAGTTGCTTCTACCGCTTGTATTATATTTGTTTTCACATTTACATCTCCTGCTCCTTCTGCTGTTATTATTGCTCCTTCTATCTTAGGCTCAATAACTTTTTGCGTTATTACTTCTTTACTCCCACTATCTTCTTGATATATAATTTCTTTTTGTGTGTCAGTTTCTTGTATTTTTCTGACTCCCCCTGATGTATCTGTTTCTTCGGTTAGGCTCGTTTGAGAATTTTCATTATACATTGGAATGACTTCACTTGATTCAGAATAGTTTATAAATACTTCTACTTGACCTACTCCTTGTATCTTACTTAATATATTTTTTAATTTTACTTCTAATTCATTTGTTGTTATACTATCTGCTTTTTGTTCTAAGCTTATTTCATTGTTTTTAGCTAATATCTTACTAGATGTTGTATTTTCACTACTTTCCTTTTTGTCACCATTCCATATTAAATTAATTGATATTATAGTAATTATTAATATAATTGCAAAAACCACTAAATTTTCTATTTTTCGCTTAGTTTTTTCTTGTCCTTCATCTTCTTTATTTCTGTTAAAATACTTTTTTAATTTATCTTTAAACATTTTTCACTCACCCCATATTCCTCTATAAGAAATTCTTTTATCTTTTGTATATCTGTGTTATTTAAATTTGTTTCTTCTTCATTATTATTCTGTGATTCTCCTATATCTATTTCTTTGATTTTTTGTATTTCTTTAACCATTACATCTTCTAATGTTTGGTTAATACTTGTATTTTCTGATATTTCATTATTGGTGCTATTATTTTCAGTATTGCCTTGTTCAATTTCTAAATATATTTCTGATATTCCGTTTTCTTCATTATTTTCAAAACTCCCTTTTACTGCACACTTATTTACTTTATATCCTTTATTTTCCAGCTTATTTGTAATATCTTTTTCTAATTCTTCTAAATATATTTCTTGAATTCTTTTATCCATTGAACTTTGATTTACGGTTTCTGAACTAGTCTGCATCTCTACATTATTTGTATAATCATTAATATCAAAATTGCTTAAACTGAATGTTTCTTGATTGCTAATTATTGGTGATATTATATTGAATAACAAATAAATTCCCATTACCATTTTTACATATTTTTTTGTTTTATTATTTGGAAGAAGCATTTCTAAAATTGATATTAATATAAGTGCTAGACAAATATTTTTAGCCCAATCTGTAATGACATCTAACATATATCCTCCTCTAATCCATAAATTACTATCTGTACATCATGCCACTATTAGAAATTTTAATGACCAAAGTAGTTCCTACTATTACCAGAACTGATAGTGATGTTAAAATGGCAAGTAATATTTTAAAAATATCTCCTATTTGATCTAATAATTTTACTATTTTTCCATCTGCTATTGGTTCACTTACCGCTGATGTCAGCTTATATGCTATTGTAAGTATTCCTAATTTTAATATTGGCATAATGCATATTCCGATTATTATAATAACCCCTACAAAACCAACTGCATTTTTTAGAACTACTCCACATCCTAGTACACTATCTACTGCATCTCCTAATATTTTTCCTACGACTGGTATTGCTGTACTTACTACTGCTTTTGCAGTTTTCGCTGTTACTCCATCTATACTACTTGATAAATTTCCTTCTAATGATAATACTCCTACAAAAACAGTTAAAACTATTCCTAATATCCAGACTACTCCTGATTTCATAAATTTAGATAGATTATCAATTTGAACTTTATCAGAGATTTTAGATACAATACTTAAAACTGCAACAATCAAAGTTATTGGTATAAGCAAATTTTGTATAAGTGTACCTATAAAATTTATTATAAATAATATTAAAGGCTCCATAATGGTACTTGTTGTTATGCTTCCTGTAAATAACATCAGCGATATTAATATTGGTATAAGACTATTCATAAATCCTACTAAATTATTTGCTGTATCTCGTACGGTTTGAATTACTTCTGAAAAATTACTCATTATTATTGTTACAATTGCTATATATTCGATATAAAAAATTAATTTTGATATATTTTCATTATTTAGATTTTCACTAATTGATTTTAAAATACTATGTATTATTATAATAATTAGAATACTTGCTAAACTTGTTAATCCTTTTACCACTTCTGCTCCAAATAAATTAAATATTTTACTATAAAGCATATTATTATCTATATTTCCGGAAATTGCTGAATTTAATACTTCTCCAATATCTATATCTTCAAAAAATTCTCCTGAATATTCTTCTGCTTCTTCTATAAAACTATTTATTCCAAATGTTTCTTTTTGTTCTTCATATGTTTGGTCTATATCATTCTCACAATAACTTATATTAAATTGAAATACTATTATAAAAAATAATATCAAAATTTTCATCTTTCACTTTTGTATTATTCCTCCATTTTTATTTTTCTAACAATAATGTTAACTTGGCAAAATCTTTAATATTAATTCTAATAAACTAGAAAATATTGGTATGGACATGGATATGATTATTATTTTACTTCCTATTTCTATTTTATTTGCTATTGCTGTTTCCCCTGAGTCATTACATATACTTACCGCAAATTCTGCTAAAAATGCTATTCCTGTAATCTTTAAAATCAAACTTATAAATTCCGTATTTATTGAAGATTTATTGGCTATAGACCTAATTAAATCAATTATTCCCTCAAACTTGTCCATTACTAATAGTAATATAAGAACGCCAGCAAGAAGGCTAATATATACCGCAAATTCCTTTTTATACTGCTTTAACAATATAATTATTATCAATGCTATTAAAGCAATTCCGACAATTCTAATAATTTCCATTATTACTCACATTCTTTCTTAAGGCACAAATTAGGTTGAAAAAGAATTTTGGTTACCTATAAATTAAAGATAGTCCTTACTGTATCGAATAAAGTACTTATTTCTTTTATTACCATAGTCAAAACAATTACCAATCCTGCCAAAGTAGTCATCATCGCTTGATCCTCTCTCCCAGCTCTAACTAATACTTGATGTAATACTGCAACTAAAATTCCTATTGCAGCTATTTTAAATAATAAATTAATATCCATAACAGCATTCCTTTCTGTCTTTAAATTTTAGAGATATTCAAATTAATAAGATAACTATTCCGAGTCCAATAGTTGTCCCAAGTTTTTGATACAATTTTTGGTTTTTATCTTTTTCTTCTTTCGCTTGCTTAATTTGAGTATCTAAAAATTTTTCTGTTATCTCTATTTGACTTATTTGTCCCTCTAAGTCTGTATTTCCCAACATCTTAGCTAACATCTTCATTACATTTAAATCTTCTTCCTTTAAATTAAGTTCTGCTTTACTTTCATCTAATGCACTTTCCCAAGCTTGTCCTGCTGTTTTCGTACTCATTTTTTCGTTTGCACGAAAAAACATTTTTCCCAAGTTTTTCTTTGTTTTCTCTGCAAATTCTTGAAAAATTTCTGGAATTGTATCACAGGTAAATCTAATTTTTGTTTTAAAAATATTTAAGAAACTTTTAATTTCATTTAATTCTTCTAATCTATACACATATTTTTGTGATAATATTCTTCCAATAACATTTGCTAATACAAATAAAATAAGCAACATAACATACTTTAAAAAAATCATATTATCGCCTCATTTAACTTTTATTACCTATTATATTCGTCTGAATTTTTTTTAGAACTAAATTATTTATTTTATAGAAAAAAAATTTTTTCTATAAGATGACTTTCTACTAAATTATTTATTTCTAAATTATTTTTTACATCTGCCATATTTTTTCCGTGCATTGTAAATATTCCTTTTACACCAGAAATTGTAGCAAGTTTTATTGCTTGCACATCTTCTTTTGTTCCTATTTCATCACATGCTATAATTTCAGGTGACATTGACCTTAATAATATTTTTATTCCTTTTTCTTTTGATACATTTTCTATGACATCACTTCTAATTCCTATATCATTTTGAGGAATTCCTTTATAACAAGCTGCTATTTCTCCTCTTTCATCAACTATTCCACAGGTTAATCCTGAAAATCCTATTTCTTCTATTCCATTACTCAATTGTCTTATAATATCTCTTAACATTGTTGTTTTACCTTTTCCGGGTGGAGAAACTAACAATGTGTTATATATTGTGTTGCTTTCCTTATTTACAATCTCTTTAATGATTCTATCAGCACATCCTTTTACTTCTCTTGCTATTCTAAAATTCAAACTAGATATATTTTTCAAGTTTACAATCTCTCCGTTTTCTACTATTCCTGTTCCTACAATTCCTACTCTATGCCCTCCTTTTATAGTTATAAAACCTTCTTTTATTTGATTTTTATATGCATAAATTGAGTTTTCACATAATCTTTCTAAAGTTTGCATTATATCTCTATCTGCTACTCTATATTCAATTAAAATATCATAATTTTGTAATTTTAAAATTATCGGTCTTTGTATTCTTATTCGTATCTCTCGTAAATTTTTTTCTATATTATACTTTGAATTCTGCTCAATAGCTTGTACTATAATTCTATACAAATTTTCCGATAAAAATTTTAATACTTCTAACATTTTATTTTTATCACTTTCCAATCTAAAAATCCTATTTTACAGAACAAATCGGAAAGCCTTAAATTTGTACAAACTTTGACATTTTTCTTTGGCTTTCCGTGAATTTGTTCGTGCGCCAAATTTTATGTAATAAAATTTGTGTGCAATATTTTTTATCTATTAGAAAGTCAGTATGACTTTCCTAATAGATAAACAAAAAAAGAATATAATATTCTACAATATTATATTCTTTAAATTTTACATTTAGAACTTTTTTGTTATCTATCTACTTTCTAAACCGTTAAATTCACCTGCTATTACTACTTTATTTATTCTACCTGTATCATCATATTCAAAACTGATTTCATAAGTATTTGAATTGTCTATATATTCTCCTGCTAATGCCAAGTCCTCATTTCTTATTAAACCTAATC
Organism: uncultured Clostridia bacterium; assembly: GCA_904384205.1. GTDB lineage: Bacteria > Bacillota > Clostridia > TANB77 > CAG-508 > CAG-269. Next base: position 42,929 of record CAJFJY010000002.1, on the reverse strand, counting down.
CTGAGAACTCTAGTTCAACTTGCGATTCATTATTATCATTACTATTTTCAATTTCTTGTATTAATGATTTAACCAAAGTTCCTCTTTGATTACCTTCATATTTTAAGAATAAATTATTAAAAGTTTGAACTTCAGAGTTTTCTATATTTGATTCTGATATTGTTGAATCCAAATTTTGAGCTAATAATACATTACCTAATGAGGTTGGAATCATTAAAATCATTGGATTTCCATAGTTAAATCCTATTTTTTCCATCTGTTCTGCATTTACATTTGATATTCTTTCTCCAAGTTGTGTCATAAAGTTTTGTATTGACTCTTCTTCATAATTATTTAATATCATTGCATTTTCTTCATTTAATCCATCTATATTTACAGAATCAACAAAATTAACATTATTTTCGAATTGATAAGTATATTTTCCTACTTGTTGTCCATTATTATCTTGGACTGCAATTCCTAATTCATAATTTTCTTTTACAGTATTTAGTTCATTTAACCCACTATAATTAGCAGAAAAATATACTGTTCCTCCTATTGTTTCTACAGAACTTAGTCCTGTATCAAATTTAAAGTTTACTGATATACTATAGTTTACACTATCTTCTTGATTATTTTTTGTTAATTGTATATTATTATCATTTTGATTCAAAGATATACTTATTAGTTTTGAATCTTTTTGAGCAACAATAAATTGTACTTCTCCTTCTTCTGTATTTCCTTCTTGTAAGCTTTCTATTATTGAGTCTATATCTTCTGCCTCTATTGTGTTTTTCGTATATAAGTCTTGTTCAGATAATATATTATTTATTTTTCCTAAAGTTACATCATCTGTCTTTAATTCATTTAATAATGCAATTACTAAATTTTTTAGTTCTTCATTTGTCATTGTTAATATATATCTCGTTGTTCCATCATCATTTTTTTCAGTTTGAAATTGATCATCTCTAAATTGATTTTCTAATATTGTCATATATTTTTCTTGTACTGTTTGCTTTTCTTCTTCAGTATATTCGAAATTTGCCTTATCTTCTAGTATTTCTATTTTTTCTGGTACATCTGATGTATCTGTCATTCCCACTTTTTCTGCAAATTCTTTCAAATTATTATTTTCAACTGCCACATATTTTGATGATACATAATCTGTTTGAATACCATAAATATCACCATCATGTCTATATATTAATGGCCAACTTACATCATCAGAATATTTTAACTCTATATTTTGCTCAGCCTTATTATTTGTTTTGTCAGTTTTTCCTGAAAAGTTTACAACAAAATCATTTGCTATATCTATTTGCTCATTTGTATTATTACCTAAATCTACTGTAAAATCGAACTTTCCTTCGTTTTCATATGGCATTTGTTGTTTTTTATTATAAAATGCTTCTATATTATTTTCTACAAATCCTCCTTCTGTTTCAACTAGCTGTGATGCATATTTAAAAAATAATTGCTTATCTGACTTCAATAAGTCTGTACAAAAATATAAAACAACAAATACTACTAATAGTAACACTATTAATATAGATATTATAATTATTCCATTTCGCAATAGCTTTGTTCCTTTGTTCTTTCCAACACTATTTATCTCATTCATGCAAAAATCCCCATTTCTATTCTTATTATTTTACATATGAATTTGATGTTTCTTAATTTTCATCCCAGTTATGATAAATATTTGAAACATCGTCTAATTCTTCTAGCTTTTCTATTAATCTTTCCATCTTTTCTGTTGCTTTTTCATCTAATTTCACAGTTGTTGTTGGAACCATTTGAACTGATGCTTCTAAAAACTCTAAACCTGATTCTTCTAATTTTTCTCTTACTTGTGAAAAGTCATTTGGTGCTGTTGTAATTTCATATACTTCATCATAAACTTGAAAATCTTCAGCTCCTGCGTCTAACGCTAACATCATTAGCTCGTCTTCATCCATTTCTGTTGAATCTTTTTCTATTACTATAACTCCTTTTTTATTGAACATATATGATACACAACCTGTAGTTCCTAAATTCCCTCCAGCTTTATCAAATACATGTCTTACATCTGCTGCTGTTCTATTTTTATTGTCTGTTGCCGCTTCTACAATTACTGCAACTCCACTTGGTCCATATCCTTCATATGTTATTTCTTCATAATTTTCATTACTTGATGATGCCTTTTTTATTGCATTATTAATTGTGTCATTTGGCATATTTGCTGCTTTACATTTTGCAATTACATTTTTTAATTTTGAGTTTCCTGCTGGATCTGGTCCTCCTTCTTTTACTGCTATTAATAATTCTCTTCCTAGTTTTGTGAATATTTTTCCTCTTGCTGCATCTGCTTTTCCTTTCTTCGCTTGTATGTTGTGCCACTTGCTATGTCCTGACATTTTAATTCCTCCCTTTGATTTTGTTTTATATATATTATTTTTAGCAAATTTATTAATTTGTTAATTCTAGAATATTTTATCATACTTTTTTTAGTTTGTGTAGTATTTTTTGTAAATTTAAACCATAATCTTTCAGTAAATATTCTAAAGATTATGGTTTATATCTCACAATTATTTTACCCAATTTATATACTCTTCATCAGGTTCGTTTCCTCTAAATCTTCTGCTACTTATAAAAATATTTCCTCTTATTTTTTATCCTGGTAATTCACTTATTAATTGCTCATATTCATCAAATAATTCCTGTCTATCAAAAGTAATATTTTCGCCTTGTATTTGCCAACTATTTTGATATTGTTTAAATGCTTGCTCTACAACCGCATAATCTCCTTTTGTTATGGTTCTATTTAATCTTTCATTTATTGCATCTACATCAATTGTCTCAGCATTTGACAAACTATTTAACTCTGTTAATTCATCTTTCAATTTTTGCTCTTGTTGTAAATCTGAAATCATAAAATATGCAAATATAGCTATTGCTATTACTATAATAACTAAAATAGCAATTAAAATTTTTTTCTTCATAAAACATTTCCCCTTTACCATTTCTTATTTTAATATTATTATAACAAACTATATTAGATAATTCTATTTTGATACTTCTTCCGGCATATTCTCATATAGTGGTATTATAAAGTTCAAACTTGAATCAACTGTATTTGAAGCCTCATATATTTTTTTCATATTACTTGCTTCTGATTCAGGTGCTAACAAATTTTGCATATATTGATTAGTATATAATTCTTCATCTTGGTTTACTATATCAAATTTTTGTAAATATAGTGTATTTTGTCCTACATCAATGTAACCATTTTTCATAAAATCTATTCCTCTAATTAGTGCTTCTTCTAACGAATCCCATCCTTGTTCATATGCATATTGTGCTGCATTCTGGATGATTTCTTCACTTGAATTACCTGTAGCTCTAATATTAAATGGATTATACACTATTACTCCATTATATTCATATCCTCTTGATAATCTAGTCCCATCTCTTCCCTGTTCTTGTATAAGCCTTGAGGTAACAAAATACGCATCTAAGTTTTCATTTTTGCTTGCTTGTAATAATGCTTCTGCAATACTATCTCCTTCTAAAAATGAACCTTCTGTAAGTGATTTTATGCCATCTACTGTTTGAGCTCCTTCTGTATATTTTAGTTCTGAAAACTGAAATATATTGTCTTCATTTAAGATATTCCTTGGATCCATTTGATGTTTTATTGCCTTATCTGAAGCACAAAGCCATGTTCCATTGTCAAATCTTTTATCTCCGTCAATTTCACATCTCCAGTCTTCTGGATAATCGCTAGAATCTGGAATTAAATTTAATGGATTAGTCCTTGAATCTGAATGTCCTTCATTTGAAATAACTTCTTCCCAATCAAGCCTTGTATAAAATAATGTAAATGTCCAATTTGGATGACTTGTCTGCAAATCATCTATTAATTCTTTGTATCCTGGATATTTTGCTTCATTCAAATTGGTTCCATCATATAATTCGTATTTTTGTTTACTTTCTTCTACTATAATTATTGAAATTATTATTAAAACTATCATTATAATTAATATTACTATTGATAATATTTTTATTCCAAATGGTATTGATTTTATCGCATTTACTACATTTTTTATTAAATTATTCATGTTTTTTAAATTACTCTTCTCCATATTTGTATTATAACAGTTCTTTAGTTACTTTTTCAAGTTCTTTTCTAATAGAAATATGTTGAGGGCAAACTTGTTCACACTTACCACATTTTATACATTCATTAGTGCTTCTTTTATTGTTTTTTCTTCTGATTCAGATAATTTTGTAAAATCCTTCATAAATGATATATTATCATCCATTTGTTCTATATTGCTCATTCCTGATAATACTGTTATAACTCCATCTAAATTTGCAGCAAATTTAATTGCCCATGCAGTATCAAAATATGTAAAACCCGCATTTAAAAAGTGGTCAACCATTTCTTTTGTTTGTTCTACGTCAATCTTTCCATCCTTTTGTGGTAATCTCATTAATCCAAATCCTAATTTTTTAATTTCTTCTCCTAAATATGACATATTATTTTCCTTATACTATTTTTATTTACATTTATTTTATATCACTTTAACCTTACTCCAAGTCAAGTTTTTTTGCATTTTCTGTTATATTTTAAATTAAAAAAATTAAGTCAGTGCGAAGAGGTATATATATAAAATATAAATGAGTTTTTTGTGGGCGACCGATGAGTACTGTTAGGATTTTTAATCCTTACAGTACCATTGGGGAAAAACGAATAAATATTTTATATATATACCTCTGGGAGCGGGCAACAAACTAAAATTTAAAATATAGCAAAAAATGCAAAAAAAATTTTCTATTTTACTTTTATTTTAATTTTATAGTGGTATAATACTAAAGTAAATATAAATAAAATGAATGAATGGAGATGAAGTTATGCAAAAAAACACGAAAGAAGATTTTGATGTAGCAAAAGCATATTCTGATGAATGTTTGCTACCCAAAGATGAGTTCATCAAAAAATATCATGTAAAAACAGATGGATTATCTTCTCAAGAAGCCTCTAGCAAAATATCAAAATATGGTTTAAATGAAGTTAGTCAAAATAAACCAAAAAAATGGTACAATTATTTTTTCGAAAGCTTATTTAGTCCATTTAACTGTATTTTATTAGGTATAGTCCTTATATTAATTTACACAGATATTATTTTACCAGCGACTCCAAGTTACGCAAATATCACTGTTATTGCAATTTTAATTGTTGCAAGTACTTTATTGGATTTTGTTGAAGAATTTAGGTCAAACAAAGCTGCAGAGAAATTAAAAGAGCTTGTTGCTACAACTTGTACAGTAATTAGAGATAAAAAAGAAGTTACAATACCTATTAAAGAAGTTACAATTGGAGATATTGTAAAATTATCTGCTGGAAGTATGATACCTGCTGATTTAAGAATTATTGAATCTAAAGATTTATATGTTGGTCAATCAGCATTAACAGGTGAATCTGATGCAGTAAGAAAACTTACAAATTCTGAAATATCACCTGATGATTTAGATAGTATTTCAGATATAGACACTATTTGCTTTATGGGAACAAATGTAATTTCTGGTAGTGCAACAGCTGTAGTTATTAAAACTGGAGATTCAACTTATTTTGGAAATATTGCTCATAACATTGATAATGCTAAACCTAAAACAGCTTTCCAAAAAGATATCGAAGGTATAAGTAAATTACTTGTTAAATTTATGATTATATTAATTCCAATTGTATTTATACTTAATGCTTGGAAACATTCAATAGTTACAGCATTCACTTTTGCAGTTGCTATTGCAATTACTATTACACCTTTGTTATTACCTGTCATTTTATCTTCTTGCTTATCTAAAGGTGCTGTAAAAATGTCTAAAAAGAAAACTATAGTTAAAAAATTAGACTCAATACAAAATTTCGGAGCTATGAATATTTTATGCACTGATAAAACAGGAACATTAACAGAAGATAAAATAGTCCTAGAAAAATATTTAGACATTTATGGTAAAGAAGATTTAGAAGTTTTAAAATATGCTTTTTTAAATGCTAATTTTCAAACTGGATTAAAAGGAAATATTGATGAAGCTGTTATAAAACGTGGTCTAGAGTATGATATGTCAGATAAAACAAAGGATTTTAAAAAAATTGATGAAATTCCTTTTGATTTTACTCGTAGATGCTTATCAGTAATAGTTAAAGAAAATGATAATAAATCTATGATGATAACAAAAGGTGCTGTTGAAGAAATTTTAAATATGTGTACTTTGGTAGATGATAAAGGCAAAATTGCCCCTATAACAAATGCTATTAAAGAAAATGTTAAACAAATTAGTAAAAAATTAAATTCAGATGGATTAAGGGTTATAGCTGTTTGTAAAAAAGATGTTACTGATCATAATTCTCCTTTTGAAGTCTCTGATGAAAAAAATATGATTCTAGCTGGCTTTATAGGTTTTCTTGATCCTCCTAAAGAAAGTGCAAAAGAGTCTATTAAAAAATTAAATAAATCTGGTATCAGAGTAATTGTTTTAACGGGTGATAATGCAGAAGTAACAAAATGTATTTGTGACAGAGTTGGCATTCAATCTAAAGGTATTGTTACAGGTAATGAAGTAGATAAATTGTCAGATGCAGCAATGCTTAGAATTTTGAAAAAAAACAATATATTTGTAAAACTTTCTCCTATACAAAAGGCTAGAGTTGTAAGAATATTAAAAGAAGCAGGAAATGTTGTAGGATATATGGGAGATGGTATTAATGATAGTCCATCACTTACAAATTCTGATGTTGGTATTTCAGTAGATACTGCTGTTGATGTTGCAAAAGAATCTGCAGATATAATTTTACTTGAAAAAGATTTAAATGTATTACTAGATGGTGTTACTGAAGGTAGAAAAACTTTTGTTAATCTTATGAAATATATTAAACTTGCTACAAGTTTTAACTTTGCAGAAGTTTTGTCTGTTATAGTTGCAAGTATTGCAATTCCATTTTTACCAGAAACACCTATACAATTATTAGTTGAAGGCTTACTTTATGATTTTGGTCAGATGACTCTACCTTTAGACAATGTTGATCCTGAAATGATTAGAAAACCTAAAAAATTTAGTACAAAAAGTTTAAAACAGTTTATGATTTTTATGGGACCTGTAAGTTCAATTTTTGACTTAACTGTTTTCGCTATTATTTGGTTTGTATTTGGAGTTAGAGAAGCTGCTACTTTCCAAACAATTTGGTTTACTTATAGTATAATTTCTAACTTAATTGGTTTGCATATCATTAGAACTGCTAAAATACCTTTTATACAAAGTAATGCAAATAAACTTGTTTATTTATCATCTTTCGCTCTAATTTTGATAGCTATTATAGTACCTTTTACTCCTTTAGGAGCAATTATAGGCTTGGTTCCTATTTCATTTAAATTTATTGCATTAGCTTTTGGTGTAACTTTCCTATATTGTATATTAGCTATGATTGCAAAGAAAAGATATATTAAAAAGTTTGGCGAATGGATTTAAAAGTAAAGAGCAACCTCATTTGTTGCTCTTTATATATCTATATATTACTCTTCAACTTCTTCAAACTGACTATTATATAAGTCTGCATAAAATCCATTTTTAGCAAGTAACTCTTCATGTGTACCTTGTTCTACAATATCACCATGATTCATAACTAAAATTAAGTCTGCATTTTTTATAGTTGATAATCTATGTGCAATTATAAAACTTGTTCTACCTTTCATTAAATTATCCATTGCTGACTGTATTTGAATTTCAGTTCTTGTATCTATTGAGCTTGTTGCTTCATCCAATATTAAAATCTTTGGATTTGCTAAAATTACCCTTGCTATTGTTAACAATTGTTTTTGACCTGCTGAAATATTTGTTGACTCTTCATTTATTAATGAATTATATCCATTTGGCAACGTTTTTATAAAATGATGCACATGTGCTGCCTTTGCTGCCTGAATAATTTCATCATCTGTTGCATCTTCTTTACTATATTTAATATTTTCCTTTACTGTTCCTCCAAATAACCATGTGTCTTGAAGTACCATTCCAAACATTTTACGAAGTTCTCCTCTTTTGAAATCTTTTATATTGTGGCCATCAACATCTATTTCTCCACTTGTAACATCATAAAATCTCATAAGCAATTTAACCATTGTTGTTTTTCCAGCTCCAGTTGGACCTACTATTGCTATTTTTTGACCTTCATGAACATTACAATTAAAATCATTTATAATTATTTGATTAGAATCATATCCAAATTTAACATGATTAAACTCAACATTGCCATTTAATTTGCTTGTATCAATATCTCCTTTTGGTATATCTACTTCTTCTGGTTCTTCCAAAAATTCAAATATCCTTTCTGCTGCTGCTACCATAGATTGTAACATACTTGATATTTGAGCAATTTGATTTATTGGCCCGAGTAAATTGTTTATTATATTGTATAAAACTTTGTATATTTCCTACTGTAATTGTTCCATTTATTGCTAAATATCCACCAGCAACTGCCACTCCTACATATCCTATATTAGATATAAAGTTCATAACAGGATGCATTAAACCTGATAAGAATTGAGATTTCCATGCTGAACGATATAATTCTTGGTTTGCTTTTTCAAAATCTTTTGTAACTTTACCCTGTGCGTTAAATGCTTTTACTATATTTAGTCCTCCATAGATTTCTTCAACTTGACCATTTACATGCCCTAAAAATTCTTGTTGTTTATTAAAATATTTCTGTGATCTTCCAACTATTATTTTTACAAATATTGCTGCCACTGGCAATATAACTAATGATATTAAAGTCATTTGCCAACTTATTGAAAACATCATTACAAGTATTCCTATAATTGTACATATAGATGTTATTATTTGAGTTATACTCTGGTTTAGGTTCATACTTAATGTGTCTATGTCATTTGTAATAATTGATAATACTTCTCCATTTGTTTTTTTGTCAAAATAGTTCATTGGAAGGTTATTTATTTTTATTGCTATATCATTTCTTAGTTTGTATGTTATTTTTTGTGCAACTCCTGTCATTGTAAATCCTTGTATAAATGAGAATAATGCACTAATTATATATAAAGCAATTAATGTTAATGCTATTTGACCTATTTTTCCAAAATCTATGCCTGATCCACCTGATAGTTTACTAACTAATCCATTAAAGATTTCTGTTGTTGCATTACCTAATATTTTTGGCCCTACAATTGTAAATATTGTACTTCCAATTGCAAATAGAATTACAACAATTATTGCTATTTTATATTTTGCTAAATAATTTTTTATTAATTTCTTCGTTGTTTTCTTGAAGTCTTTTGGCTTTTCCGTATTTCCTTGACCTCTTCTCATTCCTCCCATTGGTCCTGGCATTTTTTACCCCTCCTTTCCCAATTCTGATTCTGATAATTGAGATAAAGCAATTTGTCTGTATGTTTCATTATTTTCCATTAATTCTTCATGTGTTCCAATACCTACCATCTTACCTTCTTCTAGTACTATTATTTTGTCCGCATTCATTATTGTACTAATTCTTTGTGCAACTATAATAACTGTCTTATTCTTTGTTTTTGTTGCTAATGCCTCTCTCAATTTACTATCAGTTTTAAAATCTAGGGCTGAGAAACTGTCATCAAATATAAATATTTCTGGATCTTTTGCTATCGCTCTAGCTATTGATAAACGTTGTTTTTGTCCTCCTGACACATTTCCACCACCTTGAGCAATAGGGTCTTTATATTTTAATTCTTTTTCGTTTATAAATTCTGTTGCTTGTGCAATATCTGCAGCCTGTTCCATTCTTTCATCTGGCATACTTTCATCAGAATATTTTATATTAGATTCAATTGTTCCTGAGAATAATACTCCCTTTTGTGGTACATATCCAATTATGTCTCTTAAGGCTTCTTGTGATACATCTTTTACATTAACTCCATCTACACAAAGTTCTCCTTCTGTAACATCATAAAATCTTGGAATTAAATTAACTACTGTTGATTTTCCACTACCTGTACTTCCAATAATGGCAGTTGTTTTACCTGGCTCTGCTGTAAAGTTAATGTCTTCTAATATTTCTGTATCTGCATCAGGATATCTAAATGATACATTTTTAAATTCAACTAAACCTTTTTTATTCTCATCAAAAGATTTTAATTCTTTCTTATCTTTTATACTCGGCTCTGTTTCTACGACTTCATTTATACGTCTTGCAGAAACTGCTGCTCTAGGTAGCATAATTGAAATCATTGAAATCATTAAGAATGCCATAACAATTTGCATTGTGTATTGTATAAATGCCATCATGTCTCCAACTTGCATTATACCTTGATCTACATTATGTCCACCAAACCAAACTATCATTATTGTTATTGTGTTCATGATAAACATAAGTAAAGGCATCATCATTGACATTGCTCTATTAACAAATACATTTGTTTTCATTAGGTCTTTATTAGCTTTATCAAATCTTTCTTCTTCTTTCTTCTCTTTATTAAATGCTCTTATAACAGGTAATCCTGTTAATATTTCTCTTGAAACTTCGTTTAATTTATCAATTAAATCTTGTAATTTTCTAAATCTTGGCATTGCAACTGCAAATAATGTTCCTACTATAAATAATATTGCTAAAATTGCAACACCTATAATCCATGCCATTGAATTATCTGCACTTGTTAATACTTTAACAAAACCACCAATTCCTATAATTGGAGCATATACTACAACTCTAAATAACAATGTAATTAACATTTGGATTTGTTGCACATCGTTCGTACTACGAGTAATTAATGAAGCTGTTGAGAATTTATTAAGTTCTGCATTTGAAAATGTCATTACTTTTTTGAATACTTTCTCTCTTAATGTTTTACCTAGTTTTGCAGCTACTTTTGAAGATAAGAACATTATAGAAACAGCTGATACCATACTTACTAATGCTACTCCTAACATTTGCAATCCAGTTATAAAAATATAATCATTTTGAAGTTTATCTGTATCTACACCTAAATTTTTATAAATGTTTTTTACTTCTGCCTGTGCTGCTTGTTCTTTTATAGAATCTGCCATATTATCTATACTACTTGTGAATTTTTCTAATACTTGACTCTTCTGCTCTTCTGGTAATGTTTCTAAAATTTCTAGAACACCCATGTTCTCAATATAACTTTTTTGAGATTCTGGCACATTTTCTAATATGTTAGATTTTATTTGATTAGCAGTCTCTTCGTTTGTTACTACTCTTAGTTCCATAATAGGTGTTACCATAACATCTTCTAAGGCCTGAAGTTCTTCTTCATCTAAATCTTTTTGAACATATATTTCATCTTCTGAAACTTCATAATCTTTTCCTAAATATTTATCAATTACCTTTTCTTGATGCTTAGTTTCTCTATTTCCTACTAGCTCATAATAATTTAAGATTTCTTCTGGATTATCTGTAAAAAATAATATTTGGTCCATGTTTTCTTTTGATATTATTTCTGGCACTCCATTTTCAATTCCACCAGCTTGAATACCTGTATTTACTATTTTAGATGTATAATCTGGAAGTGCTAAATCTGCTGCCGCTTGAATACATAGTAATATTACTATTATTATTACAGCTCCAATTGATTTTTTTAGATTTTTTAATACTTTTAACATATCTCTCTCCTTTCATTTTTGCTTTAATTTCTAATACTTAATCTTATTAAGTATTGTTAAGTTTTTTATATATTATTCTCATATTCATTAAAAAATTAATGACACTATATCAGTATATATGACACAGTGTCATTTGTCAATTGCTTATTTGTGAATTTTTTGTGAATTAACTTTTATAATTTTTACATTTTTCTAAATACTCCTGCTACTTTTCCTAAAATTTCGCAATTTGGTACTATAATAGGATCCATTGTACTATTTTCTGGTTGTAATCTTATATGGTCTTTTTCTTTATAAAATGTTTTTACAGTAGCCTCATCTTCAATTAAAGCCACAACGATTTCTCCATTATTTGCAGTATTTTGCCTTTTTACTAATATATAATCACCATCCAAAATACCAGCTTCTATCATGCTTTCTCCTCTAACAGTTAGCATGAAGGACTCTGAATTTCCTACAAAGTCTATTGGTATTGGAAATGTATCTGTAACATTTTCAACAGCTAATATTGGTGCTCCTGCTGTTATTTTTCCTATTACTGGTACATCAACTAATTCTTTTTGTGTATAAAAATCTTTGCTTGATGTTGTTTTTTCTTCCCCAGATAATCCTTTTAGTAATCTTAGTGTTCTTCCTTTTTTATCTTTTTTCTTTATGTATCCTTTTTCTTCTAGTTTTGCTAAATATCCATGTACTGTTGCTGTTGAACTTAATCCTACAGCTTTTCCTATTTCTCTTACTGATGGTGGATATCCATCTGTCATTATTTGTTTCTCAATAAATTTTAATATTGCTTTTTCTCTTTTATTTAATTCTGTTTTAATTTTAGGCATCTATACCACTCCATTTCTCATTTTTTACTATATTATCATACAAACAAAAAAATGTCAAACATATTTTTGATAAAATTAAAATATTTTGACATTTTTTCATATTAACATTAAAGCAAATAATCAATATTCTACATTTTGTCTGGCATTTCCATTCCTAATAGTTTTGCTCCAGTTTTCAATACTTCTCCCACTGCTTTTGTTAAGAATATTCTTGCATCCTGCACTTTTTTATCATCACATATTATTTTATTTTCATTATAGAAATTGCTGTAATTTTGTGCTAATTCTATTAAGTATCTTGCTAGTATTGATGGTTCATATTTTTCAATTACTGCTCTTAATGTTTCATTAAATTTATATATTGTTTTTAATACATTTATGCTTTCTTTATCTTCTAGCTTTGCGAAATCAATTTCTTCTATTTCTGGCTCATAACCTGCTTTTTCTAATACACTTTTTGTTCTTACATATATATATTGTATATATGGTCCTGTTTCTCCATTAAAATTAAGTACATTATTCCAGTCAAATATTTGCTCTTTTGCAAGTGTATTGCATAAGTTATTAAATATTACTGCTCCTATTCCTATTTTCTTTGCATTTTCTTCTTTGTTTTCCATATCTGGATTCTTTTCGTTTATAATATCCAAAACTCTACTAATTGCTTCGTTTAATAAATCATTTACTTTTATAACATTTCCTTCTCTTGTTGACATTTTACCTGTTGCAAGTCTTGTCATTCCATATGATACATGTACTAATCCATCTGTGTATTTTTTATCTAAGTCTAAATATTTTGCTACTTCAAATATTTGTTTAAAATATAACTTTTGTTCATCAGATACTACATAAATACATTTATCAAAATCATAAGTTCTTGCTCTATATAGTATTGCAGATAGGTCTCTTGTTGCATATATTGATGATCCATTAGATTTGCATACAATACATGGTGGCATATCTTTATCTGATAAATCCACAATCATTGCACCTTGTGACTCTTCTAATTTTCCATTCTTCTTTAATATGTCAATTACTTCTTGTGTTTTATCTGCATAAAAAGCTTCTCCTTTTGTTGAGTCAAACTTTATTCCTAGAATATCATAAGTTTTGTTAAATTCTTTCAAACTCAAGTTTTTAAATTTAGTCCATAATTCAACACAATAAGGATCTTTATCTTCTAATTTCTTAAAGTTATCTCTGCATGCTTCTAGTACACTTTCATCTTCTTTGCATAATTCATTTATTCTTATATATATTTCTGTCAATTTTTCAATAGGATTTTCATCTAAATTGTATTCATTTCCCCATCTTTTATATCCTTCTATTATTTTTCCAAATTGTGTACCATAATCACCTAAATGATTTATTCCTGTTGTATTGTATCCAAGATATTTAAATATATTATAAAAACAAGCTCCTATTACAGTTGTTCTTAAATGTCCAATATGAAATTCTTTCGCTATATTAGGTGCAGAATATTCCACGATTATGTTCTGATTTTTTCCTTCATCAGAAGATCCATACTTCTCCTTCTTATCATCTATTTCTTTGCATACATCTTTTACTAAAGTTTCATTATTTATATAAAAATTTATATATCCGTTTACCACATCTATTTTACTAATTATATTTTCGTCTATTTCTAATTTTTCTTTTATTCTATTCGCAATAATTTGTGGTGCTTTTTTCATACTTTTAGCTAATTTAAAACATGGAAAAGCATAATCTCCATTCTCTGCATTATTTGGCACTTCAATATAACCTTCTATTTCTTTTTGTTCTATATTAGTTATTTTAGATATTTCGTCTGCTATTATGTCTTTAAAATTAATCATTCTATAATTCTCTCCTTTATCTTGCATTCCATGAGTCTCTACACATATCTTCTAATGTTTTTGTTGCTTTCCATCCTAGCTCTTTATATGCTTTTGTTGGGTCTGCATAACACATTGCTATATCTCCTGGTCTTCTTGGTGCTATTTTGTATGGTACTTTTACTCCTGTTGCTTTTTCAAATGCTTTTACTATGTCTAATACGCTATACCCTGTTCCTGTTCCTAAATTATATATGTATAGTCCTTGTCCTTCTTTTTCTAGTTTATTTAATGCTAATACATGCCCTTTTGCTAGGTCTACTACGTGTATATAGTCTCTTACTCCTGTTCCATCATGTGTCTTATAATCATTTCCAAATACTGATAATTCTTTTAGTTTTCCTGCTGCTACTCTTACTATATATGGCATTAGGTTATTTGGTATTCCTTGTGGATCTTCTCCTAATAATCCGCTTTCATGTGCTCCTATTGGGTTAAAGTATCTTAATATACATATATCCCATGTATTGTCTGATGCATATATGTCTTTTAGTATTTGCTCTATAAATAGTTTTGTTGTTCCATATGGGTTTGTTGTTCCTCCTGTTTTACATTCTTCTGTTATTGGCATTTTTTCTGGCTCGCCATATACTGTTGCTGATGAACTGAATATGAATTTTTTGACATTATATTTTTTCATTGTGTCTAGCAATACTAATGCTCCTGATATATTATTTGTATAGTATTTTATTGGCTCTTTTACTGATTCTCCTACTGCTTTATATCCTGCAAAGTTCAATACTGCTTCTATTTCATTTTCTTCAAATACTTCTTCTAGTTTTTCTCTATCTATGTAGTCAATGTTATAAAATTTAAATTCTTTTCCTGTTATTTTTTTGATTGCTTCTAATACTTCTGGTTTGCTGTTTGAAAAGTTATCTACTATTATAACTTCCTTTCCTGCATTTAATAATTCTACTGCTGTATGGCTTCCTATAAATCCTGCCCCTCCTGGTAATAATACTGACATTTTTACTCCTCCTTTAAAATTTTATTTATTTCAGTCCCTTCTTTTGTATCTTTCACTTCATATCCTTTTTCTTTTATTAAATCTCTTATTCTATCAGATTCTTGCCAATTCTTTTCTTCTCTTGCCTTTTTTCTTTGTTCCACTAAATCTATTATTTCTTTTGATATTTTGTTTTTTTCTTCTTTATTTTCTTTGTCGATTTTTATTGCTAAAACTTTATCAAATTTTTGTAAAAGTTCTGCTATTTTAGGGGATTTCTTTTCATATCTTGCTAATTCCCAAACATAGCTCATGGCAAGTGGCATATTCATATCATCATTTATTGCTTTATTAAAATCATTTTCAAGCTCTTTTAACTTTTTAATATCTTTATCATTTAATTCTTCTGTTCCTTTTAAATGTGTTTGATAAGCATTTCTTAATCGTTCTAATGATTTTGATGTCGATTCTATTCCTTCCCAAGTAAAGTTTAGTTTATTTCTATAATTACATGTATAACAAAATAGTCTATATACTAATGGGTCATATCCTTTATTTATGATATCTCTTAGTAAATATACATTTCCTAATGATTTTGACATTTTGCCACCATTTATTAAAAGATATTCTCCGTGTAACCAATAGTTTGCAGGTATTTTGCCATCAAATCCTTTACTTTGTGCTATTTCATTTTCATGATGTGTTGGTATTAAGTCTATTCCTCCTGTATGTATGTCAAATTGTTCTCCTAAGTGTTTTTTAGACATTGTTGAACATTCTATATGCCATCCTGGGTACCCTTCTCCCCATGGACTATTCCATTTCATTATATGGTTTTTTGGTGCTTTTATCCATAATGCAAAATCATATGGATTTATTTTTTCGGAGTCTATTTCTACTCTTGCTCCTGCTTTTTGATCTTCAAGATTTATTCCTGATAAAATTCCATATTTGTCTAATTTCGCTACATTGAAATATATTGCTGTTGATGTTTCGTAAGCATAACCATTTTCAATTAATTTTTTTACATATTCTATCATATCAGGTATATATTCTGTTGCTTTACATATTACTTCTGGTAGTTGGATATTTAATGCTTTTAAATCTTCGAAAAACAATTTTGTATAATGTTCTGCTATTTCTTCTGGTGTTTTATGCTCTTCTTTTGCTGATTTTATCATTTTGTCTTCACCTTCATCACCATCTGATACTAGATGACCTACATCTGTTATATTCATTACTTGTTTTACTTTATATCCGTTATATTCTAGCATTCTTCTTAATACATCTTGAAATATATTTGTCCTCATGTTTCCTATTGTTGCATCTTTATATACTGTTGGTCCACAAGAATATATTGTTATTTCGTTTTGGTTTATTGGAATAAATTTTTCTTTTTTCTTTGTTAAAGTATTTGTAAAATATATATCCATGAAGCCTCCTTATTTTAAAAACAATAGCGGGTTTTTAATAGTATTTCACTTTTTAGTAATGTTTTCCCCCGCTACAGTTTTAATTTATTTATAATAATTTTAATTTTCTTCTCTTACTCTAGCATTACCTGTTGTGTTTGTGTTACTTGAATTAGTGTTTGTATTTGTGCTACCACTTCCTGTGTTTGTATTGGTATTTCCACTTCCGGTATTTGTATTAGTACTGGTATTTCCTCCGCCAGAAGTATTAGTATTTCCCGATGTGTTTGTTGTATTTCCAGTTGTGTTTCCTCCAGTTGTATTTCCTGTTGTATTTGTATTGCCTGTTGTATTTGTTTTTGGAGCAGTGTGTACTGTACAATATTCTGTTACTTTTTCATTACCTGTTCTTGATGAGCCATTTACTGCTTTCCACAAACCTAATTTTTCTTTTGGTATTACTCCCCCATAACTTTGATTTTTAGATGGGCAATATTCTGTTGCCAATTTTCCTGTTTCTGTACATATTTTTTGAACTCCATGTCCTTCGCATTCGTCTGGCAAATTATTTTCTGAAAATTCTTCCTTATATCTACTTGTGCAACTAGATGTAGCTAATCCTCCTGTTATTGAACATACTTCTCTTTCTACTATTCCACTTGGTTTATTAAAGTTAGCATTTTCTAAGTCTTTATGTATGTCCTTCATGATATTTGACCATATCATTCCTGCTGGATTTCTTCCTGACCATTTTACTTCTTCATTATTATCATATCCAAACCATGTTGCTGCTACATAGTATGGTGTCATTCCACATAACCATCTATCACAGTTATCATCTGTTGTACCTGTTTTTGCACATGTTTCCATTCCTGATATTTTACAATATGTTGCTGTTCCATAAGATGCTGTTACTGGCTCTTCTATTATACTTCTTGTTAAATATGCATTTTGTTCAGATATAGCTCTTTGTGATTCTTGATTTGGTGTTAGTACTACATTTCCACTAGAATCTGTTACTTTTGTATAGAATGTTGGCTCAATATATACACCATCATTTGCTATTGTTCCATATGCTGCTGCCATTTCTAGTGGGCTTATACCATCTGTTATTCCTCCTATTGCTAATGATAATGTACTATCATCTTTTCCTTCAACTTCTCCTGATTTATATAGTGTGCTTACACCCATTTTTCTTAAATAGTCTATTGATTTATTTGGTGTTAATTCTCTCATTATTTTTACTGCTGGTACGTTTTGTGATCTTGCTATAAATTCTCTTATATTTATTAATTTATAATATCTGCTACCATCATTTTTTGGTGAATATCCATTAAAATCTGTTAATACATCATCATATACTGTTGATGCTGTTATTACTTTTTCTTCTAATGCTGGTGCTACATCTGCAATTGGTTTTATTGATGAACCTGTTTGTCTTACCATTTGTGTTGCTCTATTCCATCCTGTAGCATTTTGGTCGTCACTTAGTTCTCCTCCGACTGCTACCACTTGACCTGTTTTATAATCAATTATTGCCATACCTGCTTGTGCATGGTCATTTTTTAGTGTTCCATCTGCATTTTTATCTCTACCTTTTATTCTATAATCAGCTTTTTTGAATTCTTCTTCTACTCTTGATTGTATTGAAGAATCTTGTGTTGAATATATTGTAAGTCCACTACTATATACATATTTTTCTGCAAATTCTCTTGATACACCTTTTTCTTCCATTACTTGTTCAACAACTTGATTTACTGCTGCAGATGTATGATATGAATATGCATTATTTGATGTAATATTTCCTTTTGTAAATGTTAGCCCTGCTTCTGCTTTTGCTACTGCTGCATTGTATTCATCTTCATTTGTTATATATCCTTGGTCTTTCATTTCTGCTAATACTGTTAGTGTTTTATTTTTTATTTTTTCTTTAAGTTCATCTTGGTTTTTAGTTTCATCATATGGATTATATGCATTTGGTGAACTATTTATTCCTGCTAAGAATGCACATTCTGCTAAATCTAAGTCTTTTGCACTTTTATTGAAATAATATTGTGCTCCAAGTTCTACTCCGTGAAGATTATCTCCACCTACAAATAATATATTTAAGTACAACTCTAAGATTTGGTCTTTTGATATCATTCTTTCCACTTGGTATGCTTTTGCCCATTCTCTTACTTTACGCATAATGCCGGCAAAACCACTTGCATCATCATCACCAGTTATATTTTTTACTAATTGTTGTGTTATTGTACTTCCACCATATGAAGAACCTCCTTTAAATACTGTGTTAAATATTGCTCCTGCTGTTCTCCATATGTCCACTCCATTATGTTCATAAAATCTTTTATCTTCTATCGCTATGTATGCTTTTGGTAAATATGGGGACATTTCGTCTAATGTTACTATTTTCCTTTTTTCATCACTGCTTAAATTTGCAATTATATTCCCATCTTTGTCCAGAACTACTGAATTGGCTATTCCTATTATTAACTCGTCTTTACTTATTTGGAAGTCATCTCCAAATAGTCCAAAGAATACTGCTGCAATAACTCCTGCCCCTATTACACATAATAATAGTATTAAGATAATTACTATTTTTATTGCCATTGATAACTTTGGGTGTTTTTCAGACCATTTCCCGTTTTTGCCTTTTGTATTTTTGCCTTTTGTATTTTTGTCTTTTGTATTTTTGTCTTTTATGTTTTTTCTATTTGTATTTACTACTTTTGTGTCATCATCTCTTGATTTAGATGTTCTTTTTGTTGTTTTTCTATTTCTAGTTTTATATGTTTTTGTCTTGTCATTATCATTACTTCTTTTTTTTCTACTTTTACTTGGCATTTTTTACCTCCTTTGTAGGATAAAATTTAAGACAATAACATTATATTACATTTTTTAAAAAAAATAAAGTATTTAAGGAAAATTTAATATATGCCATTAAGTGAATATAATTCTTTAATTTTTACTTTATCCTTTTTTATTTTTTCAATTATATTTTTATATGGTTGAGATTTATAAAAATGGGCTTCGTATAGTTCTTTTAGCTTATATTTTTTATCGTCTAAATGATATTCTTGTGGATTTATTATTTCTATTTCATAATCATTTATAACTATTCCTTCAAATCTTTTTTTGGCTATGTTTATGCTTCCTTGCAAATTTACAATTATGGCTTTTTCATAAATATTATATTTATTTAATAATTCTTTTGGAAAATCGAAATTAAGTATTATTTTTGCTTTTGATAATCCTTTCTTTTTATTATTCATTACTGTTACTGCTATTCCTAGTTCTTTTTCCATGTTTTCTTCAATTTTTTTGAACTTTTCTATATGATTTGTTATGATATTAATTGATTTATATGTATTTGCCAATCTTTTTATTGTTTGCAATGTAATCTCTGTTGAATCATTTATTAAAATATATAGATTTGTTTCTTCATTTATCCTGTTTTCTTTATTTAATATGTATTCTAATATTTCTGGTACTAGTATTTTATATAGCCATTTTCCACCTATTATTTCTAATTGACTTTGATTTAATAAATCCATATATTCTTTTAATTTTTGAACATTTTTGCTTATGACAATTTTTTTACTGTTTGCTTTTTCTAGGATTTTCAATGTTTTTTGTGCTAGCTTTTTTTCTTTTTTTATATATATTTTTTCTGAATTTAATTTCTTTGAATCTACATTCTCTGTAATTATTTTATCTTTATTTATTGGCAAAATTATTCTATCTATTTCTAATTTTACTCTTGATAGTTTTTCTTCTAAAAAGTTTGGCTTGTCTGATTCTTCTATATAATACATAAAAAACACCTCTTACACAAATATATGTGAGGTGTTTTTATATTATTACCAATTATTAAATTATAGTTTTAAAATTTCTTCTTCTTTTAAGCCTGTAATTTCTTTTATATATTCTGTATTTTCTCCTTTTTCTTTTAACTTCTTTGCGATTTCTTTTTTAGTTTTTGTGCTTCCTTTTTCTATTCCTTGTTCAATTCCCTGTTCAATTCCCTGTTCAATTCCTTGCTCAATTCCTTGTTGAATTCCTTGTTGAATTCCTTGTTTTAGTCCATCTCTAATTCCAGATTCTAAGCCTTCTTTATATGATTGTCTTTTTGCTGCCTTTTCATCCATTATGGCTTTTAATCTTAAGTCAGCTAATATTTGCATTCTTTCGTCTTCGCTCATTGTTTCTAGTTTTTCTTTTGCTTCTTTTATTCCTTTATTTTCTTTCATATATTCATCAACCTTCTTACTTTCTGGATTTTCCAAAAAATACATCCATTTTATAAGTTCGTTATTTTTTTCTTTTTCTTTTAATTTATGTATCTTTGGTAATTCAATTATATGCAATTCTAGGTATTCTGTCAATATGATCTTTCTACCTTTTCTTTCTATTATATTCCAGCAAAATTATATCTCTTTTTAACGACTGGTTTTCTACCTTTCCTATTCCTATAAATTTATTTTGCGAATATATTCTATAAATATCATCTAGATTTTTATAGTCTAATTTAACTCCGTTTAAAAATTTTTTTAACATTTTTTCATCTAAATCAATTCTTTTTTTCTTACTAAAAAATTCTTCAATGCTTATTATGTATTTTTCATTTTTCTCAATTTTCTCTTTTAGTTCTTCTATTGTTATACTATCTTCTATTTTAAAAATTCCTACTTCTAATCTTTTTAATTCTTTCATATATCCTATTGTGCCAAGTTTTGTTGCTATATCTTCACATAGACTTCTTATATATGTACCTTTACTACATTTTACTATAAATTCTATTGTTTTCTCTTTTTTATTTATCTTTATCAATTCAATTGAATAAATTTCAATATTTCGTGTTGGTATTTCTACTTGTTGCCCTTTTCTTGCGTATTCATATAGCTTTTTTCCATTTACTTTTATTGCAGAATATATTGGTGGTTTTTGTTCTTGTTTTCCTAAAAAAAATGACAATATTTTTTTCGCATTATCTTTTTCTAATATTTCTTCTTTAACTTCTTGTTCTTCGATTATTTTTCCCTCTGAATCTGCTGTATCTGTTTTTATTCCTAATTTTAATGTTACTTGATATTTTTTGTCATGATTTATTAGGTATTTTGAACATAGTGTTCCTTTCCCAATTAATAGTGGTAAAACTCCTTCTGCCATTGGATCTAATGTTCCTGTATGCCCTACTTTTTCGTTTAGTAGTTTTTTTACTTTATATACTATATCATGTGATGTACATCCCTTTGGCTTGTTTATAATAATAATTCCATCCATTTTGGTTCTCCTTTTATTCATTAAAGTATCCCTATTAGTATATTTCCATTTTTACATTTTTTCCTTTGAAAGCAAACACCATTTTTGTTATATTTGTAAATCCTCTTTCTTTTAAATTTGTTTCATACCCTTTTTCTTCTATTTGTTTTTTGGCATTTTCTATTGTGTCTTCTATTGTTTTTTCTTTATCTTGTCTATATACTTTGAATTCCATTATAAAACTATTTCCGTTTTTCTCTTTTGGTTCTAGCATTATATCATATCTTCCTACACCTGATTCTCTATTTGAATTTACATAGTAACTATCTTTTAGTCCTACTAACATTCCTAGTACAAATGCATGGTAAAAGTTTTCTGCTGTGTTTTCTCCTACATCCATATAGCTAAACATTTCTTTTACTAATATTTTAAATTTATATTCAAATTCATCAAAATTTAATGTTACTAAGTCTTTTAATATGCTTCTTAAGTCATTTCCTATTACTTTATTTCTAAACCATTCATCTATTATTTGTTGGAACAAAATCTTTATCTCATAATTTGGAATTTTTACTTTATATATATGCATTGCTAGGTCTACTACTCCTGTTATTTTTAAATATCCTGTTCCTAGTAATAGTCCCCAGATATTATCTTCATTGTTTTCTATTCCTACTATTATTGTTTCTAAGTTTATTGGTACTTCTATTTCTTCGTCATTTAATAATCTTTCTATTCTTTCTTTTACTGTTACTGAATTTTTTAGTATTAATTTTATTAAGTCATTTGAGCTTGTATTTACCCAATATGGTACTAGTTGTCTCTTAGTTAAATAATTCAATATACTCCATGGATTATATATTTCTTCTGTATTTCCTATTGTATATCCATCATACCATTTCTTTATTTCTTCTTTTTCGTCTTCTATGTTAAAATCTTCTATGATTTTATCCATTTCCTTTTCTGTTATTCCGAAATCTTCACTAAATTCGTTATCTAATACTGTATATACATCAAAATTATTTGCTCCACTGAATATACTTTCTTTTGCTACTCTACTTACTCCTGTTAGTACTGTTTTTTCTAAGTATGGATTATCTTTGAATGTTGTTCCATAAAATGTTTTGAAAAATCTTACTGCTTCATCATAATATCCTTCTACATATGCATTTTGTAATGGTACATCATATTCGTCTATTAGTAATATCACTTGTTTTCCATAATGCCTGTTTAAATATTTTGATAATTCTATAACACTAGTTTTTAATGCATTTTCATCTTCTCTTGCATATAATATATCTAATATTTTTTCTTTTTCTTCTGGATATATTTTATCACTGTCTAATAAATATCTATGTGCTTGATACATATTCATCATTGCTGTTTTCATATCTAGTAACATATTGTCATAATTTCTATCTTGTACATCTTTTAGTGTTAAATATATTACTGGATAATTTCCTAATTTTGATGTGTATTCTTCTTCTTGTTCCATTATTTTTAGTCCTTCAAATAGGTCTTTGCTATCTTTTGCTGTATTATCAAAATAATATTTTAACATACTCATATTTAATGTTTTCCCAAATCGTCTTGGTCTTGTTACTAATATTACTCCTGCTTGGTTGTCTATTATATGTTTTATATACATTGTTTTATCTATATAGTAATTTTTCCTTAATCTTAACATTTTAAAATCACTTATTCCTATACCTATTCCTATATTACTCATATACCATTCTCCTTTCTCTTGTTGCTATTCTACTACATAAAAGTAAAAATAGCAAGCTTAAAGTAAAAGCATAAACGATACTTTGAAAAAAATTGCTAAGAAGGAAAATATGAGTTTTAATAATGTTTTGGTCAGTTGCATCCAAAATTCTTTAGATGAAATGGATTTAAAAAATATATATTTAATTAATAATCCCCAAAAAACATTTACAAAATTTCAATGTCCTTTGGGGTTAACTTTTACTTTGAGTTTTTTTATTTGTATTTATATATATTTTATGAATGTGATTTATAATAAATTATAACTTATAATTTACAAAACTTTCCTAATTTCTTTTAATACTTGTTCTTTTACTTGCTCAACTGTTCCTTGAATTAAAGCACCTGCTGCTTTTGGATGACCTCCACCGCCAAATAAGAAGCAAATATCAGAAACATTGATATTTCCAGTAGATCTCATTGAGATTTTATATACATTTTCATCATCTCTTTGTCTAATAAATACAGAAACTTCAACTCCTTCAATACTTCTACCTTCTTCTACAATTCCCTCATGGTCTCCAGGTTCTGCATTTACTTCTTCTTCATCTTTTTTAGTTATATATGTAAACGCTACTTTTCCATTTTCTAATAATTCTAACCTATCCATGCTTCTTTTTAATAATTCAAAGTTTGCTTTTGTTTTTGTTTCCAATACTCTTTCATATATTTCTGAAACATTTATACCTTTTCTTAATAAATCAGCTGTAAATTCAAATGTTTCTGGAGTTACACTTGAATATTTGAATCCGCCTGTATCTGTAATAATTCCTGTCAATATACAAGTTCCTATTTCTGTATCAATATTTATATCAAAATATTCAAACATTCCTGCCAATATTTCGCAACAAGCTGGAGATACTGGATTTACAAAGTTAATATCTCCATACATTGTATTGCTTCCATGATGATCTATTACTATTGTCTTTTTTGCATTTTCAAAATATTCGTTTGCCATAACTCTTTTTAAATCCGCACAGTCTACTGTAATTGCTAAGTCATAGTTTTTAATATCTGATTCTTGTTTTACATCTTTTGCTCCAGGCAAAAAATTGAAAGTTCTTGGAAATTCTGTAAGTATCACATCACTATTTTTTCCTATGCTTTTTAATGCCATATGCATTCCAAGGCTACTTCCTATTGCGTCTCCATCTGGTGATTCGTGTGTTAATATTACTATTGAATTTGCTTTTTTTATTTCTTCTAAAATATTATCCAATGTCATTATCTTCACTCCCATTTACTTCTTTTTTTGGCATTATTTCTTTTAATATATTATCTATTTTTGCTCCATATTCTATTGAGTCATCTATCTCAAATGTTATTTCTGGTGTATTACGCAAATTGATTCTTTTTGCCAATTCTGTTCTTATATATCCTGAAGCATTTTTTAAACCTTTCATGGTTTCTTGTAAGTTTTTAGCTCCCATTATGCTTACATAAACTTTAGCATATTTTAAGTCAGTAGATACTTTGACTTTTGTTACACTAATTAATCCTGTAATATTTGGGTCTTTTAATTCACGGCCTATAATATTACTTAATTCTTTTTTGTATTCTTCGTCTATACGATTAATTCTGTTGTTTACTCTTTTTTGCATTTTACTTTACTCTCCTTTCTTTAAAATTTTTTAAAGAAATATAATATTTTAGATGAACTAACTACCTCATATGATAAGTCCGACCAGTAAGACACGGAATTTTAATGTATAGTTCATCAGATTTATAACTGATATAAATATTTTACTTTTTAACTTCTTCCATAATATAAACTTCAATTGTGTCTCCTTCTTTTATGTCATTATAATTTTCAATTTGCATACCACATTCAAAGCCTTTAGAAACTTCTTTTACATCATCTTTAAATCTCTTTAATGTAGCAAGTTTTCCATCATGTATAACAACATTATCTCTAATAACTCTTACTCCTGCATGTCTTTCTACTTTTCCAGATGTTACATATCCTCCTGCTATTGTACCAACATTAGAAATTTTAAATGTTTGTCTAACTTCTACATTTCCTATAACTTTTTCTTGATATTTAGGATCTAACATTCCCTTCATTGCTGCATCAACATCATCTATTGCCTGATATATTACAGAATATTGCTTTATTTCTACTCCGTCACGTTCTGCCATATCTTTTGCACTTGGCATTGGTCTTACATTAAATGCTATTATTATTGCATTTGATACTTTTGCTAGCATTACATCTGATTCTGTAACAGCTCCTGCTGCACTATGGATTACTTTTACTTTTACTTCTTCATTAGATAATTTTTCCATAG
The DNA here is from genome assembly GCA_904384205.1 of uncultured Clostridia bacterium. Taxonomy (GTDB): domain Bacteria; phylum Bacillota; class Clostridia; order TANB77; family CAG-508; genus CAG-269. Next base: position 16,916 of record CAJFJY010000002.1, on the reverse strand, counting down.
ATTGTTTTACAGCTTCTACTGAACCTTGAACATCTGCTTTTACAATTAAGTTTAATACTTTTATATTTCCTTCTTCCATTTGGCTAAATAAATTATCTAATGTTACTTTAGTTGTAGCATTTATTGCTTTTTCTCTTGCTTGACGTTTTCTTCTTTCTATTAAATGTTTTGCCATTTTTTCATCTTTTACTTCATAGAATGTGTCTCCAGCTTCTGGCACATCTGTTAATCCCATTATTTCTACTGGTGTTGATGGTCCTGCTGATTTTACTTTTTTACCTTTATCATTTATCATACTTCTTATTCTACCAATTGAAGAACCTACTACTATTGTATCTCCTACATCAAGTGTTCCTCTTTGAACTAGCATTGATGCAATTGCTCCTTTTGATTTATCTAGTCTTGCTTCTATTACAACACCTTTTGCTTGTTTATGAGGATTTACTTTTAATTCTAATACATCTGCTTCTAATAATACCATTTCTAATAATTGATCAATATTTAAATTCTTTTTAGCAGATATTGGAACACAAATTGTGTCTCCTCCCCATTCTTCTGGTACTAATTCATATGTCATTAATTCTTGTTTTACTTTATCTACATTTGCATCTGGTAAATCAATTTTATTAATTGCTACAATTATAGGAATTCCTGCTGATTTAGCATGGTTTATTGCTTCAACTGTTTGTGGCATTACACCATCATTTGCAGCAACTACTAATATTGCAATATCTGTAATCTGTGCACCTCTTGCACGCATTGCTGTAAATGCTTCATGTCCAGGTGTATCTAAAAATGTTATTTGTCTTCCATTTACATTTACTGTATAAGCTCCTATTGCTTGTGTGATTCCTCCTGCTTCTCCACTTATTACATTTGTTTTTCTTATTGTGTCTAATAATGATGTTTTACCATGGTCAACATGACCCATAACTACAACTACAGGTGGTCTTGTTACTAAATCTTCTTCTTTATCCTCTGAATCATCAAATAGAATATCTTCCTCTGTTATTGTTTCTTTCTTTTTAGCTGTTATACCAAATTCTCCTGCAATTAGAAATGCTGTGTCAAAGTCTAATTCTTGATTAATTGTTGCCATTATTCCATATCCTAATAATTTTTTAATAACATCTGCTGTTGTTTTCTTCATTTCTGCCGCTAAATCTTTTACTGATATATTTTCTGGAATTTCTATTTCTGTTAATTGGAATATTTTTTGCTTTGTTCTATTCTCATCACTTTTTTGAATTTTTTTCTTTCCTCTTCTTCCTCTTTGTGTTGTTAAATCATAATAGTCTAACATTCCACCATCTTGTTCGTCAAACATATTTGAAAGTCTACTTGTTTGTTTCAAGCTTTTTAATTTTCCTTCATCAAAATTATTACTATCATTTCTTCTCGTTCTAGATTTCTTTTGGTTTTTTGCAGAATCTTCAAATTTACTATTATTTTTTTGTTTATCGATATTTTTGTTATATTCTCTTATACTTTCTTTTTCTGGAACTTCTACTGACATAATATTTTTGATATTTTTCTCTATCCCCTTTTCATCAAGAGGTCTTTTATTTCCAAAACGATTTTGGTTATTGTATCCACCTCTATTTCTGTTATCATTATTAAATTTATTATTTTTATTAAAGTTATTATTTTTATTGTCCCTATTAAAATTATTTTTATTCCTATTTTTGTTCATATCAAAGTCGTTATTTTTCTTAACTTCTTTTTGTGTTGCTGTTTTTTGCATATATGTTTCTTTTTCTCCTTGTATCATAGTTGCTTTTTCTATTTTCTTATCTTGAGTAATTTCTTGTGTTTTTTCTTCTGCTTTTTCTTGCTTTTTCTCTTCTTCTTTTTTAGGAGGTTCTTCCTTCGTCAATCCAAAAAGTTCACTAACAGTTTTAGGTTTATTAGGTTTATTTCTATACACTATATTAAAATCCTTATTATGCTTTCTTTCTACAAATCCAATATTATTTGTTTTTTCTACTTTCTTTTGCTCTGTTTTTTTGTCTTGTTCATCTGAAATAATAACTTCTCTTCTTATTATCACTGGAGCTTTTTGTTCTTTTTCTTTTGTTGTTTCTTTTTTATTTTCTTTTACTGCTTCTTTATTTTTTCCTTTTGATGCTTCTTTATTATTTTCTTTTTGGATTTTATTATCTTTTGCATTTAGTTTTTCTTCTATTTTTACAGCTTCCTCTTCTGTTACCCCACTTAAATGACTTTTTGCTTCTATTTGTAATTTATTAGCTACTTCTAAAACTTCTTTGCTTGTTAATCCTAATTTTTTTGCTATTTCATGAATTTTTATTTTACCCAATAGAATCACCCCCACTATATACTATTCTCTTAATTTCTCTTGCCAAATTCATATCTGTTATTCCTAATATTGCTTTATTTGTTTTTCCTATAGCAGTACTTAAATTTGAAATTGTTCCAAAAAATATTGTTGGCACTTTTGCTTCATCTGCTATCTTTTTAAACTTTAATTTTGTCTTTTCAGAACTATTTTCTGCTAATATCAACAGTCTAATTCTTCCTCTTACTATTTCTCTTTTTACACTATCAGCACCAAAAGCCATTTTTCCTGCTTTAGCAGCCAGTCCTATTAAACCTAATACCTTATTTTCCAAGAATTACACCTCTTAAACTTTCATAAATTTCATCAGATATATTTATTTCAAATACCCTGTTTAATCTCTTTGATTTTTTTAGCTTTTCTAAACACTCTACATTATTACAAATATATGCACCTCGTCCATTCAGCTTTCCTGTTTTGTCTACTAATATTTCATTAGCTTTGTTTTTTACTATTCTAATTAAATCCTTTTTATCTTTTTTTTCATTACAGCCCATACATGTTCTTTGTGGTATTTTCTTCATTTTATCATCTCCTCTTAAAGATGTAACACTACTGATTTGATGGTTGGAAAAGAATTTGCGTTTTGGCTAGGCAAACGAGTGAGAAAACCGGAGGTGTGCGTTTGCACATTGAGGATTTTCGAAACGATGTTTAACAACGCCAAAACCAAATTATTTTTCAACCTATTCTTGTGCTTTTTGTAACATCTCTCTAAATTGGCTTTCTGATTTTATATCTATTTTCCAATTTGTTAATCTTGCTGCCAATCTTGCATTTTGTCCAGATTTTCCTATAGCTAATGATAATTGATCATCTGGTACGATTACCTGTGCAAATTTTTCTTTTTCTTTTATATCTACTGCCAATATTTGAGCAGGAAGTAATGCAGCTGCAATGTATATACTTGGATCTTCATTCCACTCTATTACATCTATTTTTTCCCCATTTAGTTCATTTATTACATTTTGTATTCTTACTCCTTTTTGCCCTACACATGAACCTACTGGGTCAATATTAGGGTCTGGTGAAAATACTGCTACTTTACTTCTATATCCTGGATCTCTTGAAACACTTTTAATTTCAATTACACCTTCATATATTTCAGGTATTTCAAATTCTAATAATTTTCTTACGAAATCAGGATGACTTCTAGATACTATTACCTGTGGTGCTCCTTTTTGTCCTTTTTCTACATCTAAAACTACACCTTTTATTTTTTGATTTACATGATATTTTTCTGTAGGTATTTGTTCTTTTACTGGCATAACCCCTTCTAACTTTCCTAAATCCATTACAACTATATTATGGTCAGCCTTTTGAATTATTCCAGAAACTATCTCACCTTTTCTATCATTAAATTCATTGTATGTTATTTCTCTTTCTACTTCTCTCAATTTTTGAATTATTACCTGTTTTGCAGTCTGTGCTGCTATTCTACCAAAATCTTTTGGTACAATCTCTATTTCTACTGAATCTCCAATTTTTAGTTGTTTATTTATTTTTAATGCTTCTTCCAATGAAATCTCTAATGTTGTATTTGTAGGCTTTTCTACAACTTCTTTTATAGCATATATATGTGTTGCTCCTGTTTTATGGTCTATATCTACTTTAACATTTTCTAAAGAATCAAAATTTCTTTTGTATGCTGTAACTAATGCTGTTTCTATTGATTCTAATACATATTCTTTTTTAATTCCTTTTTCTCTTTCTAATTCTTCTAAAGCTAGAACTAATTCTTTATTGTCTATAGCTTTCATTACTTCATTCCTCCTTATAGGGATAATTTTTACTCATCCCAATTATATATTGTTTTTATTTGTGATATATTTTTTCTTTCTAATTTTATTTCTTTGCCATCTTGCTCTATTAAAATTTCTTCATTCGTAAAAGCTTTCAATTTTCCTATATAGCTTTTATTGCCTTCAGCATCTTTTTTAAATAGATTTATTGTAATTTCTTCTCCTATATTTTGTTCTAAATGCTTATCTTTTCTTAATCTTCTTTCTATTCCAGGTGATGATATTTCTAAGAAGTACTGTTGTTTTATATAGTCTTCTTCATCAAGTTTGTCTTTTATTGCGTCATTCACTTTTTCACAGTCTTCTATTGTTATTCCTTTTGGATTATCTATAAATATTCTTAGGAAGTAATCTTTTCCTTCTTTTAGATATTCTATATCATATACTTCATATCCTATATTTTCTATTATTGGCCTTACTAAATTTTCTACTTTTTCTTCTATACTTGCCAAAGTATCCCTCCTTTTTTTCCAAAAGTTAAGAGTGGGTTCTGTGCCCACTCTTTTGTCTTAACTACGCTTTTATTATTATACCCAATTTTTTCTAAAAATGCAATACTTTTTATGAATTTTTTTCTACTAAATTAAATGTATATTGATATTTTTTGTACTTCACACTGAAATTTTGTTGGCTAACCAATTGTACTTCTTCTCCGTATTTTTCCTCTACTTGTTCTAACAACACATTATTTCCTGCATTTATAAGCCATATTCTTCCAGTATAATTATCTAAAAAACTTAAATCATACACTGTAGTCATATTAGGTCCATATGCTTTATATGCTTCTTCTACGTTCCAATGCTCTTTATCATAAAAATATTGTGTGTATTCTGGCAAGTTTGCAGATATTATAAATCCACTTCCTTCGTTTCCATATACTAATATGTCACCTTCTTGGATATTTTCTTTTATGTAGTTTATTGGTTCACTATTGCTTAAGTCATAATTTGTTTGTATCATATTGATATTTACAATTGTTGCAATAATAACTGTTAAAATATATATTACTAAATTTACTTTTCTGTTTCCTAGTTTTTCCATTATAAATGCTAGGAAGAAAATAAATAATCCTGTTATTAATAATAAATATCTTGCGTATATTATTGATCTTCTTAATACTATTGATACAACTATTGCTCCTAATATAACTGCAAAATATATTATAATTGCATATCTTGCTGATTTTATGTCTTGTTTATTCTTTGATTTTATATTTTTTATTATTAAATATATTACATATACTGTTATTATTAACCCATATATAATTGCAATCCAATTATTAATATATATTGAATCATCTAGGTTACCTGTAAATTGGAATTCAAACATGTCAATAAATGTTTTAGGGAATTTCCATTGTACCCAAAATCCTGCTGAAACTTGGGACATTTGAGTTAATAATGACATTATCCATGGTATGTATAAAATTATTTGTATTATTCCTTGTACTAAGAATGTTATTAGATCTTTTGTGAATTTTCTTTCTTTTATTGCATTTTTTAATAAGAATATGAATAATAATATGTTTATTATCCCTGCTGACATTAATCCATAATAATGTGTATATGCTGAAGCTAAACTAAATATTGCAAATATTATCCAATTTTTTATGCTTTTATTTCCTTTAAATATTCTATAAGCATATATTGCCATTATTGTAACAAATAACATTCCTACAGTGTACATTCTTATTTCACTTGCATATATTACATTTACTGGTAAAAAATATACTAGGAATGAGAATAATAACCCTACTTTTTCTCCAAAATCTTTTCTTATATGTGTATATCCTAATATTCCTAAGATTGAAAGTGAAATTACTGATATTAGTCTGAATGCTAATATATTATTTCCAAATATTAGAGATACTATTTTTAATATCCAATAATATAATACCGGATGTACATCATATCCACCTATACTCCATATTTCTCCAAATGTATGATTGTTTGAAATTGCAACTGAATAACTTTCATCAAACCACAAATTTGTATGAAATGCCGCTAAAGCAATAAAAATTATACCTAATATTATTATCGTTATATGTATATGTTTTAATTTAATATTCTTTATGCTTAATTTCTTCATTATTTTCTCCTTTGATTAATTTTTTCTTAAAAATTTAAAGAATTGACTCTAAATCAATTCTTTTTCAGTTTTCAATTCTTCTTCTATCTTAGTTATTTCATTTATTTTTATATTTCTAACATGGTTGATTTTCTCCCATTTTGTGTTTCTTTTAAATAAGCATTTAAAATTAATTAATAACCATGATCCCATAAATAATGGATAACACAATAATCCTTTAATCATAGGTTTTATTGGTCTTTTATCTAGCCACATTGCAAACATACTTGTTACTATTGGGAATAAGAATGTTGGTACTAAATATCTTAATATATTTATCATTAAATCTGCTTGTGTTATTGCACTTCCTGTATACATTAAAAAGTTTGTTAATAATAATATAATTGTTAGTACAAACATTGGTATACTTCCTACAATATATAAAAATCCGTCAACATTCATCATTGTCTTTTTATCTTTTATGGCTTTTGCTAATGATTTTGTATATTCTTTTATACATTGCATATGTCCTACTGTCCATCTACTTCTTTGAGACCAACTTTGTTTAAATCCTACTGGTTGTTCATCATATACTATAGCATCTGTTGCCCAACCTAATTTCTTTCCTTTTATTATTCTTTGTAAAGAAAATTCAATATCTTCTGTCAATGTTTTTGTTTGCCATCCATCTGGTTTTAAGACATCAAATCTTACCATAAATCCTGTACCATTTAATAATGGTGATAATCCAACATTATATCTTGCTAAATGGTAAAATCTATGCATTGTCCAGTAAAATAATGCATATCCTGATGTTATCCAGCTATCTGTTGGATTTTTTATATCCCTATATCCTTGAACAACATCTTCTCCTTGGCATAATTTTTTATTCATGTTTTTTATAAAGTTTTTGTCTACTATATTATCAGCATCAAATACACAAAGAGCATCATAATCTGCATTTTCTTGTATTTTTTGTTTAATAAACCAATCTAATGCAAATCCTTTTGTCTTCTTTTCAGGATCGAATCTTTCATATACTATAGCCCCTGCGTCTCTTGCAACTTGTGCTGTTCTATCTGTACAGTTATCTGCTATAACATATATGTCATATAATTCTTTATTATAATTTTGATTTTTTAAGCTTTCTATTAAATTTCCCACAACTGCTTCTTCATTATGTGCTGGTATTATTGCCATGAATTTGTGGTCTTTTTTTACTTTTAAAGGTTTGTCTTTCAATTTTATTAATGAGCATACACTTATACATAATTGATATAACCAGAATATGGTTACTATCCAAACTAAGGCTTCTCTTAGTATATATAAATACTCCATTTTTTTACCTCTCTTTTTTCTTTTTTAAATTTATATTCATTACCTTTTCTATTATACTATTTTTATCTAAAATATGCAACTTTTTTTGGAAATTTAATGAAATTTTAAGATATTATCCTTTTAATTGCTTTAACATCCATAAATTTTTCATATAGTTTGAAATATTATCATCAATTAAAGTTGAAGTAGCATACGCTTCCTTATCGTCTGCAGATTTTTTTATTTTATTGGCTTCTTGTAGTAATAAAGTATAATCTTCTATTAAATTTTCAATTACTATAGTGTCGCTTAGTTTTTCATTTTTCGCCTCTTTTATAGAAGTTGTTGCTAAATAATCTTTCATTGTTCCTAAAGGCTCATATCCTAACATTAATATGTGTTCTGCTATAACATCAATTTGTTCATTTATTTCATCATAATAATTTTCTAATTTTTCATGCAATGTAAAAAAATGAGGTCCTTTTATATTCCAATGATAATTTTGTAATTTTCTATAAAATACTGCTAAATCAGATAAAAATTTATTTAAATCTTTTACTAAATTTTCCATTTTATATCTTCCTTTCATGCTTTTTTAAATATAATTGTAGTGTAACCAAATTTTTGTATCATATTCATTTTTATTTTTGGAAGATACTTTGTTTTTTTGATACTATTTTTTTGAAGATTTTTCCAAAATTTCAAAAAATCTTTTTTCTTTTTTAATATCATTGCTAGAATCTATAAACTTAATTTTATTTTCTAAATTATAATCATTTTTATAATTTTCAAAATCTTCATTTAATAAATTTTTTTCTTTTAGTATTTCTTTTAGGTGTAAAGCAAGCCTTGGTGAACCATCAAAAAATTCAATATTTTCTCCTAAAATTTCTTTAATCCCTTCTTTAACTAATGGATAATGAGTACATCCTAAGACTACATTTTTTACAATACCTCTATATTTTTCAAGTTCCAATTTTAAAACTTGTTTTATTTCTTTTTCATTACCATCTTCTATTTTATCAGCTAATCCCACACATGGTAATATATATGTTTTATTATTATTGTACTTTTTTAATAATAAATTAAATTTTTCACTTTCAATTGTTCCTTTTGTTGCCATAATTAAAGTAGGTTTATCATATGAATAATCATGTACCATTTTATATGCAGGTTCGATTGCTATAATAGGCAGATCATTATATTTTTCTCTTAAAAAGCTAGAAGCAATTGCACTTGCTGTATTACAAGCAATAACTATAGATTTACAATTCTCTTTTAACAAATTTGCTACTATATCATCACAAATCTTTAGTATTTCCTCTTGATTTTTATCTCCATATGGATTATTTTTTGAATCACTATAATATATATAATTCTCATTTGGTAACACCTTTATTATTTCTTTTAAAACTGTTACTCCTCCAATTCCTGAGTCAAATATTCCTATATTCTCCATTTGTTTCTCCTTTTTGGTCAATTGGGGACAGGTACCATTTAACCATTTTTGGTCAAATGGTACCTGTCCCCAATTGACCATTATTTAAAATATGTTTTTACAGTTCCTTTTCCTTTTTCTGATGTTATTTCCAAAACTGCTCCACTTAATATCGCCATTTGTGGTGCTACATGTCCTATATCTGCTCCTGTGATTATAGGTATTTTTAAATCCTTCAATGCTTCTTTTACCGCTTCATCAAAACTTATTTCATAATCTTCTCTTACAAATAAAGGTCTTCCAAAAATTATCTCTCTACAATACTTAAAGTAATCTGCATTTTTCATTTGCCATAATATTCTAAATAGTTCTGGTGTTGACATTTCAAAACATTCTAAGAACCATATTATTCCATCTTTTTTGTACTTTTCTATATAATCATTTATATAGTCATATTTAGTTCCGAAAAATGTTTTTATACAATCTAAACATCCTCCTATGGTTCTTCCTTTTATTTCAATTTTATTTTCTCCTGTGATATTTTTCCATTCTACTTTTTCTGTTAAATTATATGTTTTGTCAGGGCTATTTTCTTCTGCTTGTTCTGAAAAAGGGATTACTTTTTCGTGTTTTTCAAATGAATGTTGTACAATTTCTTCTCCTGATTCAATTTTTAGTGCATCTGTTAAGTTTCTATATAGTGGTCTCATTGCATAATTTTTTATTGTTTGACAATACATTGTTGGTATTTCTAAAATTGTATTAAATAAAAAATTAATACTTGTAATGTCAGAAAAGCCCTGTAACCATTTTGGTTTCATATTTTTTAATTCGTCAAAATTTAAATAATCTAACATTTCTATTAAAAAATCTCCGCCTGTTGCAAATATTATTAATTTTACATCGTCATTTTTTAATAATTGCATAAATTCTTTTGCTCTTTGCTCTCCACTAGTACTTCTTCCTTTATATTCTTTGCAAACACTTTCTGTTTGGATTACTTTATAACCTAATTCTTCTAATTGCTTTTTAGCTAAATTTAATTCTTCAATCTTTTCTGGCTTAACAATTCCACCAGAGGGTGCACAAATTCCTATTGTATCACCTTTTTTTAAAAATTCTGGATAATTCATTAATATCACTTCCTTCTCTTTGTGTTGTTAGTATTATACACAAAAGTTTTTTATTATACAATAGGGATTTTGGGACAGACCTTGTAACTTTTTATTTGAATTTTTTGTTTTTTATAGAACTTCTCAAAAGTTCACTGCATAATATTATACTGGTGGTAATATGTTTGAGATTGAAAAGGTTGTCTTAGAAAAAAATTTGTATTATCGAGGAGAATTAATTTTGAAATATACTATTTCTTATCCTAGAATTATTTCTAATTTATATATCTACTCAACTAGGAAATTTAACTCTCTTAATAGGATGATTGCTCTGAGTTTAAAAATGTACGCTGAAAAAGATTTATTTAATGAATCTAAAGAAATATATGAATATAATCATTCAAATGGCTATCCAATCATGGTTTATGAACTTAATTATGATTTTGAAATTACATATAATGATAATTTTATTTTGAGTTTGTTTTCTAATGAATATATTTTTACTGGTGGAGCCCATGGTTCAACTGTTAGAAAGTCTCAAAATTGGGACATGAAACTTGGTGAACAATTTAAACTTGACTCTGTCTTTAAAGATGATCCTAATTATTTGCTTTTTATTTTAAGAGATATTATCCGTCAAATTGAACTTCAGATAGAACAAGGAACTAACCAATATTTTGATAATTATTGTTGTTTGGTTTTAGATACTTTTAATCCTAATCAATTTTATTTATATGATAAAAATACTATTGTGATTTTTTTCGGACAATATGATATTGCTCCTTATTCTTCTGGAATTCCTACTTTTCAAATTCCAATTTAAATTTGAGGTCTGTCCCCAAAATCCCCAAGAAAAATTGCTTGTCAATTTTTCTTCTCGCCGATTTGTAATTTCATAAAATGAAATTACAAAGGCAATAGCGATTATAGCACACGTTTATCAAATGAAATTTGATAAATGTAGGGATTTTAAGGACCGTCCCTAAATCCCTATATATTTTTTATGTTTTTCTTTTTAAATACTATAAATGCTACTATCATCATTATTAAGAAGTAAATTATACATATTACAATAGATGATAACATTGTCATATTTGGCATCATTGGTAATGCTCCAAATAAATATTGTGATAAATCCCAATTCATTGTTACAAAGTATTTTAGTATTTGCACATTAAATGTTATTGCTATTTGATTTATTATTGATGCTGACATAAATCCTAATAATGAAATTGTGATTGCAAGTGCACTATTATTAAATATTGTACTTAATGCAAATGCTAATGTTCCAAGTAATATGATTATTGGCAATTGTGTTAATATTTGTAGTCCTAAATATGCGAATACATTTATTTCTTGTATTGCATTTGTATTAAAGTTATATTCTACCATTGGTATTGACAGACTATCAAATCCAAACATTATTCCACCTACTATTAATTGCATTACTAATATTGTTATTATTGTGAATACTATGATTATTAATGTTGTTAAAAACTTAGCAAGTAATATTTTCTTTCTTGAATATGGTTTTATTAATAGTAGTTTTATTGTTCCTTTATTAAATTCTTCACTTACTATTGTTCCTGCTATCATTACCACTATTACGATTATAAATAGGCTATATTGATTCATAAAGTTTTCTAATATGCCTCTTAAGTCATCACTTTTATTTATATCTACCTTATTTTCTAATATATATCTATTTTCTTCTACATATTTTAAACTTTGATTATATTGTTGCTTTTCATTATATGTTAAGCTATCAAGATTTTGTTCTAATTCAGCTACAGTTATAGAATATGATTGATATGCTTCTAATGCTTGATTTAAATAATCATTCCCATATTTTATTTCTTGATTTATTCTATATTCTGCTACTTCTTTACTTATCTCTGCTTGTTTTATTTGAATCTCTAAGTCTTTTATTAATTGTTTATCTTCTGTATTATTTCTTTGTTCTTTTAAATTGCTTAATGTTTGATTTGCTGTTTCTAAATCTTCATTTGCAAAGTATTTCCAATCGTCGTTATCTAATTTTTGTTGTAATTCGTCTATTTGTGCTTGCATTTCTTGTGCTTTTGTTTCATCTTTATTTACTCCATATTCATATGTGTTCTTTTCATTTATTAATGGAGATATTTTATTGTATATAATTTGTATTTGCCATGAGTTTTCTGGATATTTATTTGTTAATTTTGCTGTATCCAATTCTGATTTTATTCCTATATACATTGTGTTGTCTGATGCTTTATTTGGATCTAATGTTTCTAATGTACTTTCCATACTTTTTATAGTTTCCTCACTGTATCTATAATATGATGAATAACTATTTGTTACATATTTTGTCATACAGTTACTGAATATGATAAATGCTAATACTACTAAAAAAGTTATATATATAGTTTTCTTTTTAAATATTTTGGTTAATTCATTTTTTATTAAACTAATCAATTACATTCCCCCCTGTCTTTTCCAAAAATGCATCTTCTAATGATTTTTGTTCTTCTTTTATTTCATAGATTTTTATCGCATTTTTTACAAGTTTGTTTACTATTTCTGGTACATTTTCTTTTTCTGTTTCTACTTTGAATTCGGTTTTACTTATTATGACTGCTTCTTCTATGACCTTTCCTGCTTTTTCGCTATTATCAACTTCGAATATGTGTATATTTTTATGTGATGCATTTTTCATTTCTGATATCTCACTTGTTTCGATTATTTGACCATTTTTTATGATACATATTTTATTACAAAAACTGTCTAGTTCTGCTAAGTTATGACTTGAAATTAATATTGCCATTCCTTCTTTTTGAGCTAATTCTACTAACAGTTCTCTCATCTCTTTTATCCCTTCTGGGTCTAATCCATTTGTTGGTTCATCTAGAATTAGTAAACTTGGTTTATGCAAAATTGCTTGTGCTATTCCTAATCTTTGCCTCATTCCAAGAGAATATTTTGATACTTTATCATTTATTCTATTTTCTAGTTTTACTAATTTTACTACTTCGTCAATTCTTTTTTTGTCTACATTTTTGTATAAATTTGCTACCAATTTTAGGTTTTCATATCCTGTTAGATACATATACATATCTGGATTTTCTACTATTGCTCCTACTTTTTCTATTGCTTTTGTAAAATTTTTCTGTACATCATATCCATTTATATATACTGTTCCACTTGTTATTCCTTGTAGTCCTAATATTAATTTTATTGTTGTTGTTTTTCCTGCTCCATTTGGTCCAATAAATCCTAGGATGTCTCCTTTTTTCAATTCTAAAGATACATCTTTTAAAATTAGTCTTTTTCCAAATTTTTTGGAAAGGTTCTCACATTTTAAAACTGTTTCCATTTTTACTACATTCCTCCTTTTAAGTTCTTTTTGAATGAAAAAATGAATTCGTTATAACTTTTTCATTCTTTTTTAATTGTCTTTATTCTAACATATATATTTTACTAATTCCATTTATTTTTTCTTAAATTTACCTTAAATTTATTTATATTTTCTTAAGAATTAATGACAAAAGGGACGGGGCAAAATGGCAAATTTATTTAAGTTAATTCTTACCAAATTATATTACTTTAAATTTGCCATTTTACCCCGTCCCTTTTGGTCATATTAGTTTCTTTTCTTTTAATTTTTGAAGCATTATTCTAACGGCTAATTCTCTATGATTATGCATTTCCTCCAATGTCTTATCTTCTATATCACTCATTGGTTTTTCAAATCCTTCTGGAATAAATATTGGTATATATGTTAATCCTCCTAATGTTCCATGTTCTTTTGCAACATAACCTTTAGATTCCCCTCTTGCAACTAGCTTTTCTCCATTCTCTAATATTCCTGTTAATACACATACAAATGTGCATTTTCTATCTTCTGGATTTTGATATTTTTTCATTTTTTCTAAAACTTTTTCTAATATTTGTTTTTATGTTGCATTTGGTCCTGCATATCTTGCTGAATATACTCCTGGTTCTCCATTTAATTTTTCTATACATAACCCTGCATCATCTGTTAATATTAGTTCGTAACTTATATTATTCTTCTTACAATATTTTTCTATTGCTCTTGCTTTTATTTCTGAGTTTTCTTCAAATGTTTTTCCATCTTCTATAATTTCTTCATTAAATTCTATGTCTTTTAATGTTTCTATTTCTATATTTTCTATTTTATCTTCTTTTAGTATTTTTTTCATTGCTTCTACTTTGCCTTTATTTGTTGTTCCATATATAATTTTCATAGTTACTCCTCCTCGTGTAATATTTTTTATCTTTTATAAGAAAGTGCTGATGTTTATCTTAGAAAAATGCCTTCATTATACCTTACTTAATTATTTATTATATTTTTATATCATATTTTTTAAAATCGTCTAATAATTTTTTAGTTCCATATTTTTCTCTATTTAGTACATGTCCCTTCATTCCTAATTTTTCTCCTGTGATTATATTTTCTTTTCTATCATCTATAAAAAAGCATTCTTCTGGATTTAATTTATATTTTTCAAATAATATTTTATAAATTTCTTCCTCTGGTTTCATTTTATGTTCTACTGCAGATATTACATATCCGTCAAAATATTTACCTATTTTTCTCTTTTTCATATCTTCATATACTGAAATATGTGTATTTGATAAAGCATAAACTTTATATCCATTCTCTTTTAGCTTTACTATTATTTCACATATATCTTCATTTGAAATTTGATATTCTTGAAAATGATATATAACTTCTCTACAAGTATCTCTTAGTCTTTCTGGTAGCTTTTCTTGTAAAATTTTTGTTGCCTCTTCTCTTGATATAGTTCCATTATCTAACATTTCCCATTGTTTAGATTTGTATATGATATTATTTAATAATTCTATATCACTTTCATTTTTTGTAAAATTTTTTAATATAATTTTTGGATCCCATGTAAGTACAACTTCTCCAAAATCAAAAACTAAGTTTTTTATCATATAATTATTCTCCTTATCTTTCTAATTCTTGTTTTAATGTACTATCTAAAACAATTAAACTTTCTAAGTATGGTCTTTTTGGATTATTTAAGCTCTCTAATGTTTCTAAAGCTTTTTCTTTCTTTATAAAATGTAATTTTGCAAACTCAACATCTTCTCCTTTTTGCTCTAATATCTCTTTGTATTCTCTATATTGTTCTTCCATTTGTTTTGCTGTAATTGATAATATTCCTTTCATCATAGGAGCATATGAATGCCTTTTTCCTTCTGGAATTTCCATATATTGTATTTTGTATTCTCCTACTACATTTTTATCAAATAAATCTATATTAAGTTCTTCTTTTAATTCTCTTGCTATATTATTTACAATATCCACTTGTCCATCTAGTTTTATATCTTTTTGATCTAGAGCTCCTCCGGTAATTGTCAAACATTTTGGATATGATGTTGTTTCGTCCATTTCACCTATTATATAATGTCCATCCTTACTTTCTAAAAGAATTGCACCATATAAATTATAACATGCATATTGACTCTCTATTCCAACTCTTTCATCATATAAGAAATGTGCATAGTTTGTTTTTTGAATTGTTAGCCTTAGTTTATCTGGTAATTCTTCAAATTTTGTTACACTCCATACTTGCCCATTAAATAAATGTGGATTTAGCTTTACTTGTTCTTCCCAAAATTTTTCTATTTCTTTTCTCAAGTCTTCTGGCAATTGCAATTCTTTATCTGATTTTATTGCTTCTATTTTTTTGTTTACTTTTATTATCATTACTTTAACTCCTTATCTTCATTATTTTATTATATCTTTTTCATATTTTTCTTAATTATTTTTTTAAATTCATCATCTAATAGTTCCCAACTTTTTTCATTTTCTTTAGGTAACACATTAATATTATTTTTTACTTCTATTTTCTCTTTCATCTTTAACCTCTATTCTTCAAATACAATAGTCTTATTTCATGTATTTTATTTGCAACTTCTTTTCCCTCAGTAATACCATATTCTCTCATTATTTTATTGCCATTAGTACAATTTATAATTTCATAACCTAAATCTGCAAATTGATTGCTATTGCTGTTTTCTGACATATTATCTGCATCTACAATAATTTGTAGTCCATCTAATCCCAAAATAGTATTATTTACACGCTCTATAAAACTAACTTTTTTTGAGACTGTCATTTTATCAAAAATTCCACCTCTCATATGTTCTAAACAAGATGTTATGCCACATTTAATCAGTCTCGTAGGTAGTTTTAATCTTTTTCCCATGTTCTTTACTAGTTCTACTCCTCTTTTTTCATGGTTAATATGATGTGGATATTCTTCTTTTGGAGTTGTTCCTTTTCCTAAATCGTGAACTAAAGCAGAAAAGCGTAATTCTAATTTTCTTTCATCATTTAGATATTTTGTTTTATCTGCTACTCTATCAAGTACAATCATTGTATGATTATAAGCATCTCCTTCTGGATGGTATTTAATTGGTTGCTCTGCTCCAATTAAATTATATATTTCTTTAAAATGAATATCTAAAACATTTGCATCTTTTAATACATCAAAAAATCTTGATGGCTTGTTTGTTAATAATGCTCTGCTTAATTCATTATATACTCTTTCAACAGCTAAATTTGATAACTCATTTTTTAGTAATTTTATCATTTTCATAGTATTGTCTTCTACATTAAAATCAAGTTGACTTGCAAATCTTGCAACTCGATATACTCTTAATGGATCTTCTACAAAATGTTTACTAACAGCTCTAATAATATTTTTCTTTAAATCTTTTCTTCCGTTAAATGGGTCAATAATTTTATCAGTTAATACTTCTTTTGCAATAGCATTTATTGTAATATC
>CAJFJY010000001.1 GCA_904384205.1 uncultured Clostridia bacterium | reverse complement strand
AGTATATTTTTCTCCTGGTATTTTGTCATAACCAAATACCAAATTAGGTACTCGACCTTTTTTAGCTGTAATGTCTTTTCCGAATTTAACCCTTTTAGATATATTGGCACTTTCTTGCTGTGCCATTGCACCTAAAATAGTTAGTATAAATTCTGATCCACCTTCCATAACTTCACCATTATTTAAGAAATCCACTTGTATTCCATAAGATTTTAGTTCTCTTATACTTTGCAATAAATCTACTGTATTCCTTGCAAAACGGCTTACATCTTTAACAACTACTCTTTCAAATTTCTTTGCCTTTGCATCTTTCATCATCTGTTGGAATTGTTTTCTGTGTTTTATTTGCTTTCCAGAAATTCCTTCATCTGCATATAGCTTGTACAATTCATAACCGTTCTTTTTAGTAAAGTCATTAAAGAACTCTATTTGCTTTTCAAGAGAGTCTATTTGTGCTTCTTTTTCAGTTGAAACTCTACAATATGCTGCAATTTTCATAACATCACTACTTCCTTTTTGTTTTCAGTATCTTTATTTTCGTTCTGTTACATTTTAGCATATTAGTTGCAAAAAAGCAATAAAATACATAAAAAACTACTCCTGTATTTAGGAATAGTTTTTTGAATTTGTTCATCTACGTATTTATTTGTCGCAAGTAGAGTTGCGAGTAACATCTGCTCACCTATGCATTTTTATTCCGCAAATAGGGTTGCGGCTAACATTTGATTAGTTGTTTTCTGCTATATATTTTTCAAAATCTTCTATAGTTAATTCCTCTTCACTCTCATATTTTTCCTTTGTATAATCTCCTGTTCCATTGCTTATAATTTGTAGGAATTCTATCAATTCTACAGGTGTTAAATTTTCCTTTAATATTTTAAATCCTTTATCTCTAACTCTTTCTAATTCTCTTAATGTTTCTCCCATTTAAATCACCTCCATAATAAAATTTATTGGATTTATAACTTTAATCTTCAAATTTTCCCTTTTTGAAGCATTTATTAATAATCTATCAGTTGTAATAAAGTAATCTACATCTTTACTTTCTGCAAATGCTAAATGCAATGAGTCCATATCTTTTATATTGTATTGCCTTAATTCTATTGCTCTTTGCTTAATTTTTTCTGAAAATTTTATATTGGTTAAATTCAATTTATTGTATACTTCTAAAACTTTTGCCCTCTTTATTTGATCTTTAATATTGTTCATTTCCAATATTAGAGCATCACTTGTATAAATTTCAAATTCATCTTTACAATATTTATCAATAATTACTTTTATTGCTTGTGCTTCTAAATTATTTTTTTCTTGTCTTAAATCATCAAAGGGTCTACTATAACAACAATTATCTAAATATAATTTTAGCATAAAATCAACCTCTCTTTCTATTATACTACATTTTGTTAAATTTATCTATATTTTCAAGAATCTTTGTTTACTTTCCTAGACTTCTTTCTAATTCTGCCAATAAATCCATCCAATTTTTCTTATCGCAGTCATCTCCATATCCGCCATCTCTCTTGATCTTTTATATCTTCAATCATTGACTTTTTTATCTTATCTGAAAGTATGTCCATATTTTCTATAATAAATTCTGGTATAACACTTGTTATATATGTTCTTCTTCCAAGTCCATATCTTAAGCTACTGGCAACTATTAATTCAAAATTATTTTTCGTATCTTTTATTTCCATAGTCATTACACCTACCTTTCATAAATCTTATCATATTTGTCATTTTTATTCAATTGATTTTACTAATTTTTTACAATTCTAATTCATCTTCTATTTCTTTGTAAGAATTTTGATAAGTATTTGAATTGTTGTAGTTAAATTTTATCTTTTCATCATTCTCAGCTAAATTGTATGCAAGCACTCCAGCCATAGCTTGTACAATTTGCTCTTCAGTATTAGGATTAATAAATGTAATATTCAAACTCTTTTTCAAAATTCTCACCTTCTTCCACTTCAATACTATTATTAAAAGTTTAAAAATATTACTTAAAGTTTAAAAGCTACAAGCGGTATGTAAAATACTCATATGAGATTTGCCCTCATTACTCTTTTTAGAGAATCGC
The DNA here is from genome assembly GCA_904384205.1 of uncultured Clostridia bacterium. Lineage (GTDB taxonomy): Bacteria > Bacillota > Clostridia > TANB77 > CAG-508 > CAG-269. Next base: position 106,376 of record CAJFJY010000001.1, on the reverse strand, counting down.
CCCTTCACATCACGTTAGCCAGACGAAAGTTTCATTATCTGTACTTGTAACTTGTTATTCAATTGTCAATGTGCTAAAATAGAAAATAATTATTTACATGTGCTATTTTCTATCTACTATTTTCATTCTAATCGCTTGAAAATAGTTTGTAAATAGATTTTACTAAGTCTATAGATAAAGTAAAAATTGAAATAGCTATATTCTATTTTTCAAAATGGAGGAAACATTGATATGATAACTAATTTCACACTTAACAATAATAAAATTATAATAAAAAATAGTCGGAGAATATTTTGGAAATACTAGGGATTTTGAATACAATATCGGAGATAAATTATACGAATTTGCAATAATGGAGTATTCTGACTTTGACAAACTGAAAAAATTATATACAGAGATTATAGAAATTGTATGTACTGCTAAAGAAGCAGATAATATGGAAACTAAAGTAGATTACCTTTTAATTTTATTTCGTAAAGTAACTGAATGTTTAGAATTTTCTCCCTATACACATTTTTATACACAAGTATTGATAGATATAATTGTAAAAACCTATAATACAAAAGTACTTAGAAGTGATTTATTATTTAAATCTCAAATTGGCGTTTTTATTGAAAATCCTAAATATTCTCCAAATGAATTTTATGAAAACTGGGAAGAAAATGAATATACTATACATATTCTAATGCACGAATTTACTAAAGAAATAGATAAAGTATCAAAGAAAAAGCACAATGAATATATGAATTTTTTTGAAACAATAAGAAATTTATTAATACAAAATTTTATGGAGAAAAAAGCTGATTTAAAAGAACGATTAGAACGAATTAATAAATATTCTAATAACTCTATTGTAAGAAATTTGAGTACAGAAGAAAGACTATATTTGTATGAAGCCAAGAGAGTTTTCGATATACACTATGTTAATACTAAACCTGCACATGCAATCTTTTTAGATACTAAATTTAAAATAAAGTATATATGTGATGAAGAACTATCTCTACAAGAAATAAGATTAGATGTGGAAGATGTAGTTAAATTAATAAAAGAAAAACATATAATAGCCCAAGAAGTTTATGAGTTGGAAAATACAGAAGAACAAATTAGATTTGAGTTATTTAAAGTCATTCAAAATAATTTTGTTATCAATAAATGTGAAAATTGTGGTAGATTATTTATACCTGTAACAAGCAGTAATAACCCAAATCAAAAAGGTAGAAATGACCAAAAATATTGCAATAACTTATATTTAGATACTGGAAAAACTTGTAAGGAAATTGGAGCATTAAATAAGCAAAAAGAAAAAATTCAAAATAGTTCAATTTTAAAGGAATACAACAGAGAATATAAAAGAATGCATGGATTACACTATAATCATACAAAGGAATTTAAAGAAGAACAATTTAAAGAATGGTCAAAAAAAGCTCGTAAATTAAGAGATACCTATACAGATGAACAAATTGAAGGATTTAAACTTGAGTTAAAAAAATTAAGTGATATGTATTGGAATTAGCACTTCAAATATAGTAAGTTTATTTATAGAACTATTTAGCTATAATGTTTTTATATTTGAAAAAACTTGAAAATTATGTAAAATCATTGTATAATATGCTCATATAAGTAATATCTTCTGTATTGCTTATTTCCTGTATTCACTAAATAGTGGGAGGAATTCCTCTACTTTTAGTTTCAACATATAAAAAATATTTACATCATAGGAGGTAGAAGAAATGAGTTTTTTTGAAAAAAAGTATAAGGTTACAGATTGGGATGGTGATACACATTCACTAACTGCAAAGCAGCTCTATGAGCGGGTGTTAGATGACAGCAAATCCGATTATAATTGGATTGCTTCAGCTACAAAACTCGTTAGAGTATGCAATAATCCGTGCTTTCCAGAAATGTATGCAGTAGGAATCAAAATGATTATCTTAAATTGCTTTGCAAATCTGGAATTACAGAAAGAATGTCCTTCAAGACGTGAATCAACAGACAACGAAGCAGTTTACTCTTGCTATAACTCTTTGCCTAGTACAGATGAAACAGCGAAGAAAGTCAAAGAAAAGTATTTGACAGCAGTGATAACTGGAATTACTAAATATACTCAATGCGAAGTTCGCTTTCCAATTCATATTGGAACAACCTATAGGCAAAAAGTAGAAGAATGGAAAAAAGCAAAATTTGATGAGTATGTTTCTGCTATTCAAATTCTTAATTTTGATCAGTTGAGGGATGATTTATATGCTGATTTTGACAAAATGGTTAAAACAGCAGAAGAAGAAGGGGCCTTTGAAAAAGATGACGAAGAATATCGTGAAGAAATGCGGAAATTTTGGGCTTCAATTGATTTAAAAGACCTTTAAATAACTTTTTACCATTCAAGACTCAAAAGGGGCAGTTGGAAATTTTCAACTGCTCCTTTACAACTCATATTCGTATTCTTTTTCTCTTTCTTCATATTTAATTTGCTTTTCTGCATCTAAACAAGTTCTAGTTTCCTTTTCAAACTCTATAATTAGATTATCTTCTGCACCCATATCAAATTTTTTACAAATCCAATGTATGAATTTATCAATAGTTTCTCTAAATTTATCTACTAGCTTGTGCAAGTATCTATTTTCTTTTTCTAAACTTTTAAATTTATTTTTATATTTCCATTCTATGTCAAATTCTTTTTCCTTATATTCTGCCTTTATATTTTCTACTTGATTATGCAATTCTTCATTATTAACAAGTATTTTATCTCTTTCTTTTTGATATTTTTCCGCTTCTTCAACAATTTTAGTTTGTCTTGCTAATTCTTTATGCAAGTTAATATTATCTTGATATAAATTTTGAATTACATTATCTTTTGGTTTTATAATTTCTTCTAAAATCTTCTCATCTCTTTTCTTTGATAATCTATTTATATTAATATCTGTAATGTCTGGAACATCTGGTAACTCTAATTTCATATTTTTTAATACTTCCTTTGTTTCTTTAAAATTTGTTATCTTTTTGTACTCTTCAACAGAATAATGTTGTCTATTAGTTTCTTCTTTTGGCAAGCCTCTTTGCAAGTCAAATCCATTTTCTACCATATACTTGTAAAAAGCATCTTGCAATTGTCTATAACTATCTTTTGCTTTCCAAAATTCGCTGCAAGCCAGTTTATCAATAGAATTTCCTTTTTTATCAGTTGTATGAACTACTGGCAAAAAAATTAAGTGCATATGAGGTGTTTGTTCATCTCTATGCACTTTAGCAGATATTATATATTGTTCTCCTAAATGTTTATATTCCACTACAAATTTATATGCAGTTTCAAAAAATCTTTTTGTTTCTTCTTCGCCTATTCTTTCAAAAAAATCATGATCTGATGTTATTATATATTCACAAGCTATATTACTTACTTTTTTAATTTGTCCTTTTAAATTATATTTTTCTTTTATTCTGTCAAATTCTTTTTCATAACTATATTGTGGCGATTTTATTGAATAATTCAAATATGATTTTTCTTTATCTATATTATCATTTGAATAATTTTTATTTCTTCTTTCATTGTGTCTAAATATTCCTTTCAAATTTTCTCTTTTGTATTTTGTATTTCTAATTATTGCATAACTCATTTTTCCTCCTTACTCGTGCTAAAAACACATCTAAATTTTTATATTATTGCTCATTTTATAACCTGTGTTGTAACACAACTACAATACTTTTTTAACGCTATTCGCTAAAAGTATTTGTTGTGGCAGGGAAATTACATTTCCCCACACCCCATTTCCATAAAAAATACTTATTCGTATTTTTTATGTTTTAGTTGAAATTTGCTTTTTGCAATTTCAACTAAAAAAATCAGCTACATAAGTAGTTCATCTACTTTAGTTGCTGATTTTATTTATACAAATGCATCTGCATTTGCATATAATTTAGTAAAGTCAAAGCTAGTATAATCTCTCTCATTAAAGTTAGCTTTATTATTTTTCTTATCGTGTAATTCATTATTATAATTATTTTTATTTTTTATATTATTTATTATATCTTTGTCATTTTCACCTATAGGGTGTAGTGCTTTTTGACTACCTAAATAGTTATTAGTGTCTATATCCTCTTGAAGTTTCTGACTATACCTATTGATATTTTCGACTATAGGTACAATTTGTCTTTCTTCTGTTTCGTTACTATCTGTTTTGTATTTTAATTTAACACTTACATATCCTTTATTCTTTAACGAACTTATAATTTTAGATACTCTTTCATTTGTTACATTTACAATATTTGCTATATATTTATTACTTGCAAAGCATCTTCCTTTTTCTTCACTCAAATATAAAATCATTGCAAGTATTATCTTTTCTTTATCTGATAAATCTTTATTTAATAAAATTTCTGCTGGTATCCATAGTCCTTTTAGTTTTTTCATTGCATACCCTCCTTTCGTTTAGTTTTTATTCGCATCACGTTCGATATTGTAGCTTTTAAAATTGTTTTTAATATAATTTTAAGTAAAAAAATAAAGCCTTAAAATTTTACTTTTAAGACTTACATTTATATTTCTTATTTAATTAATAATCCTAACCTAACAATAGGATTCTTCTCTGCTAAGAAAACCTTTTTAATTTCAATACTTTCTGGAATTATAGGTAATTTAGTACTTTTACTTAATCCGAATTTTTTTGCTGCTCCTCTTACTGTATCTTTTGAATCTATTATATAATGTGCTAATTCTGTTGCACGTTCTTCTATTGACACACCTTTCATATTGTTCTAACTCCTTTTATTTGGAATACTTTTGTTTAATTGTATTCTTATATATAATAAGTTAGAACTTTTATTTTTTTCTTTGCTAGAAATCCATTCTTAATTTTTTATTGATATTCGTATATGTCTTTTATTGTTAAATTTTATAACATTCTTTTTCTTATTCCTCTTTTTGTATATAATACTCTTTTAGAGAAATCTAATTTACCATTCAAAAAATCTTGTTTTATGATCTCAAAACCCTTTTTGTAATATTTTATTACATTTTCTAAGTATTCATCTGAACATTCATTATTATTTTCCATTTGCTTAAAGCCTTCTGTCCCTATTTTTGCATAAATAAAAGCTTTACTTGTTTCTAATTTGAGTTTGTTTTGATTTTTTTCTAATTTAGATATTTCAAAGTAAATTTTGTTATATACATTTACCATTTTACTTTTATTTTGTGAATTATAATTTAAATATTTAATGAAATCTTTACTATTATACAACTTTCCTAATTCATTTTTTGTAGTTTGTAAAATTTGATTTATTAAGTGTTTATCTGCTTCTTCTACATTTGTAGGTTTATTTTGTAACAATTTGAGTCTAATTTCTTTTTTGTCAACAGAATATTTTTTTAATAATATATCTAGCTTTTTCGTCATCATTTTTCTATTATCTATTATTTCAGTAAATCCGCATTTTGCTATTTTTGAATATATGAATGCTTTACTTGCTTCTTTATTTAGCTCTGGTTCTTGTATTCCTTGTTTTTCTAGCGTTTTATATAATCTATCATATGCTGTTTTTAATTTTCTCCCATCTCTTCTGTTGCTTAATGGATTATGTTTCAATTTTTCTTCTAGTTTTATTTTTTCTTCTTTTGAAAGATATTTTATATCATCTTTAACATTCTTGAGTAATTCTTTTATAAATATTTCATCTTTTACTTTTACTCTGTTTTCTAATTTTGTGTAGTATTCTCTAAATTTTTCATTATTATTTGCTTTAAAGTTTTTTATCATTTGTTTTGCTAATTTCTGATCTTCTTTATTTTCTATTACACTTGGTTCAGAGTCTATTATTATATTTATATTACTTTTTTCTATATTATTTGTTTTCAATTCTTTATATATTGGTTCTAATTTTTTATTCATATATGTTGATATTTTACAGTTATTTTTTTCTATTTAGTTTATATTGACTGCAAGTGCTACTGTATATATTTTTTCTATATTTATTTCTTTTAAATAATTTATTAAATTTTCTTGTATCTTTTCTTCTTTGGGGATTTTTTCGAAAACTTTTTCTACTTCTTTTAGTTCTGTAAATGTTTGTTTTAAATTTTGTATGATTTTGTCTGGAATGTTGTACTGTTCTAATAATCCAATACAATCTAAAATGAATAAATCTGTTTTTATCTTTCTATATTCGAATCTTTTGCTTTTTAATTTTTTTATATGAATACAATTTGTTGCTTCTTGTAATTTTATTTTTTCTTTTTCTATTTTGTATTTTACTTTTGTGTTTGATATTAATTGTTCTTTATTTTTGTTAATATATTTGTCTATTTTATTTGGTGATAATATTAGCTTTTTGTATTTGTCTATATCTTTTTCTTCCATATATTTTAAGCATTTTAACATATAATTTACTAATTTTAATAACCTTATTGGGTTAAATATTTTGTTTCCTTCTACATCTTCTTGCTCTTGCCACCAATCTAGTGGGTGGTGTGCACTTTTTCTTAAGTTATAGTGCATGACTGAAGGTACACAATTATATGCCATGGAATTTCCTCCCATGACCAGTGGGATTATATGTTCTAAACTTAAATTTGTTATTGTTTTTTCTTTTTGTTGGCTTTTTATAAATTCTTCTCCTGAATATGCACATCTATTATTAAAGTATTTTAGTGCAATGTTTGCTTGTTCTTCTGTTAATTTTCCCAATTGCCCATATTTTAATGCTCTATAATTATGTGATAATGTTTCTTGAAATACTATTTCTGAATCTTTTGTTTCATTATATTCATTTTCTTCTATTTCTTTTATTGTTTCATTTATATTTTCTATTATTTTCATATTTGCTTCCTTATTTTTTTGTTTATTCTTTCATGTTCTATAACTATTGTCAATAGTTTTATTGACTTTTCTTTTTTTTCAATTTTATGGTTATGAAAATTATGGTTGCTATTAATATTATTAAAATTAATGCTATTAAAACATAATATCTTGTATTTGTTTTATTTTCTGCATTTTCTGTTACACTTGTTTGCTCTATACTTGTGTTATCATCTTCTTGTAATAACCTTTCTAAAATTATTTCATTATTTTTTTGATTCTCTTCATAATTCTTTTGCTCTTCTTCATTTCTTCTGTGAACATTTAAATTGTATACCTTTTTAGTATAATTATTAGGAGCTGTAACAGTTATTTGAATTTTGTTATCTCCTACTTCCAATTTGTTATAGTCTGATATCTCCACTTTTGCACCTCGATTTTCTGGGATTACTAGTATATTCAGACTTTCTGTATTGTTTGCTACCTCTACATTATATTCTGTTACATTTACATCAAATTCCGGAGATATAATTTGGTTTTCTATTGCCAAAGTTTCTAAATTTGTATTTGCATCTTCTAAATTCTTTGTTTTAGTTACATTAATTGTATATTCATTTTTAGATGTTTTGTCTTCTGAGATAACTTCTATTTTTATTTTATTTAATCCTTCTTTCAAGTTTGTGTTTCCGGTAACATTAACAATTACATTACTATTTTCTGGTATTGCTGTTATCTCTAAATTTGATATATCTTTATCAGTTAAAAAGTAGTACGTGAAAATATCTTTATTGAAATCTGGATTTAACCCCTCTTCATTAATTCTTAATGTTTTTAGGTATGCAGTATTAATCTCTACATTTGTACTTTCGTTATTTGTACTTTCCTCACTATTTGTTATAACATAATTATTACTCTCTTCTTCCCCTATCTTTACTTCTAAATCTTGGAAATTAATTTGAATTTCATTCCCATCTTTATCATATCCTTTACCTTTTATACTAATATTAGTTTTTCCATCCTCTTTTGCTTTAAATCTTAGAGTTATTAAATCTTTATTTGTTATAACATCTTCTCCTCCATGCTCGTCATACCACGAATATATTAATTCATTTTCCTTTATTCCTATATTCTCATTGTTATTTACAAATTCAATTTTCTCTTTGTCATAAAATATATTTAAATCAATTGCTGCTATTGGTAAATTTTTTGTTGATACTGTTACATTGAATTCATCTTCTTTATTTATAACATCTTTATCATTTACTAGAATTATATCATTGTCTGCTTTGCTGATATTTCCTAAGCATATTATTAATATTAGTGTTATTAGATTAATTATAATTAATTTAAGTTTTTTCATTTTTCTCCTTTCAAAAGAGGGATTTAGGAACGGTCCTCAAAATTCCTATTTCTAGGGATTTCGGGGACGGACCTTAATTTTTTTCAATTTTTTTAGTAATTTTTTTAAGGTCTGTCCCCATTTTCCCTATTTTTAGGGATTTTGAGAACCGTCCCTAAATCCCTCTCCTATTTCTGTTCTATTATTTTTAGCCCCAAAATGTGTCTTTGTATTAGTAACAAATCTACTGATGTTGGTTTATTTCCATTTTTATTTATATTTCCTGCTTTATATGCTACTCCTTCTATTTTTTCTATTTCTAATATATGTCTTTGCAATACTAACAAATCTATACTATTTATTTTTCCGTCTCCATTTACATCTCCATATAGCACAAAATAATATTCTAGTATTAAATTTTCACTGTTTCCACTATTTTCATTATTATCATTACCATTGTTGCTGGTGTCATATATTTTTAATTTATATCCTGTTCCGACTATATCTTCATCTGTGATTATTTCATCTTCTTTATTTGTTATTTCTATTTTGTATTTACTTGTAATTTGATTTTTTATATCTGAGACTTTATTGTTTAAATAGTCTAATCCTGTTATTATATTGCCTTCTACTTTTAAGTTTCCAAATGATAATTCTTCTTCTGTTATTTTTTCTATTACTTTTATTTTTATATTTTTTTCTATATTATTTTCTTCTGTTTTTACGACTATATTTGTTTCTCCTTCTGAAATTGCTGTGATTATCCCATTTTTATCAACTTTTGCTACATTTTCTTTTTCTGATTGGTATATTACTTTTTTGTTGTTTGCATCTTCTGGATATATTTTTGGATTTATTTTTATTGTGTCTCCTATTTGTAAAATGGAATCTACTATATCTAGTTCTAAATCGCTTACAGGTGTATATACTTCTATTTCTATACTGTTTGATATATTATATTTTTCTGATTTTACTGTAATTAACGATTTTCCTGAGCTTACTCCTAATATTTCTCCTTTCTCATCGATAACTGCAACACTTGTATCACTAGATGAATATATTACATTTTTGTTCTCTGCATTTTCTGGCAATACTTCTACATTCAATTGAATTCTTTCATTTTTATTTATTACATTTTTGTCCAGACTCAATTTTATTTCATTTACTTCTATTTCTGGTTGTTCTACTAAATAGCTTTGGAATGCATATCCTACTATTCCATTTTCTAATTCTACCCTATCCCATAATTCTCCTTGTTGTTTTCCTTTTGATATTCTTGTTAGTTTATCATTTTTGTTTACAGTACATATTACTTCATATGATGTACTTGGTCCTGATCTTATATTTAATGTCGTTTCTACATTTGCATATACTTTTGTGTTATCTGATGTATAGCTACTGGGGTCTATACTTGGGCTTTCTGTTGGATATTCTGGCATGTTTTCATATATTGGAATTACAAATGATAATTCCGAATTTAATATATTACTTCCTGAATATCCATTATATGTTGATTTTGATTCACTATATGGTGCTAATACATTTGTCATATATTGATGTGTAAATAGGATTCCTCCTCTATCATCATTTACATCAAATTTTTGTAGATATATTGTGTTTTGTCCTACATTTATATAGCTTTCTCCTATGAATATCGCTCCTCCTGTTACTGCTTTTGCTTTTGTGTCCCATGGAATTAGATATTTTTTCTTTGTTGCTTCACTCGCTCCTCTACCATCTTTTGCGTATTGCAGACCATTTTTTATTGCTCCCATTGGCTCACTTGAGCTTGTTGCTCCTATGTTATAAAAATTATATAATCCTTTAAATCCTTCTACTGTTCCACTTATTGATGCATGTGATAGGAATGGCCCTACTTCTTGCTTTATTCTTGCTGCCAAATGATAGCTACTGACTTTTGATGTCATTGCTGCGTTTAATATTAATGTAGAATATTTATCACTTGTTGTTATCTTGTTTCCTGCTGAATCATAATATTCTACTATTCTATTATTAAATTCTGTTCCATATAATATTTTTTCTATTGTGTCTATATTACTATTGTTTTCATTTTGCGATAAATTTTCAAATTGGAATATTCTTACATAGTTCAAAAAGTTTCTTGGATCCATTGCATATTCTACTGCTTGCTTTGAACTATCTACCCACCCTGCATCTACCTCTACATTATATTCTCCTTGTTTTGTATTTTTCCATCTATCATTATATGATAATGGCACTAGATTTTTTCCGAATATGTTTTCATTGGCGATGGCATAGTTCCAATCTAGTCCTGTGTATAGCGCTATGAATTTCCAATTTGGATATTTTTTGTTTAGTTCTTCTAAATATGGTCTATAATTTTCTGGAAAGCTTTCGATTCCTTCTTTTTTTTCTGATGCTTTTGTTTTATTTGGGATTAATATTATGATACTTATCAAGATTATTAAATTAATTATGGTTTTTATCTTATTTTTCTTCATATGGTTATTATTTACAATTTTAAAAAATATAATACAAGAAACAAGCAATTTAAGATAAATTTTGTACTAAGCAAGTTTTAATATAATGATTTTTCAAAGTTTTTCGTTCAAGCTAATTTTCGTAGAAAATCTAAATGAATTTTACGGCACCCTTCCAAGCTAAACTTGAACTCTTTCCGTAAAATTCATTAATATTTTCTAACCTCAATTACTTTCAATTCAAAACTTTTCAAAATAATTATATTAAAACTTTAAAACAATAAATATCCTAAAAATTGCTTGTTTTTCGTATTATATCTTTTATGACTTCTCCTGCTATTATTAGTCCTGCTGTTGATGGTATAAATGAGATACTTCCTGGTACTCTTTTAACATTGTTTTCATTGTTTGTTTTTATGGGTTCTTCTTCTGAATACACAACTTTTAGTTTTTCTATTTTTTGGTCTTTTAGTTCTTTTCTGATTACTTTTGCAAGTGGACATACTTTTGTTTTTTTAATACTACTTACTTTAAACTGTGTTGGATCTAATTTGTTCCCTGTTCCCATTGATGATATTATTGGTACCTTTTCTTTATCTGATTTTAGTATTAATTTTAACTTTGTAGAAACTGTGTCTACTGCATCTACTATATAATCAAATGAAGAGTCTATAAAATCTTCTTCTTTTTCCTCTTCTGGTATTTCTTTTACAGTATTTACTTGGGCATCTGGATTTATTTCTAATATTCTTTCTTTCATTGCATCTACTTTATATTCGCCTACTGTCTTATATGTTGCATGTATTTGCCTATTTAAGTTTGTTATATCTATTCTATCAAAGTCTACTAATAAAAAGCTGCCTATTCCTGCTCTTGCTAAGGCTTCACATACATATGAGCCTACTCCTCCTATTCCATATATTGCTACTTTTGCATTATGTAGTTTTAATAGGTTTTCTTTTCCTATTAATAGTTCTTCTCTTTGAAATTGTATATCGTTCATAATACTCATCCCTTTATTTGTTACTATTTAAGTAAATCCATTTTACTACATGAATTTATATTTATCAAGTTTATATTACTTTGTTCCATTGACATTTCCTCAAAAATCAATATAATATATATGAGGTAAAAATTATGTTAAGATTAAATAATATAAAAATGTATGAAGACATTTCAGATGACGAGTTACTGGAATTTGCAATAAAAAAATTTAAAGTTAAAAAAGCAGATGTATTAGAATGGCATATCGTAAAAAAATCAATTGATGCTAGAAAAAAGACCGATGTACATTATAATTATACAATTGATGTGAAAGTAAAAGATGAATCAGCTTATCCTTTTATTGATAAGTTCAAAGAAAAAGATTTTTCTTGTTTAATTAATGTTTCTGAAAAGAAAAAATTGCCTAGTTCTCCAATAATTATTGGGGCTGGTCCTGCTGGTCTATTTGCAGCTCTTACTTTTATTGAAAATGGCATTTGTCCTATTATTTTAGAACAAGGAAAAACTGTAGAAGAAAGAAAAAAGGATGTTGATAACTTCTCAAATGGTGGTAAGCTAAACACTTTCTCTAATATTCAATTTGGTGAAGGTGGTGCTGGTACTTTTTCAGATGGTAAACTTACAACAGGTATAAATTCACCTTTTTGTGCTTACGTATTAAGACAATTTGTAAAATTTGGTGCACCTGAACAAATTCTTTATTTAGCTAAACCTCATATCGGTACTGATAATTTATTAGAAATCATTAAAAATATTAGGAATTACATTATTTCAAAAGGTGGCAAATTTTATTTTGATACAAAAGTCATTGATTTTAATATTTATAATGGCAAAATAAAATCTGTTATGGCTAAAAATCTTATTGATGGCAGTATTAATGAATTTATATCTGATAATGTCATTTTAGCTATTGGTCATAGTAGTAGGGATACTTTCAGAAAAATCTATGAAAAAAATCTTTTAATAGAGCCTAAAAATTTTTCTGTTGGTCTTAGAATTGAGCATCTACAATCTGATATTAATAAGTCTCAATATGGTACATCTACTAGTTTGAATCTTCCTCCAGCAGAATATAAATTGGCATATCACAACAATTCTACTGGTCGTTCTTGCTATACATTTTGTATGTGCCCTGGTGGTTTTGTTATGGCTTCAAATAGTGATGATGGAGAGATAGTTACAAATGGAATGAGCCGATTTTTACGAGATGGCATAAATGCCAATAGTGCAATATTGGTTAATGTTACTCCAGATGATTTTGATAGTTCTTCTCCTTTGGCTGGTGTTGATTTTCAAAAAAGATTAGAACAGAAGGCTTTTGTTCTTGGTGGTTCTAATTATTATGCACCTATTCAAAGGGTTGAAGATTTTTTGAAGAATCAAAAATCTAATCATATAGGAAAAGTAGTTCCTACATATATGCCTGGTACTACCCTTTCTAATTTAAATGAGATTTTACCTGATTTTGTTTCTTCTACTTTGAAAGAAGCTATAAATTATTTTGATAGCAAACTAAATTGCTTTGCTGAACCAGACAGTATTTTGACTGGTGTAGAGACAAGAAGCTCTTCTCCTATTAGAATTTTGAGAAATGAAAATTTAAATTCTAACATAACTGGCATTTACCCTTGTGGAGAGGGTGCTGGATATGCTGGTGGTATAATGTCTGCTGCTGTTGATGGAATTAGATGTGCTATTGCTTGTATGGATTAACAATTTTCTCAAGTGCATCTACTAAAAAATCAACTTCTTCAATTGTATTATAATCCCCAAAAGTAATTCTTAAAGCTCCTTTTGCTAAATTACTTGGTAAACCTATTGCTGCTAAAACATATGAAATTGAATTATCTCCACTAGAACAAGCTGAACCACCGGAAGCACAGATTCCAACTTCATCAAGTTTTAACAGCAACTCTCCAGATTCAATATTGTCAAATGATAAATGACAATTTCCAGGTAGTCTACTTTCCATACTTCCATTTATTTTAATATTTGGTAGTCTATTTTTTATGCTAGAAATAAAATAATCTCTTAAATCTATCAATTTCCTATGATATTGATCTAAATTTTTTTCTGCTATTTGACATGCTTTTCCTAAAGCCACAATTTCAGCTACATTTTCTGTTCCAGACCTTTTATCTCTTTCTTGATGCCCACCGTCTAAAAATCTTTCAAATTCAATTCCTTTTTTCACATATAATGCTCCTATCCCTTTTGGTGCATATATTTTATGTCCAGATAGTGATAACATATCTATATTAGATTTTTGTACATCAATTTGTATATTTCCAACTGCTTGAACTGCATCAGTATGAAATAATATATTATGTTTGTGTGCTATTTTTGCTATTTCATTAATTGGTTCAATTGTTCCTATTTCATTATTAGCATACATTATACTTATTAAAAATGTCTTATCAGTAATTGAATTTTCTAAAGAATTTAAATTTACTAATCCATTTTCATCTACATCAACATATGTAATTCTAAACCCCTGCTTTTCTAATGTCTTACAGGTATTTATTATTGCTGGATGTTCTATTTTCGACGTAATTATATGATCTTTTCCACTTTTTTTGTACATTTGTGCATAACTTAAACCTTTTAATGCCATATTGTCACTTTCAGAACCACAACTTGTAAAATATATTTCATATGATTTGCAATTTATTAAAGATGCTATTTGCTTTCTGGCTTCCTCTATCGCTTTTCTTGCTTTTCTTCCTATACTATATACTGACGATGGATTTCCATATTCTACACTTAAGTATGGGAACATTTCTTCTAACACTTCTTCTTTAATTCTCGTTGTAGCTGCATTATCAAAATATTTTATATCCATAATACTCTCCTATTTTTATATATTATATTCATAAAATATTTTTTTATTACATAGAAAAAACTTGTCAAATATTTAATCTTTCTTTTATCTCATCAATTTTATCACAAGCAAACTCATATCCAAATTTATAACAGTTGTCTAGTTTATCAACATCTAACAATCCTGTCTTTTCTGTTTGTATTGTTAATACATAATCACTCAATTCAAGGCTTTTTTGAGATATTTTATTTCCCATAATATCAATTGTTCTTAATGTTATATCCATTAGGTTACTCTCTTCATCAATTTCATCTGCTTTAAAATTTACTGCTATAACGGTATCTGCTCCTTGTTTCTTTACTTCTTTAACTGGAATATTATCTAGAATTCCTCCATCTAAAAAGCTATATCCTTTATATTCGCATGGGCAAAATACACCTGGAAAACTACTACTAGCTCTTACTGCACTTCCTATTGGAATATCTGTTATATATGTCATATTGTCTTCATTTTCCTTTGGTACTTTGTTTGTAAATATATATTCTTTGGATTTGTTGATATCAACACTTGGAATTACTATTGGCATTTTTATGTCTGAAATCTTTTTAGCGCCTTTTCTTTTTGCTAACTCATTATATTCTTTTTCTAGTGAAATGCCTTTATTAAACCCTAATATGTTTAATTTCTTATTTTTTATTAGTCCACTTACACTTCTAAAAATGGTACTTGAGTCTATACTTACTATTTCTTTAGCATATTTCTTGAAAATAAAAAATATATGTAATGGTGAATATCCTAATGCATATAGAGTTGCAATTAAACTTCCTGAACTTGTTCCACCTATTATATCTATTTTGATATTGTTTTCTTCGAATGCTTTTAAAACTCCTGCATGTGCTATCCCTCTAATTCCTCCACCTGATAGAGCTAATCCTATTTTCACCTTCTCACCTTCTTAACTCTTTTTTGTATTATTTACATATATTTATGAATTTAAACACAAAAATGTTAAAAGAAGCTAATAATCAGCTTTAGCAGGTATTTTGGGGGAACTAGGCAAAAAACAGCATCAGAACAAGTGCCAATGTGGATGGGCAATTTGGCAAAAAAAATTAAGGTCTGTCCCCAAAATCCCTCCTAGGAGGGATTTTAAGGACCGTCCCTAAATCCCTTTTGTATAATAGAATTCTCCAAATCCATATGTTACTCTATAATATGTTCCGATAAATTCTGGTGTTTCTTCTGTATTTATTTCATATGTTGGTTCTACTATTATTTTTCCGTTTTTGTCTACTATTCCCCATTTGTCATTTAATTTGACTCCTGCAAATCCATATTCGTTTTGTTCTGTTACTTCATCGTATTGATAGTCTATTACTACTTGACCATTTTTGTCTACAAATCCCCATTTTCCGTTTTGGCTTTTTGCGAATATTGTATTTTCTGGGAATATTTCTGTATTTTGCTTTTCTTTTCCTTCTAAATCAAAGTATTTTATTTCTGTTGTGCTTGATAATTTTATATAATTGTCTTCTACTGTTAATGTTGCATTATTCATTTCTGCTATTTTTTCTAAGTTGCTACTATATATTTCTATTGTGTTTGTACTTTGTATATCTGCTTCTACTAAGTTTGTTCCATCTATTTTTCTGATTGTGTCATATTTCATTTCTAGTTTTATATTTTCGTTTTGATCTATTACTCCTAGTTTTTCGTTTTGTCTACTTGCTATATAATTATTATTTGATAGATAACCTATATAATTATAGTTTCCATTTGTTATTTTGTTTTCTCCTTGATATATACTGTATAATGTTGTTCCATTTGATGTATCTATATATATTTTGTATTCTGGATTTTCTTGTATTGTAGATATTGTAGTATTTTGATTTACTTCTACTTCATTTCCTTTTTTATCATATACTTTTATTTCAGAGTTTTCGTCTGTTGTATAAATATAATCTCCATTTATATCTATTTGATTATATCTTACTTGTAATATCATACTTCCTTCTAATGTTATTATTCCATATTTTTTTCCTTTTTGTACTAGGCATAAATTATCGCCTTCTATATATGTTATTGCTTGATATTCATTTGGTATGATATTTTTATTTTTATTGAATAGTCCATATTTTCCATTTTCTGCACATACTAGATATGTTTCGCCTTCATAGTTTATTCTATATAGGTCATTATAGTTTGTATCTAAGATTTTATTTCCTTCATTATCTATATATCCATATCTATATCCTTCATCTGTCGTATTACTTACTATATATCCATCATTTTTGTATCCTGTATCTGTCGAATAATATGCATCTGCTTTAATATTATCATATTCTGGATTTATGATTACATATCCATTCATGTTCATAATTCCATATTTATTGTCCTTTTTGATAACAAATTCTCCTTCTTTATATTGCAATGTGTCTATTTCTTCATATATTGGATTTGTTATCTTTTTTCCTTCTAATGATATTAAACCATATTTTCCATCTTCTTCATATTTTAAAACACTTTTTTCATATCTTAAATCTGTTGATACATTTTTTAATACTAATGGTGTGATATTATTGTATTCTGTATATATTTGCTCTTTTTTATCATTCATTACTTTTGTTGTTTGTCCTTCATAGCATATAAATACATTCTTTTCAGGGTTTGGTATTTTTACATCATCATATTGTGGTTCTATTATTATATTTCCTTGATTATCTATTACTCCAAATTTTTCATTTTCTTTTAATGAAAAATAGTTGTATTTATTTACTTCTGCTATGTTATATTCTTTTTCTTTTTCCATTATTCCTTTGTATATGAATATTCCTGCAATTATTGCTATTATTATAATTAATATGATTATTGTTATAATATTTTTCTTTTTCATATAGATTCCTTTCTTTAATCATTTTTTTCTTTTTCTTCACTGTCGTTTTCATTATTATTTTTACATGCTTTTACTTTTAATATTCTTTTATCTTCATATTCTTCTATTTTGAATGTTACTTCTTTTGTTTCAATTACTGGATTTTCTTCATCTTCTGGTATTCTTCCCATTTCTTCTTGTAAATATCCTGATAAAGTATCATAATCTCCTTCTGGTATTTTTACTTTTAATAATTTGTTTACATCATATATTGGCATACTTCCACTTATTATATATGTGTTATCATCTATTTTTTGATACTCTTCTTCTATTTCATCATATTCATCATATATGTCCCCTACAAGTTCTTCTAATATGTCCTCCATTGTGATTAATCCTGATGTTCCTCCATATTCGTCTAATACTATCGCCATTTGTATTTTGTTTTTTTGCATTTCTCTGAATAATTCATCTATCATTTTATTTTGTGGTACAAAATATGCTTCTTTCATTATGTTCTTTATCTTAAATGTTTTCTTTTTGATATTTTTCAATATATCTTTTACATATATTATTCCTTCTATTTCATCTATTGTTTCGTCATATACTGGTATCCTACTATATCTATATTCTTCTTGTGATATTTCATCTAATAGTTCTTCTTGACTCATATTCTTATCAACTGCAAATATATCTTTTCTATGTGTCATTATTTCCGAAACTGTTATATCATTAAATTCAAATACATTATTTAATAATTCTTTTTCTCCTTCTTCAATTGTTCCTTTTTCTTTTCCTTGATCTATCATCATTTTGATTTCTTCTTCTGTTACTGTTTGTTCTTCATTTTCTCCTACTCCGAATATTTTAGATATTGCATTAGTAACAATTGTTAGAAATTTAACAAATGGTGCTGCTAATATTGATATTGTTCTTATTATTCCTATTGAGAAAAATGCTACTTTTTCTGAGTTTTTCATTCCTATTCTTTTTGGTACAAGCTCTCCAAATATTAATGTAAAGAATGATAATATTATTGTTATTACGATTATTGAGATTCCTTTCCATACTTCAACACTTAAAAATGGCATTATATTATTTAAAGCTGGTGCTAAAATGTCTGCAAATGCATCTGATGCAAATGCACTTGATAAAAATCCTGCTAATGTAATTCCTATTTGTATTGTTGCTAAAAATTTGCTTGGTGTTTTTAACATTTTCTCTATTTGTTTTGCTTTTTTGTTCCCTTCTTTTGCTTGTTTTGCTATTTTGTTATCATTTAATGATATATATGCTATTTCACTTGCTGCAAAAAATGCATTTATTAGTATTAATATTACTAATATTGCTATCTGTCCTAACATTTTTTTACTCCCTTCATGTTTGATGGTATCATTATATATGTTTTATATGTTTTTTTCAATTCTTTTTCAAATATATTTTATATAATTTTGTAACTATTCAGCTCTTAAATACGATTGCCCTGTTTAACCGCAATTGTTTCAAAAAAAATCGGTCCCCCTTGTAAGTAAGGATATCCACCAATTTTTTTGAAATCAATTGCTGACGCGGGCTTTAAATAATTATAGCTGAATAGTTACATAATTTTAAAGAGGATACTTTAAATTGTACCCTCTTAGCTATTCTCACTAATATTCGAATTAAATCTGTATTTATTTAAATCAAGGAGTCCAACAAATTTTTTATATTATATATTTGTTGTTTTTTTGCTTATGAGCTTTATATTTTATTTACTTATTCCTACTATACACCTCCTATATTCTGGTTCGTTTTCTACGCAAGTAATTAATGTTATTGTATTTTGATTTGTTGGTTTTAAATAATCCCAGTTTGTATCTTTTATTATTATGTTTTTTTCAACTATGTATTCTTCTTTAAAATTTTTATAAATATATTGTATTTCATCTTTTTCTTTTAAGTTTTTTAGATTTTCAAAATAGTTTACTTCATATCCTCTATTATGTGCAGCCAATCCAATATTACCACTTGTTTTGCTTGTTTCTATAAAATGTCCGACATACTTATTCATTACTTCTTTTGTTGTTCCTTCTGATATTTCGGCTTCTAAAGATATCGCTGGAATTATTAATTTCCATTCTATTTTATTTGTTGGGGTATGATTATTTTGAATATTATTTTGTTTTGCTTCTATATTTTCTTCTTTTGTTCTTTGGCTTACAGTATTAGATTCAAATTTTACTTCAATGATATTTGTTCCAAAATTTTTGATGATAGGGGTAGATTTGAAATCAAAATTTCTAAAAAATAGATTGAAGCAATTTATCATAATTAAAATAATAATTGAAATAATGAAACTAATAGTGTTTATGCTTCTTTTGGAATATTCAAGCATACATAAGCTTCACCTGCCTTATTATTTAATTGTTTTGGATTTTAATTTTTTCGAAAAAATTATTTTGATTAAAATTTAAAAGATTTAAATTTTATGTTTATAATATATCACACAAAATTGTTTTTGTAAAGAACTTTTCATCGCAAAATTCGACAAATGGTTACTGGATTGTTACAATTCACAGCCTAACACTAATTACTTAAAATGTTTTATATATTATATTGAAAAAATTTTGAATGCGATTGGAGTAATTTTAGAAATTCTTTATTAATTTTTTGGAAAATGTTCGCGCCGAATGAAGTGAGGGCTAAGTGAAAGGGCGCCAAAAAATTAATTTAGAATTTCTTAATTTATGTATTGAGCCGAAAAATTTATGAAATATAATATATAAAACATTTATTATTTCACTAAATTTGCTGTGAATTGTAACTACTGTATAATAGCCTTTTCATTTGTTTTATTGAAATTATTGTTCTAATATTTTATATAGTTTATTTTTTATTTTTTTGATCTAATTCGAAATAGAATTCTACTCCATTATCTTTATTTATTACTCCATAATCATTATTATAATTTGTCATTATGGCTTTAACAAATGCTAATCCTATACCAGTTCCTCCTTGCTGCCTATTTCTTGATTTATCTACTTTATAGAAACGATTCCATATTCTATTTAAATCTTCTTCATTAATATTGTTTCCAGTATTAAATACCTTTATTAGTGCTTTTTTATTATTTTTGTTTATTGTATTTTCTATTTTGATAAACTTTTCTCCATCTACTTCTTTTACATTTTTAATTGCATTTGTTAAATAATTTGTAATTACTTGTTCAATATAGAAGTCATCTGCATATACATTTAAACTTTCTAATCCCTCAAATTCTACTGATACATTTTCTTCCTCTAGCATTACTTTTGATTTTCTTACTACTTCTTTTTCAACTTCTACAACATCAAATGTTGTATTATTAAAATCTCTCTTTCCGTATTCTAGTTTCATCAATTCCAATAATTGTTGAACTAATCTATTCATTTTGTTTGCTTCGTCTAATATGACTTCTGCATAAAATTTTCTACTTTCTTCATCTGTATTTACATTTTCAATTAATCCTTCACTATATCCTTGTATTAAGGCAATTGGTGTTTTTAATTCATGAGATACATCTGATATAAATGTTGTTCTCATTTCATCTATTTTGGATTTTTCTTCTATATCTCTTTCCAATTCTATATTAGAATTTCTTAATTGCTTAATTGTTGCTTCTAGCTTATCTGACATTAAATTTATGCTTTTTCCTAGATTATTTATTTCATCATCAACTTTACTTTCTTTATATTTATGACTAAAGTCTAGATTTGCCATCTTCTTTGCTATTTTATTTAGTTCCAATATAGGTTCTGTGAATTTTTTGGATATTACTGATACTATTAATGCTGAAATTAATATTGTAATACATGCTATTAAAAGTAAGAAATTATTTGATATTGTTACACTGTCTTGAATTGATGTTATTGGTACTCTTATATATACTAAATATCCGTTATCTAGTCGTCCAGATAACATTAAATAGTTTAATCCATTCCTAGAATCTTTATTTTGCTTTATTTCAAAATTTTCATTTGAATCTAATATGTTTTCAGAATTGTTTATATCAAACCTATTTGGCAAGTCTATTGTGTAATAAAAATCTGGGCTTGAGCTATATATGCTTATATTATCTTCATCTCTTATTAATATATCAAAGTTATTTTTTATGGCTATTCTTTCCATTTCATCTTCTAAATCTAAGTCATGATTTTCACCATTATAGTAACTATTTAATTGATTATATACATCTTTTAATGTATTTTTCTTGCTATAAAGATAAAAATTTCCTAGTGCCATATTGTTTACTATTATTAAAAATATTATTATTACTAATGTTGTTATACTTAAAGTCAAAAATAGTTTTACTCTTACAGATTTGAAAAGATCTTTTATGTTTTGTATTATTTCATTTGATTTTTTCTTCATTTATATCTCATTCCTTTTTTGGACATTCTAAAACAAAATAGGATAGTCTTATTTTATTTCAAATTTATATCCAACTCCTCTTATTGTCTTTATATATTTTCCTTTCTTTCCTAATTTATGTCTTATCTTTTTAATATGACTATCTATTGTTCTTGAGTCTCCATAATAATCATAGTTCCATACATTATTTAGTATTTTATCTCTTGAAAGTGCTATGTTTTCATTTTCTATTAAATATACAAGTAGCTCATATTCTCTTAGACTAAGTTCAATATTTTTACCATCTACACTAACTGTTCTTCCTTCTTTATCTATCTTTATTCCGCCACAATCTTTTATTTCTTTTTTATCTCCTGAAGTTCTTTTTAATATTGCTTCTACTCTTGCTGCTAATATTTTAGGACTAAATGGTTTTGATATATATTCATCTACTCCTAGTTCAAAACCGAATAACTCATCTTGTTCTTCTCCTCTTGCTGTTAACATGATAATAGGAACTTTTGATTCTTGTCTTATTTGTCTTAAAACAGACCAACCATCTAATTTTGGCATCATTACATCTAAAAGAATAAGATTAATTTCATTTTTGTGTTCTTCAAAAACTTCCAATGCTTTTTCTCCATCTTCTGCCTCTAATATGCTATAACCTTTAGCAACTAAAAAATCTTTTATTAATTTTCTCATTCTTTGTTCATCATCGACTACTAGAATATAATTATCTACCATTTTTATCATTCCTTTCTTTTGCCAATGGGGACGGGGCAATTTGGCAATTTTTTCTTTCCTTTATGTGTATTATATATTATAACAACCATTTATGTCTAGATTGTTAATGGGGACGGACTCAATTTTCCCTCTATTTATGTTATATTGTAGAAATATATATTAAAATTCCGTTCTTTGCTGGTCGGACTTATCATATAAGGTAATGGTTAATAATTTTGTAAAATGAGCCGTTGCGCAGGACTGGTCTATACTAATTGGCATCCTCCCAACTGCGCATCACTGCATTTTAATATATATTTCTACATTTAAAAAAGGGAAAATTGAGTCCGTCCCCAAAATCCCTCCTAGTTATTTTTTAAATATACATTTGTTGTCTCATATGCTAATTCTATATTTTCTTCTTTTAAAATTTTTAATATTCTATAATTTATGTCTTCTACTTCTGACAAGTAACTTCCATAATCTACTGAATCAGTATATGTGTATATTAGCATATTTAATCCATCTTCACTTATGTTATCAAATTTTACCATTGTTGAGTCATCAATTATTCCTTCTCTTTCATGTAACATATCTAATATTTTCTTTTTTAATTCTTGTAATTTTTCTACACTTGTTGAAAGGTCTATTTTTATATTTGCTTTATATCTTCTTTTTTCCATCTTACTCCAATTTATTACTGAAGAGTCTGAAATTACAGAGTTTGGAACATTTACTAAGGAGTTTTCAAATGTTCTTATTCTTGTTGTTCTAAATGTTATATCCTCGATTGTTCCTTCATATGTATCCATTTGAATCCAGTCTCCTACGCTAAATGGTTTGTCTAGAAATATAACTAGTCCTCCAAATAAATTTTTTGCTGTATCTTGTGCTGCAAGTGTTACTATTAATCCTCCTATTCCTAACCCTGCTATTAGTCCATTTACATTTATTTTTAATATTGTTAATACTATGAATAATGCAATTACATATATTATTACTCTTAAGATTTTTAAGAAAAAGCTTACTGTTGTATCGTCTATATTTCTTTTGTATTTTTCTCTTGCTTTTTTTACTATTGTTGATTTTACTGTAAAACTTCTTGCAAGTCCTATTGCAAATGCTATTGTACTTATTATTTTAAATGCAGTTGTTATAATATCCATTATATTTTGTTCTATATTTAATGGAGTTTTTAAAAATAATACTGCTAAATACACTCCTAAAATTATAAAGAATATTCTTAATGGATTATAAAATGCGCTTTCTCTAATATCTTTTGCTTTTTTCGTTTTTACTTTAAATAATCTGATTATTGCATATGATATTGTAGAACTTAATAATTTAAATACTATTATAATTGCTATTGCTATGACAATATCTATTATTTTTACGGATGAAAGTGAATCTATAAATTGGTTTATTTGGTCCATTTTTTATCTCATTCCTTCCTTTACACTAAGTATTTTTTTACTTCAAATTGTAATTATTTTTCAATTAACCCATGTAGTCTCTTAGTTTCTTACTTCTACTAGGATGTCTTAATTTTCTAAGTGCTTTTGCTTCTATTTGTCTTATTCTTTCTCTTGTTACGTTAAATTCACTTCCGACTTCCTCTAGTGTTCTTGATTTTCCATCTTCTAATCCAAATCTTAATTTTAATACTTTTGCTTCCCTTGGTGTTAGTGTTCCCATTACTTCTTCTAGTTGCTCTTTAAGCATTGCATATGATGCTGCATCATGTGGAGCTGGACTATCTTCATCTTGTATAAAGTCTCCTAAATGGCTATCATCTTCTTCTCCTATTGGTGTTTCCAATGATACTGGATCTTGTGCTATTTTTTGTATTTCTGCAACTTTTTCTACTGGTATTTCCATTTCTTCTGCTATTTCTTCTGGGGTTGGCTCTCTACCTAATTGTTGTAATAAATGTCTTGATGTCCTTATCAATTTATTTATTGTTTCTACCATGTGTACTGGTATTCTTATTGTTCTTGCTTGGTCAGCTATTGCTCTTGTTATTGCTTGTCTTATCCACCATGTGGCATAGGTACTAAATTTAAATCCTTTTGTATAATCAAATTTTTCAACAGCTTTAATAAGTCCCATGTTTCCTTCTTGTATTAAGTCTAAGAATAACATTCCTCTTCCTACATATTTTTTTGCTATACTTACAACTAATCTTAAGTTTGATTCTGCTAATTTTTGTTTTGCTTCTTCATCACCTTTTAAGATTCTTTTTGCTAAATCTAGTTCTTCATCAAATGTTAATAGTGGTATTCTTCCTATTTCTCTTAAATACATTCTAACTGGGTCATCTACATTTATTCCATCATAGCTTGTATCTGTTATTTCATCTAGTTTTAAATCCTCTACTTCTTTTAGGTCTTCAATATCTGGCTCTTCTTCAAAGTCATCTGGTAATAAATCTACTCCTATTTCTTCAAATGCATCAAACACAGAATCTATTTGATCTGGGCTTACATCATTTAATTGATTTGCTAAATCTCCATATGTTATTTGTCCTTTTTCTTTTGCTTGTTTTAATAGATTTTTTACTTTTTCTTGTTTTATTTTTTCTTTCTTTTCTTTGTCTTCTTGACTTTCATTTTTGTCTTTTTCTTGATCTTGTTCAATTTCAGCTAATTCTTTTATTTCTTCTTTTAGCTCTTTCATAGTTTCGCTTTTCTTCTTTTTTGTTTTTTGTTCTGCTTTTGGAGCTTCTTCTTTTTTATTTTTCTTTGTTTCTGTATCTTTATTTTCTTCTTTCTTATTTTTTTCTTCCTTTTTATCTTTTTCTACTTTTGCTTTTTTTTCTTTCTCGTCTTTTTTACTACCTTCTGCCTTATTTACCTTGATTTTTAAATCTTTTTCTTCTTTTAATTCTTCTTTTTTACTTGCCATATCCTTTTATCATTCCTTCCTTATATGGGGATTTTCCCTATCTTATTTTAGCCAACTTTATAATTATATTGCTTAATTCTTTTTCCAATTCCTTTTTTTGCGTTTCATCTGTACCATTTTCTAATGTTTCTAAAATTTCCATTTTTCTTTCATTTAGCTTATCTTTTTCATAACTTTGAAGTATATCATCTAATGCTTTCTCTACATCATCAATTCCATTATCTACGGATATTATTTCTGTTATATGATTTTGTTCTTCTTGGCTTAATTCATTTAATATTCCATTAATATTACTATTTCCTTTTTCAAATTCTTCATACAACTTTGTCATAATTTTTTTATTTAATTCGTCTTTTATATCTTCTATTTTTATGTTTTGTTTAATAAGCTGATATAAATTTAAATTTCCTGATAATAATATTGATAATATTGTGTTTTCCCTTTTCCTTATGTTTTCTGGAACAATTTTTTCTTGTTTGTGTACAATTACTGGTTTTGGCTTTTCTAATACTTTTATGTCTTTTGATTTTGTGTATGTTAGTTTGTTTACCTCTGCATATATTGCTTCTTTTGAGATGTTATATTCTTTTGCAATTTTTTCAATATATACTTCTCTTTCCATTGTGTTATCTATTTGTGCTATTATCTTTGCTATTTCATTTAAAAATTTTATTTTGTCATTTACATTATCCAAATTCAAGTCTTTTTTTAATATTTTGATTTTAAATTCTACTACCGAGATTGCTTTGTCTACTAGATTTGTGAATCTTGCATTTCCATATTTTATTACATATTCATCTGGGTCTTTTGCTCCTTCCATTTGCAATACTCTTATATCACAACCCATATTTTGCAATATTTCCATTGCTCTTACTTTGGCTGCTTGTCCTGCTTCATCTGAATCATAGCTTAGTACAATTTGCTCTGTACTATTTCTTAATAGATATCCTTGTTGCTGTGTTAATGCTGTTCCGAGTGATGCTACTACATTGTGTATTCCTCTTTGATGTAATGATATAACATCCATATATCCTTCTACTATTAATAGTCTTTTCTTTATATCATATTTTTTTGCAACATTTAATCCAAATAAATGCCTTCCTTTACTATATACTACATTTTCAGGTGAGTTTATGTATTTTGGTTTTGAATCGTCTAATACTCTTCCTCCAAAGGCTATTACTCTTCCTCTTACATCACATATAGGGAACATTAATCTATTTCTGTATCTATCTATGTATTGCCCTCTTTCGTTTTTATTGACTAGTCCTGATTCTAGTATTTCTTGCTCTCCAAATCCTTGCTTTTTTAGCTCTCTATATAGTTCGTCAAATTTTCCTGAAAATCCTATTTTGAATGATTCTAGTGTTTCGTTATTTAACATTCTTTTCTTTATATAATTTTGTGCTTCTTTTGCTTCTGGTTTATATAAATTTTTATGATAATATTCTGCTGTGAATTCATTTACTTTATATACTTTTGCTTTTAATTGCTCTCGTACTGTATCTGCTCCATTTTCTAGTGTAGGCAATTGTATATTTGCTCTTTCTGCTAACATTTGTACTGCTTCTACAAAGTTTATGCCTTCTATTTTCATTAAGAATGTATATACATTTCCTCCTACTCCACAACCAAAACAATGAAATATTTGCTTATCTGGTGAAACGGAAAATGATGGTGATTTTTCGTTATGAAATGGGCATAGTCCAAAGAAGTTTCTTCCGCTTCTTTTTAGATGAACATATTGTGATATTACGTCTACGATGTCATTTGTGTTTCTTATTTCTTCTATTAATTCATCACTATATCTTGCCATTTTCCTCACTTTCCTCCAAATTATTTCTGTTTTTTACTCATAATTATATTATTCTACATATTTTACATAAATCCTTCTTTATAGATTTTTATTTATAATTTTTTCATAATACATCAAAAAAATCCCAGATTTATTTTTCTGAGATTTATTTTATTTTTATATTAATTTATATTATTAAATAGGTCTGTCCCTTTTGTCCAAATTTTGTCCAATTTGTTACGTCCCTATTAATGTCATCTTATTGTCCAACTTATTTATTATTTTGGCATAATTTACTAATTCTTTTGATTGTGCTTTTGTAAGTTCATTTTTTGGTTTATATTTCATATTGTGTTCTAAGCTTGCCCAAAAGTCCATTGCCATTGTTCTTATTTGCAATTCAACTTTTACATACATTGTTTTTTGTGACAATATTATTGGAACTTCTAACACCATATGATAACTTGAATAGCCACTCTTTTTTGGATTTGTTACATAGTCTTTTTCTTTTATTATTTCAATATTATCCATTTTTTCAACTAGATTTCTTACAGAAAAGATGTCCTTTTTTAATGGGCATATTACTCTTACTCCTGCAATATCATTTACATTTTCTATCATTTCTTTATATGTAAAATTTAGGTCTTTATTCTCCATTTTTTCTTTGATACTTTCTGGTTTTTTTATTCTTGTATTTATATGGTCAATTAAATTATAGTCATAAAATATTTCAAATTCATCTTTTGCTATTTCTAATTTATTTTTTAATTCCTTTATTCCCACAGAATATATAAACATTATTTTGTTGAAGGTCTTACTATTAAAGTCTAAATTTTGATCAACTGCTAAAAAATTTTCTATTTTTAATAATTGATTTTCTTTTGGTTTTTTCTTTTTCATATATATTATCATTCCTTCCATGAAGTTCAGAACATGTTGGAAAAGAATTAAATTTTGGCAAGGAAAACGAGTTTGGAATTTATGAGGCGTACGTGTGTACGTTGATTAAATTCCAAATGAAGTTTGACGACGCCAAAATTGTAATTATTTTTCAACTATGCATACACTCCTTATTCATTTCTATCTTAAGTATATGCATATCATAATTATTTATTGTTATGAAAATTTACTTTTAATGTGTTTTTTGTGTGAAAAATTATCTATTTTCTTCTCCGTGAGTATCAGGCGTTTCTGGATTTCGTTCAGTATTATTTTTTACTTGTCCATCATTTTGTTGTTGGTTTATTGTATTTTCTTGATTGTCTTCTACTTTTCTTTTTGGTTGATTTCTTACTTCTCTATCTTGCATAAATCTTGAGAATGCTTCTATATATTTTTCTCTTTTTTCTCTTGGCATTTTTGCTAAAGTTTCTAATAAACCTGATTCTTGCAATGACATAACAGTATTATAATTTCTATCATCTTCACTTGTCATTTTTTTAGCTACATTTATTATATTTTTGGCTTTCTTTTTAGGTGTTTCGAATAATTTTTCTGCTAGTTCTTCAATGTCTGCATTTGTTCCTATTATTCCTTGCATTTGACCTTCTATATCTGATATTTGCATCTTTGTTAATGTTTTGCTTGTTTCTTTTTGTATTTCTGATAGGAATAAATCTTTTTCTCTTTTTTCTATACTCCTAAATCTTTTTAATGGTGGTATTATGTATTTTGACGTAGCAAAAAATTTTCTTGCAATATCTCCTGCCATATGTTTTAACAAATTGTCTTCAAAATCTCTTTTATTATAACTTTTTTCAGTTTGTATTCCTTGTGATATTTTATCTTGATATTCCTCTTGTGCTAAATCTGCGATATGATACTCATACATATCTTCAACAGAAACGATATTCTTTAATGTATCTAACATTGTACTTCCAAATTTAGAATAATCATCTGCTATTTTTCTAGCTACTATTTTATCTAAAATTTTTTGTATTGATTCTGTTTTTTCTTGTATTGATAATCCTTTTATTTTATCTGTTAATATTCTTTCAGGTATATTTTCACAATTTTCATATAATTCTTTTAATGTGCTTAATGTTCTTTGTTCTTCTGCTATTTCCTTTTGCGTTCTTATATCTTTCTCTACTTCTAATCTTGTTTCTTTATCACCTATTCCTGCTGCTAATACTTCTTTATGTTTTAATTTTAAATTATCATCACTTTCAATAGCACTTACTATTTCTTCATCTGGTAATATTTGGGCCATTTCTTCTGCAATACTATTTGGCAATTCTTTTTGCTCTATTGTTCCCTTTATCATTTCTACTACAACTTCTGTTGGCAATTCTGATTCTTCCGCTAAATTTTTTGCTATATCCTGTACATATTGCATATATCTAGGCGAATCTTTAAATATTTGCAGAATCCTTTTAGCTGTGAGTTCTATTGCTTTTTGTCTAATATTTCCTTCATCTGCTTTTTGCTCTTTTATCGTTTTAAATTCTTCTTCTGCTTTTTCTACAACTTCTTGTACTACTTCTTGTTGCTCTATTTCTGGCTTCTTCTCTTCTTTTTTCTTTCTAAATATTTTCATTTTTCCTCCTATTTATGAAAAAAGAATTATGTTTTGGTAGAGTACTTATTATTCAAAGTAATTCTTACTTAATATATCCAAACTATAATTCTTTCGTATTTTTAAATTAATTATCCTATAACAGATTGGAAAAGAATTTTACTTACTCCAATCGTGATTGGGAAAGAATTAAATTTTGGCTAGGCAAACAAATTTGAAATTTATGAGACGTACTTATGTACGTTGATTAAATTTCAAATGAAGTTTAACAACGCCAAAATTGTAATTATTTTCCAATTACCAATTTCCATAGTAGCTATCCAACATAATCTGCTTAATCTCTTCTACTAATGGTACCCTAGGATTAGCAGTTGTACATTGATCCTCAAAAGCCCTATCTGCTAACATATCTACCTTAGCTAAAAATTCTTGTTCATCTATTCCTGCATCTTTAAATGATTTTGGAATATTTAAATGTTCATTCATTTCTTTTATTTTTTCTATTAAACTTTTTATTCCTTCTTCTTTACTATCTGCCTTTAATCCTACTTTCTTTGCCATTGTATAATATTTTTCGTCTGCTATATAGTATTCATATTTTGGGAATGATACAAATTTTGTTGGCATAGAACTGTTATATCTTACAACATATGGTAGTAATATTGCATTTATTTTGCCATGTGGTAAATGAAATTCTGCACCTATTTTATGTGCCATTGAATGACATACTCCTAAAAATGCGTTTGTAAATGCCATTCCTGCTATTGTACTTGCATTATGCATTTTTTCTCTAGCTTGCTTGTTAGTTCCATCATCATATGCTTCTTTTAAATATTTAAATACTAATTCTACTGCCTTTTCTGCTAGTCCATCTGTATAATCTGATGCCATATTTGATACATATGCTTCTAATGCATGTGTTAATACATCCATTCCTGTATCTGCTGTAACTGATTTTGGTAGACTCATTACTAAATCTGGGTCTACTATTGCAACATCTGGTGTTAATTCATAATCTGCTAATGGATATTTTTTATTTTTTTCTTTATCTGTTATTACTGCAAATGATGTTACTTCTGAACCTGTTCCTGATGTTGTTGGTATTGCTACCATTTTACATTTTTGTCCTAGTTTTGGAAATTTATATGTTCTTTTTCTTATATCCATAAATTTAAGTTTTAAACCTTCTAAATCTGCATCTGGATGTTCATATAAAAGCCACATTCCTTTTGCTGCATCTATTGGGCTTCCTCCACCAATTGCTATTATTACATCTGGATTAAAGCTTTTCATTGCTTCTACACCCTTCATTATTGTATCAAATGATGGGTCTGATTCTACTGCGCTAAATATTTCTGAATGTACATATTGTCTTCTATTTCTTAAATGATATAGGATTTTATCTACATATCCTAATTTTACCATTCCTTCATCTGTTACTATAAATGCTCTTTCTATATCTGGCATTTTCTCTAGGTATTGTATTGAACCTGCTTCAAAATATATTTTTTCTGGAATTTTAAACCACTGCATATTTACCCTCCTTTTTGCAACTCTTTTTATATTTATTAAATTAACTGATGATACATTTGCTGTTGTTGAATTTCCTCCAAATGAACCACAACCAAGTGTAAGTGATGGCATATTTGTATTATATATATCACCTATTGCTCCATGTGTTGATGGTGAATTTACTATTATTCTTCCTGCTTTTACAGTTTCAGAAAATTTTAATATATCATCTTGGTTCTCAGAGTGTATTACTGCTGAATGGCCTAATCCTCCAAATTCTATTAATTGTTCTGATTTTGTTATTCCTTCATCTGCATCTTTTACAATATAATATGTTAAAACTGGACTTAATTTTTCTTTTGAGAATGGATAATCCCTTCCTATTCCTGTTTCTGGAACTACAATTACTTTTGTATCTTTTGGTATTTCAAATCCTGCATTTTTTGCTATATCATATGGATATTGTCCAGGTATATTTGATTTTAATTTATATCCATATTCATCTGTATATTCGAACATGTTATTTGCTAATTTTTGCTTTTCTTCTTCATTTACAAAATAGCATCCTGCTTCTTTCATTAGCTTTTCAAATTCTTCTACTATTTCGTCATCTACTAAAACTGCTTGCTCAGATGCACATATCATTCCATTGTCAAATGATTTTGACATTACTAAATCATTTACTGATGTTTTTAGTTTTGCTGTTTTGTCAATGTAACAAGGCACATTTCCAGGTCCTACTCCTAATGCTGGTTTACCACATGAGTATGCAGATCTTACCATTCCTGTTCCCCCTGTTGCTAGTATTAAGTTTACATCTGGATGATTCATTAATGCTCTTGTTGCTTCTATTGATGGTTCTTCTATCCATA
Source organism: uncultured Clostridia bacterium (assembly GCA_904384205.1). Taxonomy (GTDB): domain Bacteria; phylum Bacillota; class Clostridia; order TANB77; family CAG-508; genus CAG-269. The sequence continues at coordinate 74,397 of CAJFJY010000001.1, read as the reverse complement.
ATATGCAATTTTCTGGTGCTCCTGCTTTTATTGCTGCATCTCTTAATATTTGTGCTGCTTTACTGCTACATTTTTGTGCTGATGGATGGAATCCAAATATTATTACATTTCTGGTTTTTGCAGATATTATTGATTTAAACATTGTTGTTGATGTTGGGTTTGTTACAGGTGTTACTCCTGCTATTATTCCTACTGGTTCTGCTATTTCTGCATAGTCTTCTTCTTCGTTTTCATCTATTATTCCTACTGTTTTTTCATATTTTATACTATGATAAATATATTCTGTTGCAAACATATTTTTAGTGATTTTATCTTCGTATATTCCTCTTTTTGTTTCTTCTACTGCCATTTTTGCTAGTTCCATATGATGCTCTAATCCTGCCATTGACATTGCTTTTACTATATTGTCTACTTGCTCTTGATTAAGTTTTAGGTATTCTTCTGATGCTTTTTTTGCCTTTTCTACTAAGCTATCAATCATTTCTTTTACATGTTTTTCATGTTCTTCGTTTTCAGACATATTTTACCCTCCTTTTTAATTTTGAGTACTAAATATATTATGCCTCTTACATTATATATTATTAGAAATTTTTGTCAACTCTTGAATTTTAAATATTTCATTCCAAAGTTTACTAAAATCTTAAAAAACACCTACATCACTGTAAGTGTTTAGTTTTTATTTTTACTTCTATATATTTCTATTTACAAAATATTAAAAACCGTTGATTTTCAACGGTTTTACTTATTCCTTATTTAAATTAATTTTGTGTATATGGTAATATTGCAATATGTCTAGCTCTTTTTACAGCTATTGTAATATCTCTTTGATGTTTAGCACATGCACCGGTTGTTCTTCTTGGTAATATTTTACCTTTATCATTTACAAATTTCTTCATTTGATCATAATTTTTATAATCTAAATTGAAGTTTTTGTCACTACATAATGCACATACTTTTTTTCTTTGTTTTCTAAATCTTGGATTATAATCTTCATCATAATTTTTATTATTATTCTTTTTATTATTTTTCTTGTCAGACATTTACTTTTCCCCCTCTCTGCTAAAATGGTAAATCATCACTTGAAGTTACTTCAAAATCTGATCCCATGCTTCCTGGCATTGTATTTCCAAAAGCATTTTCAAAACTACTTGAATTGGCTTCAGCATCTCTTTTGCTATCTGCAAAATATGCTTCTTCTGCTACAACTTCTGTTATATAATGTTTTACTCCTTGGTCATCATCCCAAGTTCTTGTTTGTAGTCTACCAATTATTCCTACTTGTTGACCTTTTTTAAAGTATTTGCTACAAAATTCTCCTAATTTACTCCATGCTACTATATTGAAAAAGTCTGCTTGTCTTTCTTCTCCTTGTCTTACAAATCTTCTATTTACAGCTAAGCTGAATGAAGCAACTAGAGTATTGTTTGTTTGTGTATATCTTACTTCTGGGTCTCTTGTTAATCTTCCCATTAATATTACTTTGTTCATTTTTTTATCACCTTTCTTTGCTTTAAATAAAGGCCCCTGTTTCTTTATTTAATTATTTTTTTACAACTATAAATTTTATTACATCATCTGTAATTCTATAAACTCTTTCAAGTTCTTTTATTGCTTCTGGCTTTGATTCAAATTCAAATACTAAATATGTACCTTCAGCAAATTTTTTGATTTCATAGGCTAATTTTCTTTTTCCCATGCTATTTACTTTTTCTACTTTTCCATTTTCATTTATTAATCCTGTAAATTTTTCTTCTAATGCTTTTATTCCTGCTTCATCTACATTTGGATTAATAATGATAACACTTTCGTATTTATTCATTATTTTCACCTCCCTTTGGATTTTATAACCTAACTTTTCGTTAAGTAGAGATTTAAAAATATAAATTATTTTTAAAGCATAACTATTTTATCATATTCAGCTTGTTTTTTCAAGTATTTTTTCTTTATTTTATTGCTTTTTTCTTCTTATTATTATAAAATAGATGCAAATTAACAAAAGAATGGTGATTATATATGAAAAATAAAGATATAAAGAATAAAAAGCACGCCATTAAAGATACAAAAAGCAATAGAAATAAACATGATACGATATCGCATGACGATTCTAGTAAAATAGTTACTATTAATAATCAATTTTCTTCTCAAAACTTTATTAATGTGAAAAAAATCAAAAGAATTTTCATTATAATTATTATTATTTTTATATTATTGGTAGTAAGAATTGGATTTTTGCAATTTGTACAAGGTGGTGAGTTAAAGGAGCTTGCATATAATCAACAAGCAATAAATCAAATAATTAGCCCTAAACGAGGTAATATTTATGATAGTACTGGTCAAGTTTTAGCTACTAGTGCTCAAGTTGATACAGTCACTATAAATCCTAAAAGTATAAAAGATAAAGATGATGACGAACAAAAAACTAAAGAATTAAAAGAAAAAGTTGCTAAAGGTCTTTCAGATATTTTTGCTCTTAATTATGATGATGTTTTAGCAAAAGTCAATAGCAATTCTCAAGTTGAAACTATTGCTAAAAAGGTTGAACAGGATAAAATAGATGCTTTAAAATCATGGATGGACGAAAATGATATTTCAGTTGGTATAAATATTGATGAAGATACTAAAAGATACTATCCATATAATAATTTATTATCACATGTTTTAGGTTTTTGTGGTGATGATAATGATGGAAAATATGGAATTGAATATTCTTGGGACTCTACTTTAACAGGTACTCCTGGAAAAATAGTTAGTGCAAAAGATGGTAGTCAACAAGAAATCCCAAATTCGGAGCAATCATACATAGCTCCTGAAAATGGTAGTGATTTAACTTTAACTGTTGATTTTAATGTTCAATCAATTGTTGAAAAATATCTTAAACAAGCTTGTATAGATAATGAATGTGCAAATGGTGGTTCTTGTATTGTTATGGATCCTCAAACTGGTGACATTTTAGCAATGGCAAACTATCCAGACTACAATTTGAATGATCCAGATTATGTAAGTCAAGAGGTTTCTTCTAATTATGATTCTTTATCTACTGAGGAAAAGAGTAATGTTCTCTTTTCTATGTGGAAAAACAAGTCTATTTCAGATTTATATGAACCTGGTTCTGTTTTTAAGGTAATTACTGCTTCTGTTGCAATAGAAGAACAAATTACTGGTCCTGATGTTGAAGGTGATTTTAATTGTATTGGATATGAACTTTTTCAAGATTCTAGCTCTAGCAAACCTTTGAAAATTGATTGTTGGAGGCATTATAATCCTCATGGTGAACAATCACTAAGACAAGCTCTTATGAATTCTTGTAACCCAGCTTTTATGCAACTTGCTGCTAGAATAGGAGCATCTACATTATACAAATATTATCACGCATTTGGACTTTTTGATAAAACAGGAATTGATTTAAGTGGAGAAGCGAATTCTATCTTTACCAAATTGGAGGATGTTGGTCCTGTTGAACTTGCTACTGCTTCATTTGGTCAAAGAACTTTAAATATTACACCTTTACAAATGATTACAGCTATTTCTGCTGTTGCTAATGATGGTGTATTAATGAAACCAAGAATTGTTAAACAAGTTACAAATACAGATACTGGTGCTGTTACAAATGTTGAACCAGAGGAAGTTAGACAAGTTCTTTCTAAAGAAAGTGCAGATACAGTAAAATCAATGATGGAATCTGTTGTTGTTAAAGGTACTGGCGGTAATGCTAAAGTTTCAGGCTACTCTATTGGAGGTAAAACTGGTACTTCAGAACCAATAGCTGGTGATGTTGATCAAACTTATGTTGCATCATATGTGGCTATTTCACCAATTGAAGATACTCGAGTTGTTTTATTGTTAGTTTTAGATGGTCCTCAAAATGAGGAAAATGGACATCAAGGTGGTCAAGTTGCAGGTCCTGTTGTATCTCAAATGCTTACTGAAATATTACCATATTTGAATGTGCCTTCTGATGAAGTAACTTCAGATGCTGATTTGATTACTGTTCCTGATATTAGAAATAAAACTATAACAGAAGCAGAAAAAATATTAAAAGATGCTGGATTTACTACAAAAATAACTACAAGTAATGATAAAAATAGTACAACAGTTATTGACCAAGTTCCAAAACCTGGTACATGGCTTATGAAAAATTCTATCATAATGTTATATGATGCTGATAATGCTGTAAGAACTTCTGTTACTGTTCCAGATTTAACTGGTATGAATGCTTCTCAAGCTACTAGTACTTTAAAAGCATTAAACTTAAATATTTCTTTAAATGGAACTGGTACTATAATTTCTCAAAATACACCTAAAAACACCAAAGTTGAAGAAGGTACTGTTATTACTGTTAATTTGAAATCTTCTTCAGGAGACAATCACTAAGAACAATAGCGGGCTTTTTTGAATATTTTATCTGTTTATAACATTTTAAAACCCGCGTAATTGTTCGTGCGCCAAATTTATGAAATAAATTTGTGTGCAATATTTTTTATCTATTAGAAAGTCAGTATGACTTTCCTAATAGATTATTTAAAAGAATCCAACCAAGTGGCTAGTTGGATTCTTTACTTTAATATTTATATTTTTTATTCTATTACTTCATCTTTCCAATATTTATCAACTAACTTATCTAATTTATTGATTTTATAGTTCATTCTTTTTACTCTTTCTATTTCTTCTACATATTGTCCTTTTAAATATGTTATCCATTGTTCTTCTTTATTTAGTTGATGCAAAAATATTGGTTGAAATTTTAACAACTCGATTATATGTAATTCTATCTTCTCTTCTTCAAAGCTAGGTTCCTTATTTTTTAAAGTTATTTTTTGATGATAACAATATGTTTTATAACAATTATCGTTAAGTATGTTTATTGTGATTGTTTTCGCAATCTTCCCATTACTTTTTAATTGAAAATTGTGAACTTGTGCATAATATAACAATAATTTTGTTTGAATATATTTACCATCAATTATTTGAATTCCAACATTCATTTCTTTTTTATCTTCTGTCTTTATTCTGACATCAGCTATTCCAAAATTTTTCGATGTCACTACATTTTCTCCTTTATGATTATTTAATTTTATTTCTTCAATTTTTATTTTTAATATTGCTTCTATAAAATCTTGTAATATATCTAAGCTGTCTTCTGAATTTAAAACTTGACTTAGAACAAAATTGCTTTTGGCAATAAGTTTTTGGTTCATTTATGTAATACTTTTCCTCCTTTCTTTCATTTTTTTATTTTTTGGAATTTGAAAAAGATTTAAAAATTATTGAAATAAAGAATTATAATTCATTTACACATTTAGTATATTCTGTTTTTTATGTCAAGTCAATACTTTTTTCTTTATTTTCTGCACTTTTCATCGCATTATTCGACATTATCAGAACCTATAAGTTTGCTTTTTAATTATAGGTTTCACTATTTTTCTATTTTAAAAGTTAAAAATATGTATAATTGTGTCTTTAATATAGAAAAATATTTATAGCGCGAGAATGTAATAATTTATTAATTTTGGAGAGCCTTGTGGGGACCGTTCAAAAATTCTCAAAAGTTCGAAAAACTTTTGTTAGAATTTTTAGAATGGGGAGACGGAAAAATTAATAAATTATTACATTCGGGAGCATGATTATATTAAAAATTATAAGACATAATTATACATATTTTTTTATATAATTATTTATTTAAAATATTCAAAATTTCATCAATGCTTTTTTGTGGAGTTGATGCTCCTGCCATTATTCCTATTTTTTCATGTTTTTTAACATCTTCTATATTTAATTCTTTTGAATTTTCTATTAACATTGCATTTTTGCAATATTCTTTTGCTATATTGAATAGTTTTTGTGTATTAGAACTGTTTTTTCCTCCGATTATTATCATTAAGTCAACTTTTTTTGAAATATCTTCTGTTTCTTTTTGTCTCAATTCTGTTGCTCTGCATATTGTATTTTTTATTGTTATATTATAGTTTTCTTTAAGCCTTTCTTCTATTATTTTTATGAATTTATTAAAATCTTCTAAACTATATGTTGTTTGAGAAATTATTAATAAATCTTTTTTGTTAGATTCTTTTAAGTTTTCTATTGCTTTTTCTATATCTTCGTTTTTGTTTATAATTGAATAATCTTTTCCACAAAAACTCATTGTACCTATATTTTCTGGATGTTCTCTACTTCCAAATAAGAATATATAATAATCATTATTACTATATTCTTGAGCTATTTCATGTATTTTAGCTACATTTGGACATGTAAAATCTTCTAATTCTATATTTTTTTCTTTAACCATATTATATATTTCTTTAGGTACTCCATGTGCTCTTATTATGGTCTTTCCTTTTGCTTCATTAATATTGTTAATAACTTTCATTCCTTGATTAGTTAATTCATTTATTACTTCTTTATTATGCACTAACTCTCCTAAACAATATATGTCATGATTGTTTTCTACAAGTTTTTTAGCTCCATCAACTGCTCTTTTTACTCCATAGCAAAATCCTGCTGTTTTTCCTACTATAATTTCCATTTAACATTCCTTCCATTTTATAATTATTTTGATGGTAATAATCAGTTACAGTTTAGTATAATTAAAATTAATAAATTATTATATTCTGAGCTTTTACAATTATTTGTTACTGAGCTGTAACAATTATTATATCATTTTTAATATTTCTTCTTTTAGACATTCTACAATATCTTCTTGTTTTACTTTTTTTATGATTTCTCCTTTTTTAAATAAAAGTCCTTCTTTTATTCCTCCTGCAATTCCAATATCTGCTTCTCTTGCTTCCCCTGGACCGTTTACTGCACATCCCATTACTGCAACTGTTATATCTGATTCGATTGTTTGTAAAAATTCTTCTACTTCTTTTGCAATTGGTATTAAATCTATTTGCGTTCTTCCACATGTTGGGCATGCGACTATTGTTGGAGATTTTTTATATAAATTGCAGTCTTTTAAAATTTCTTTCGCAACTTTTATTTCTTTTATTGGATCATCTGATAGAGATACTCTCATCGTATCGCCTATTCCTTCTCTTAACATATATCCTAATCCAATACTTGATTTGATTGTTCCACTAAATTCTGTTCCTGCTTCTGTTATTCCTAAATGCAATGGATATGGAAATTCTTTTGATGCTTCTTCATATGCTTCTATACATAAGTCTAAATTAGATGCTTTTAAAGATATTAGTATATCATAAAAGTCTAATTTTTCTAGTATATCTACATGTCTTTTGGCACTCTCTACCATGGCTTTCGCTGTTGGCTTTCCTCCATATTTTTCTAATAAATCCTTTTCTAATGATCCTGCATTTACTCCTATTCTTATTGGTATTTTGTGCTTTTTGCATTCATCTACTACCATTTTTACTCTTTCTTCTGATCCTATATTTCCTGGATTTATACGTACCTTATCTACTCCTGCTTTTATTGCTTCTAAGGCTATTCTATAATCAAAATGTATGTCTGCTACTATTGGTATATGTATTTGCTTTTTGATTTCTTTGATTGCTTTGGCATCTTCTATGTCTAAACATGCTACTCTTATTATTTCACATCCTGCTTTTTCTAATTTTAATATTTGCTCTACTGTGTTTTTTACGTTTTTTGTTTTTGTGTTGCACATTGATTGGATTACTACTTTATTTTGTCCTCCTATTTGTACATTTCCTACCATTACTTTTCTTGTTTCTTTTCTATTCATTTTTGACCTCTTTATTTTCTTTTACATTTTGATTAGGAAGTTTAAATTTAAATTTTTCCTTTATGCTTTTATAATATATAATTTGTTTATAAAAGTCAATATGATGATTTTTTAATTTGTTTTAAAACTAAAAACATGCAAAAAAATATTCAAAAAGGATAATTATTCTATCCTTTTTGAATATTTTTAGTTAATTGAAACCTGTCCCTAATAAACCATTTTTGGTTAATTGGTACCTGTCCCCAATTGACCATTAATTTTTTCCATCTTGGACATAATATCCTACTCCTCTTTTTGTAATCAATATTTTTGGAGCAGATGTGTCTTTTTCTATTTTTTCTCTTATTCTTCTTACTGTAACATCTACTGTTCTTATATCTCCATAGTATTCATATCCCCATACTTTTTCAAGCAATACTTCTCTTGTTACTACTTGTCCTGGTTGTGTTGCTAAAAATTTTAATACTTCAAATTCTCTTAATGTTAAATCTATTATTTCTCCTCTTACTTTTACTTCAAATTTGTCTAGATCTAATTCTAGATCTCCTACTACTATTTTATTTTCTTTCTTCTTTTTCTCTGTGTTTTTAGGTATATATTGTTGTACATTAGAAACGACATCTACTTTTCTTAGGTTAGCTTTTACTCTTGCTACAAGTTCTCTTACACTAAATGGTTTTGTTATATAGTCATCTGCTCCTAATTCTAATCCTAATATTTTATCTATTTCTCCATCTTTTGCTGTTAGCATTATTATTGGTATATTTAGTGAATTTTTTACTCTTTTGCATACAGATAATCCATCTAACTTTGGAAGCATGATATCTAATAGCATTAAGTCTGGCTTTTCGTCTAATGCCATATTTACTGCTGTTATTCCGTCATTTGCTTCTATTGTTCTATATCCTTCCTTTTTTAAATTGTATACTAAAACATCTATTATTGGCTGTTCATCGTCTACAATTAATATTGTCTTTACATCCTTATCTATATTTTCTTCCACAAAAACTTCCGCCTTTCTTTAGCTTTATTTTTTAACATATTTATATCACAATTGTTTTTATTATACAAGTGGTTTTTTTTAAATATTTGTATATAACTGTATGTAAAGTTACAATTCACAGCCATATATAGCAAATAATCTTGAAAAGGTTTAATTCATATTTTTCGAAGTGAGCTCGTGTGGGGACCGGCTAGCTAGAAAAGACCCATTTATTTGGGTCTTTTTTGTATTACATCTCTATTTCTACATTATAAATACCACCGTTTTTATCTAATTTTATTTTATTTTCCACTTCTTTTCCATTTAAAATAACTTTTGTTATTCCAGTATTTTTTCCATTTGGATTTTTGACAATGATGTGATAAATACTATTTCCATAATGATAGTCTATTTTATATTCTTTCCATTCTTTTGGGATACATGGCTTAACCATCATTATTCCTTTATTTATTTTAAGTCCAAGAATATATTCAAGTCCTGCTTTGTAATACCAGCTAGATGAGCCTGTGTACCAGGTCCAGCCACCTCTACCTGCTAAGTTACTTGCTCCATATATATCTGCTGCTATTGCATATGGTTCTACTTTATATTTTTGAACTGATGCTTTTGTTCTTGAGTGTTCTATCGGATTTATCATTTTATATAAGTTTAATGCTTTATCTCCAAAACCTAGCATTGCTTCTGCAATTATTACCCAGCAACTTGCATGTGTGTATTGTCCTCCGTTTTCTCTTACTCCTGGTAAATATGATTTAATATATCCTGGTTCTAATTTTCCTTTTTCAAAAGGTGGATCTAATAATTTTATTATTCCATTTTCTCTATCTACTAAATGATTTTCTAAACTTTCTATTGATATATATTTTTTATCATTATCTCCTGCATTTGAAATTGTGCTCCAACTTTGTGATATACTATCTATTCTGCATTCGTCATTTTCCATACTTCCTAGTACATTTCCATCATCCATAAATGCTCTTTTATACCATCTGCCATCCCAACCATTTGTATTTAACGCTTTTTTTAGATTTATTTTTATTTCTTGATATCTTTCTATATCTTTTTGTATATCATTAATCTTTTTGTTTTCTTCGTCTTCTTTTATTTCATTTAGAATTTGTATCCAATTATCTAATATATCATATAGGAAAAATCCAAGCCAAACACTTTCTCCTTTACCTTTATTTCCTACCGTGTTTAGACCGTCGTTCCAGTCTCCTGAACCTATTTTAGGTAATCCATTTTCTCCAAAATTCAAGCTTTTCTCTATTGCTTTTCTACAATGTTCATAAATACTTCCTACTGTTTTACTTTCTAAATATTTATCATATTTTTCATCTTGTCCTTCTTCTAATACTTTTCCTTCTAAATAAGGTGTTTCTATTTTTAGTATTTCTTTATCTCCAGTAACATTGATATATTCTATTGTTAAAAATACAAGCCATAATAAGTCATCTGAAAATCTTGTTCTGATTCCTCTTTTTGTTTCTTCATGCCACCAGTGTTCTACATCGCCTTCCAAGAATTGATGTTTGCTGTGTTTTATTATTTGATTTTTTAGTATTTCTGGATTTATATATTTTAATGCTAAAGTGTCTTGTAATTGATCTCTAAATCCATATGCTCCACCTGATTGGTAATATCCAGTTTTTCCTAATAATCTACTTGCTATTGTTTGATATATTGCCCATCCATTTAATATTATATTTGTTGATTCGATTGGTGTATATACTTGCACTTTATTTAAAATTTCTTTCCAATATTGTTTTACTTTTTCTAGTTCTTGTTTGCAATTCTGTAATTTGCTATATTTATATGCTTTATTTTTACTTTCTATTATGCTTTCTTCTGCTCCTAACATAAATACAATTTCTTTTTCTCCAAAACTTTCTAATTCTATTTCTATTTCATATGCTATACATGGCTTTTTACCTAAACTATTTTCATTATTTAAATTGTTTTGTTTTAATCCGTCTGGATTTGAAATTCCTCCCGTTCCTAGAAAATAGTTTTTATCTCCTGTATAACTTTTCATTTTTTCACTATTTGATATATATATTATATCGTTTGGGAATTCTGAATTATATATATTTTTTGCACAGATTATATTATTGTTTTCATCATATTTTAAATTTATATATCCATTGCTTTTTAATTCATCTTCTCCTAATACAAGTTTTGCATAATATACTATTTTTAGTTTCTTTTTTGCAGGTGTTACATTTTTTAATTTTAATGTTTGTATTTTTATACTATCTTCTTTTGGTACAAATACTTCTAATTCTTGTTCTATTCCATCACTTTTATGCAAGTATTTTGCATATCCGAAGCCATAAATAATATTATATTCTTTATCGTCTGGTTTTGGATTTAATCCCACAGACCAAGTTTTATTATTTTCTGTGTCTTTTATAAATATGCTTTCACTAGGTGGATCCATTGTTGGTCTATTTTCCCATGATGTTACTCTATTTAATCTACTATTTTTATACCATGTATATCCTCCTAAGCTTTCAGTTACAAGTGTTCCAAATTTTTCGTTTGCAAGTATTTGTGACCATACAATTGGCAATCTATTATTTTTATTTACTGTGATATAATATTCTTTTCCATCAGGTGAAAATGCTCCTACTTCATTATAATATTTTAGGTTTTCATTATTTTGAATTATATTTATACTTTCTGTTTCATCATCTGGCATTATTTGATTTTTTTCTTCTATTTCATTTATTTTGGTTTTTTCCGAATATTCATCTTCTACATCTTGTATATTGTTTTTAATTCCTCCTTTATTTGCATCTATTATTATTGTTGAAACAGCTTCTAATAGTTCTCTATCTTTTCGTTCCATCTCATTTTTATTTAATTCAAATATTCCACCTCTTATATTTTTTAAATATGACATATGTTTATTTAATATAATATTTTCTATTTCTTCTCTTACAAAATTTTCATAGCTATATTTTTCTTCGTCTAAAATTACAATTTCAACTTCAATTTTTTTGGTTCTTATGAATTCATAACACTTTAAAATTTCTTCTATTATATATGAATCATTTATATCTTTTATTTTTACTAATATTATTGGTAAATCACCTGATATTCCATATTTCCATAGGTCACTTTGCATATATGTTCTTTTTGGTAATTTTTCTAAAATCAATTTTTTTGCTGGATTACTAAAAATTATATATGATAATATTTTTTCATATTCTTTTATTTCTTTCCCCTTTATTCTTAAATATCTACTATGTGCTTCTATTTGCGCTTTAGATAGTTCAAATGCTTTTTCTATATTTTCTTCTGTTTTATATTTTTTGATATTGTTTAATACTTCTTCTTTTTCTTCTGATACTGATATTATTAGGTTGATTGTCGTTTTTGTGTTTGGTTCTATTTTTACTGTTCTTTTTAATGCTACTATTGGTTCTGTTACAAGTCCTATTTTTTTGGATAATGGATTTGAATTAACTACCATTTGTGGTTTTCCAAAATTTCCTCTTCCTATAAACTTTTCTTCGTCTATTTCGTATTCTAAATCCCCAATTGTTTCACTATTTGTGGATAAGTTTACTGCTAAATACATTTCTTTATCATGTAGCTCTCTTTTCTTTCTTTTTACGATTAGGCTATTTGTTTCTTCATCATAGTCAAATATTAGAAATAAATTATTAAATGCTGGATGTGCATAGTCTTGTTCTTTTTTTGATAATACTGGCTCTAAATATGATGTTATTTCTAATACTTCTTCTGCATTTCCTTGGTTTTCTAATGTTATTTTTCTTATTTCAACTGCTTCATTTGGAGATACTATTGTTTCTATTTTTGTTTTTATATTTTCTGATAAGATTTCTTGTTTCATTTTATCTGGAGTAAATGTGATTTTGTATTTTCCTTTACTTGATTTTTCATATACTGAACTCCAAATATTGTTTGTTTTTATATTTTTAAAACTTAATATTATTCCTTGATTGTAGTCTGATGTGTTTTTGAATCTATTTATATATATGTCTTTGTATTTGCTAAATCCGTTTCCTTTTTGATTCATTGCAATTACATATTCTTCATTTGAAATTACATTGCCTCTTATTAACCTTTCATCTATTTTGTCATATGTTTCTTGTATATAGTCTTCATAATCTTTATATTTTAATTTTTCTATTTTTTCTTTGTTCTCTTTTGTTATTATTGCTTTTTCTGGCATTCTTTCTTGCAATAATATACTTACTGCTTTCATTTCTGGATTTTCCATAAATCTTTTTTGAAGAATATTTTGATTAAATAGGTTATCTATTGATAATAATATCAGGCTTTGGTGATGTGCCATAAATGTTTTTACTGGTGTTGCAACTTCTCCTTTTTCTACTCTTTCTGGTGTAAAATCTAAAGATTCATATAACCCATATTTTCCTCTCATTCCATAGTTTTCCATAATTTTTATATTTTCTATTACCTTTTTTGGATAATCTGGAATTGCCAAAATTGTTCCATAGCTTGATATTACCATTTCGTCTGCTAATCCTCGCTTTAGTCCTAGCCATGGCAAACCAAATGCTTTATATTGGTAGTTTCCTTGCAAATCTTTTAGGTTAAATGCCGCTTCTGACATTCCCCATGGAATATTTAGTTTTTTAGAGTATTCTATTTGATTCATTATCATAAAATCACATGATTCATCTAGCAAGCTTCCTTCATATTTTGGTATATTTATATTTGGCATTAAATATTCAAACGCTGTTCCTGACCATGAGATTAGTCCTTTATATTTTCCAAGCACTGTTAATGTTCTACTTAATGAATTCCAATGTTTTGTTGGTACATCTTTTTTTGCTACTGCAACTAAACTTGTTTGTCTTGCTTCTGATGCTAATAAATCATAATATGAATCTGTTAATTTGTTTTCTTCTATATTAAATCCAATTGAAAATAGCTGATGTTCTTTATCATAAAGCATTGAAAAATCCGTATTATTTATTATGTTGTCTATTCTTTCTATATTATTCTCAATTATCTCTTTTAAATTATTAATTATTGGTTCTTGCCTTTCCTCATTTAATTCGAAGTTTTCCTCTTTTTCTATTTTTGGCTCCGTGTTCTCTCCTGTTTTGCTGTTTCTATCTATACTATTTTTAGAATTACATTCTGTTTCTTTTATCTCTTCTAAAAACATTTTTAGTGTATATAGATATCCAACAAAGTTTCCACTATCAACTGTTGAAATATATTTAGGATTTAATGGTTCTTTTGTTTTGATATTATACCAATTATATAAATGTCCATTCCATTTTGGTAGGCTGTCAATTGTTAGCATAATATTATTAATGTATTCTAAACATTTTTCTAATTCTATAAAATTCAAATCATATGCAGCCACCACATCTAAAATGGATAATCCTATATTTGTTGATGATGTCCTTGGTACAATTTCTGGATATCTTCCTTCTTGATAATTATCTGTAATTAAATAATTATTCTCTTTTGTTAAGTTTTTTTCAAAATATTCCCATGTGCTTTTTGCAATTTCTTTTACATATTCTTTTTCTTTTTTATTTAATTCGTCTACTTTTTGTTTTTTGACTTTAGTTTTGCTTATTTCACACATTATAACTGGTGTTATTAACCAAATTATTGCTATTAAAAACACAAAAATATTTCTTTTATATATTCCTAAAATCAAAGTAATAGCCCCAAATATTAGATTTATGAACATCTGCTTATAATATGAAATCAAGTCTGATTTTGCTTGTTTTTCCGCTTCTTCTGATGTTGTCCATTCAAGCAAGTGTTTATGTGTAAATAATACTCTATATATTGTTTTGCATATTGATTTTAATGATACATATGCTTTATATGGCAAGTTTCCAAATGTTAATATTGCTCTTATTACTATCCCTTTTATTCCTGATATTTTTGGTGTAAATGTTCTTTGTTTTTCTTCTCCTTCTTTTTTGAATATTAGAATATCTAAAAATTCTAATATGAATGGTAATATTGAAATTAGTATAACTGTTACAAATATTCCTGTTTCTTTTGTTTTATATATCGCTGAAATTATTGATAAATATATTAGTGATATTACAAGTGAAATTTCAACTAAACTTCTTCTCAAATTATCAAATATTTTATACTTGGATAATAAGTTTAGCTTTTTGTTTTTTAGCCATTTTATTATTTGCCAGTCTCCTCTAATCCACCTAGATAGTCTATTCATAAAGCTATTATACTTTGTCGGATATCCATCCATTAACATTACATCTGAAACTAGTCCACATCTTAAGTAACACCCTTCTAGTAAATCATGGCTTAATACTGTGTTTTCTGGTATTTCTTTTTCTAGGACTTGTTCAAATACTTTTAAGTCATATATTCCTTTACCTGTGAAAATTCCTTCTTTGAAATTGTCTTGATATATGTCAGATATTGCATTTGTGTAACAGTCTATTCCTCCATCTCCTGCAAATATTTTTGTGAATAGATTTTTGTAACATAAATCTAAATTGATTCCTATTCTTGGTTGCATTATTCCATATCCATCTACTACTATATTTTTTTCTTCATCTATAACTGGTTTATTTAAAATATGTGTCATTGCTCCTACTAGTTTTTCTGCTGAATTTAGTATTAAATCTGTGTCTGCATCTAATGTTATTATATATTTTATATTTTCTTTTCCATATCTTTCTATTGTGTTTTCTAAAAATGGATTTGGTATTTTTCCTAAAATATAGCTGTTAAATTGGTTTATCATTCCCCTTTTTCTTTCCCAACCAAGATAACTTCCTTCTTTATCATTCCATTCTCTTTTTCGGTATATAAAGTTAAATAGCTTTAGATTTTTGTTTTCATTTTCTTTACTATATTTTTTATTTAATTTTTCGGTTTGTTTTAATCCTTCTTCGATTACCTCTTTGTCAAAATCTTCTTCCTTTTTTATACTTTCTGTACAGTCTCCAAGTAGAGTAAAGTATATATTTGGAGATTTATTTGCTATATAATATACTTCTAATTTTCCCATTAGTTCTTTTACTTTTTCTTTGGAGTCTAGTATTGTTGGAATTATTACCATTGTACTATTTTCTTTATCTATTCCATTTGAGAAATCAATTTTAGGTATTAGTTTTGGCTTTACTATTTTGCTTAAAATATATTGGATTATTTGTATTGTGATCTCTGTTGTTGGTATAAAAAATATGATGAAGCTAAGAATAAAAATTACTATGTTGTTTATTTTTGAATTAATTATTGTGGCTAATATTGCTGATAGTATTACCGATAACACTAATATTGATGATATATATATTTTTGTTTTTGTTTTTTCTTCCATCTGTTTTTTGGTTTTATATTCTAATTTTTCATAAAGTGCATTTATTCCTTTATCTATTAAGTAATATCCTATATGTGTTTCTTTTTTGTCTTTTTGTTTTTCTTGCTTTTCTCTACAAATTTCTAATGTTTTTCTTGCTATATATATTTCTGATATTTTGGTTTTGTTTGATATTTCTTTTATTTTATTTCTATAATATTCTTTTGTTTTGTATTCCATTATTGGATATACCCCTGCTGGATCTTGCTTTAATATATCTTCTACCCCATTTATCTTTTCAAATATTTCTAAAAAGTTTATTCTTTGTATATTTTTTATGCTTGTAATACTGTTTCCAATAAGTACTTTTTGTACTGCTATATCAAAATGTTCTTTTTGGATTACTTCTGATACTGTTGTTCCTAATTTTTCTACTGTTTCTTCTAATACATTTAAATATCCTATCCCTTTTTTCCCATATTTTTTTAATGTGTATGACATATATTCTATAAATGGATATTTCATATCTTGGAATATTATTTTTCTATTTTTTATACTTATATTATTTTTGTATATTAAGTCATTTTTGTTTTTATTTTCTATTAGCCTTTCTGCTATATTTTCAACTTTATACTTTTCTATTTGGCTTGCTGCTATTTTTTCACATACTTTTCTTATATTTTGTATTATTGCTATTTGTAGAAATATCCCTATATTCCATATTTCGTCCATGCTTAGTTCTTTTTTTGATTGATAGCTTTTTAGATATTCTTCTAGGTTCTCTTTTTCTATTTTGTTGTCTGTATATGCTACTATTTCTGATGCTAATACATATATCCTTGCAAATCCTTTATATTCTCCATTTGCTATCCCTACAAAGTTTGTGTATTTTTTTAGTGTTAATTCGTTTTTTATTTGCTTTACTGTTTCTTCTATTATATATAGATTGTCTAAAAGCCATTCTCCTGCTGGATGTATTGTTATTTCTAGTTTTAAGTGCTGGTTTAATAGGTCATATACTTCTTTTATGAATTCGAAATCTTCTAACAAACCTGGAATTGGATATGTTGTTTTGTCTGATTTTGTACATATGTTATGGCTTGCTGCTATTTTTTCTAGGTATTTATCTAATTGGCTTTTTTCAAGCATTGTTCCATTTATGTTTAATCTTCTATTTTCTTTCAAAAAATTTCCACTCCTTGCAATTATGTTTTACACATATTGTTTGCAAAAAGTGGAAAGTTTATACATTTTTGAAGTTTATAATTTTTTTATCTATCTTCTATTCCTAAATCTTCTAATTTTTTATTTACTCTGGCTTCTTCTTGTGCTTTCACAACTTCTTCATACTTGTCTTCTAGGTTATTAAATAAAGCTTCTTTTTCATTTTGTGAATCACCTAGTGTAATTTGTTTTCCCATATATATTTTTTGCCCATTTTCAGTATTATACATATATTTTTCTACATTGACATATTCTGCTTGACTATTTATTCCATTATCCGAAATATCAGCCATTGCTAGAACTACATCATTACTATTTTTATTTATAATTAAATATTCATCTATGTGATCATCTTCGACTAATTTTGCATCTGGATAAGTCTCACTGTCTAAATCATAATCTTGTATATATTGTCCATCAACTTCATATATTTGTGCTGTAGGATTACTAGATAAAATACCTAAATCTGTTACATTAATTGGTTCATCTGGATATTGCTCATTATATTCATTTACAATAGTTTGGTATATATCTTCTTTTTCTTGAGTTTGTGCTATTTCTGGCGTATTAGTAACAGATAAACTATTAACAAATTCATCTCTTGAATTTGTTTTTGATATATTATTTTCTGTTGCAATAGGCTCTTTTGGTTGTTGTGCTTTATCATTTCCTGCTGTTAATAACGCAACTCCTCCTACTGTTATTCCTAATGCTGCTAGTATTGCTCTAATTCTTTTTTTTCTTCTATTTTTTCTAATTACTTCTTTGCTTGTTTTTCTTCTTTCATATTTATTTAATTCAATTACTTTTTTTCCTCTTTGTTCTGCGTATTTTTCTCTTCTTCTTCTGATTTCATTTGTTGTTTGTCCCATTTTATTCCCTCCAAATTTATTATACTATATTAAAAATTTGGAGTCAATTATTTTATTATTTTTTTCTTTCTTTTAATTTTTTATTTATCATATTTTTTGTTATAATGTCATTTATCATCATGTATAAGCCAATGGCTATATATGATAAAATATATATTAATGTAAAAACATATTTTACATTTTTAGTGCCTGCAATAAATCTTGTTAAAATTAAGCTAAGAATTACTAATATTGTTAATGCTACTATTTTCTTATATTCTTTTTTGTCATTATCTACGTTCTTTCCAATATTAAATACTAATATTAATATATAAAATAATATGCCAGACATTAAAAATTGGTTTATAAATATATGTATATTTGCTAATTGCATAATCTCAAATGTAAAATTCACTTCTCCATTTATTAGATAAATTATCATATACATTATTCCAAGCATCATTGTTCCTATTGGAAATCCTATTAAGGATTTAAAAATTAAATTGTTTCGTTCTTTCATATTTATCACTCCTAACTATTTAAAAATTCTTTTATTTTCTTTATGTATCTTCTTGATACATATGCTGTATTGCCATCATAAAAATTGAATAATATTGTACCAGTAATTTTGAAATCAATATTTTTGACTTTTTCTATATTTATAATTTCTGAATGAGAAATTCTGATAAATATCTTTTTATCTATCACATTTTCTATTTCGTATAATCTTGATTTTAATAAATATTTTTCGTTGTTATACCTTGCATAGACCTTGCCATCTTCTGCATATATGCTTTCTATATCTTTTTCATTTAATAAATACATTTTATCATTTTTATAAGCTTTTATTTTTTTGTTGATCTCTCCATTCAATTTGTCATATATATCTGTTATTTCTTTTGTGATTTTATCTGTTTGTATTATTATTTTAGGTTCATTTATGTTTTTATCTACTTTTATTTCTATTTCCATATTACTTTCATCCTTTTTTTATTTTCTGTATTTATTTTATCACTTTTTCAATATTTATAAATACTTTTTTTATAATTGGTAGTTTTTTGTAAATATTTGGCATTTTGGTTCGTCAGGTACCAATTGACCAAAAATGGTTAACTTGGGACAGGTTTTAATTTATTTCTATTTAGTAAGTAGCTTTTTTGTTTATTTTACATATTATATATTAAGTAAACTAATTGTATGTTTACGAGAAAGGAAGTAATTTTATGGATATGAATTGTAATAAACCTATTTGTCCTATTTTAGATATTGATGGTGTTATTTCAGGAGGTAAACAATTTGATTTAGATATAACTTTACCAGAAGATAACAGAGATGTAATATATGGAGTTGTTAAAAATTGTTTTAAAGAACCTGTACGCAATGCTGTTGTTAAATTAGTAGAAATAGTATGTGATTGTGGTAAAGAGGAAAGATTACCAATCGGTCATACTTTTACAGATAAAGAAGGAGAATTTGTTTTCGGACCTCTTTGTCCTGGTAAGAAATACGCTATTCAAATTTGGGTAAATGATACAGAAAAAATAAAAATATGTGCTAAATGTCATCATGAAGGCAAATGTTTGAAAGGTGAAAAACATGAAGAATGTGACTGCTTTTTAGGCGAAAAACATTGTTGTAAAGATGAACATCATGAAGAAAAACCTTGTAGAGACGATCATTGTGATGATAAACATTGCGATGATAAGCATTGTGAAAAATGCGAAAGATAGGACTTAAATTTTAAAAAAAGAAGGTATATTTTATTATACCTTCTTTTCTAGATTATTCCCATTTTTCTAGCAAATTGTTTTCCTTTTTTCATCATTTTCTTTTTTCCATTTTTTAACATATCTTTTTCATTATACATCATTAATACACCTGTTGTTAGTAATCCACCTATTATTAATCCTTTTGTAAATTTCATATTATCCCATCCTTTCTTTTTTACTTTTTATTTTTTTCAATTTTTTCTTTTTTATACCCTTTATATATGGAATATATTTCATGTAATACTATTATTATCAAAAATATTCCAAATAATTTTCTTAATTTATTTACATCTGTATATATTGCAATATTTGCTCCTATGATTGCTCCTAATATTCCAAATATTGCTGTGTATATTCCTAATTTTATATCTATATTTTTATTTTTTATATTTACTATTATTGCTATTATTGATGTTGGTACAAAAAATATTAAGTTAGTTGCTTGTGCTATATGTTGCTCAATGTTACATATAAATATTAGGAGAAATATTAATATTGTTCCTCCTCCCATTCCCATTCCACTTACTATTCCTGAAATTACACCTATAAATATTTGTAACATTGATTTTCACCTTAATAAAATAATTTTTAAATATAACCATTCAATAATTTATCAATTTTAATATCACATTCGGGAGCGGTTTTATTTGAAATATACTGAATGGTTATATTTAGATTAACATTCTAATTGCTACATATGCCAAAAATATTGTAAAAAATATTTTCATGGTTTTTTCTGGTAGCTTTTTTAATAATTTTGCTCCTATGTATCCTCCTATTGCTCCTCCTATTGCACATAATATTGCTATATTCCAATCTATATAATGTCCTTTATAGTAGAAAAAACTACTTGCTATTGCCATAAATAATATACAGAATACAGATGTTCCTCTAGCTTTTTTTGACTCTTTTTCTAAGACATACATAAATGCTGGAACTAATATTAGTCCTCCACCAGTTGAAAATAACCCTGTTACTATTCCTGCTAAAATTCCAATTAATGAATATTTTAAATTTCTTTTCATATAGACAAATCTAGCTTTGATAGATCTTTTCACCCCTTTAATATAAAAAACCTACTTTTCTTTAGTAGGTTTTCCAATTTTTTAAATTATATGTATTCAACTTTATTTTACTTTAATATTAATGCTTTTTCAAAGTTTTTCGTTCAAGCTAATTATCATATAAAGTCTAATTGAATTTTATGGAATATTTTCATCTTTTATATAATATTTTGTTCCAAGCATTTTATCTGGCAAATATTGTTGTTCTACATAATGTCCTGGAAAATCATGTGGGTATAAATAGCCTTCATGATATCCTAATGCTTTCATTTGTTCTACAGGTGCATTTCTTATATGCATTGGTATTTCTCCTGTATCCTTTGTTTTAACATCTTGTAATGCTTTATCAATAGCTAAGTATGATGCATTTGATTTTTTAGATGTTGCTACATATATTGCAGCTTCTGAAAGTAATATTCTCGCTTCTGGCATTCCTACCATATGTACTGCTTGCATTGCAGAATTTGCTACTACCAGTGCATTAGGATTTGCCATTCCTACATCTTCTGATGCACATATTACTATTCTTCTTGCAAGAAACATTGGATCTTCTCCTCCGTTTAATGCTCTTGCTAAATAGAATACTGTTGCATCTGGGTCTGAACCTCTCATTGATTTTATAAAAGCACTTATATTATCATAATGTGAGTCTCCGTTTTTATCAAATATTGCTTTTCTATCTTGCACACTATTTTTTATAATTTCATCTGTTATATGAATATATCCATCTGAATCCATATTTGTTGTTAGTACTGCTACTTCTAAACCATTTAATGCTGTTCTTACATCTCCATTTGCTATTATTGCAAGCTTTTTTAGTGTCTCATCTTCTATTTTTATATTATATTCTCCTAATCCATCTTTTCTTTCTAATGAATTTTTTAATATTGTAAATATATTTTCTTCTGTTAATGGTTCTAATTTTATTACCATTGATCTAGAAATTAAAGCTTTATTTACTTCAAAATATGGATTTTCGGTTGTTGCTCCTATTAATATTATTGTTCCATTTTCTACATACGGCAATAATGCATCTTGTTGTAATTTATTAAATCTATGAATCTCATCTATAAATAATATGCTTTTTCCTGTTGGGTTTATCATAAAATTTTTTGTTTCTTCTATGACTCTTTTTATGTCTGCAACTCCTGCTGTTACTGCATTTATTTTATAAAATTTGTATTTTGTGGTTTCGCTTATTACTCTTGCTAGTGATGTTTTTCCACACCCTGGAGGTCCAAATAATATTATACTTGATAGTCTATCTGCTTTTATTGTTCTATATAGAATTTTATCTTTTCCTAAAACATGTTCTTGTCCAACATACTCTTCTAATGTTTTGGGTCTCATTCTATATGCTAGCGGTTCATTTGAATTCATATTAATCACACCTCTCATATTCCTTTTGCTAACATGATTAATCCTTTTTTAATTAATTCTTCTGTCGTTAATTCTTTCTTATTTTCTATTTTTTCAAATGCTTGCTCTATTATTTTCTTATTATATCCTAGAACTTGTAATGCTGCTACTGCTTCTAACATTTTATTATCATCTTCAATTGCTTGTTTTACTTTAAGGCCTGTTTCGATTTCCTTGTTTGATTTTATTACTTTAGATGCCATTTCTAATTCTTCTATTTGTTGCTCTTTCTTTATTTTGTCTTTGAGTTCTAATATTATTCTTTTTGCTGATTTAGGTCCTATTCCTGGTATTGTTGTTAATGTTTTTACATCTTCTGAAATTACTGCAAGTGCGAATTCTGAAGGTTCACAAACATCTATCATTGCTATTGCTGTTTTTGCTCCTACTCCACTTACTCCTAATAATAGTTCAAACATTTTTAATTCTTCTAATGTATTAAATCCAAATATACTTATATCATCTTCTCTTACTCGATAATATGTGTACACTTTTGTTTCTTCTCCAATATTACCTAAGTTGTCGATTCCTTTGTCCGACATATATATTTTATATCCAAGTCCCCCTACATCTATTACTACATAGCTTGACAATTTCATCTCTAGTGTTCCTCTAATATATGCTAACATTTTTTCCTCCTCAAATTTGTTTTATTATTTTGTATTTTAATAAAGTAACAAAACTGATGTGTTTTATCTTCCTATTAGATATGTTGCTTCTAAGTCTGCTTCATGAGTTAATAATGCTATTGGATATTTTGTATATGCTGCTCCAATTGTATTGTATATTTCTTTTGGCTCTGTATATCCCATATGCCAACGTATTGCATATTTTTCTTCTGGTGTTAATTTTATGTATTCTGTTAGCATCATTACTGATTTTTCCCCATGTCCATATGGTATTGTATCTTCTATTGTATAATATGGTACTTTTTCCCATACTCCTAGGCTATTCTTTGCATTTCTATAATCAACTTTATAGAAGTTTGTTTTACATATATCATGTAATAATCCTATTATTATTATTGATTCTTCTGGTATATCTATTGATTTTATACAATTTTCTACTTTGTGTTTTAATATTTTATATACATCTAGACTGTGTTCTACTAATCCTTGTTCATAATCACCATGAAATCTTGTGCTTGCTGGTGCTTTAAAGAAGTCTGACTTCTCTAAAAAGCTTATTAAATCTTCTATTCCTTCTCTATTTACTTTTCTTAATAATTCTAAAAATTCTTCTTTCATTTTTATTTTCATTCCCTTCTTTAAGTGTCTATTATTTTTAATTATTTTACTTTTTTCAATTTATATTTCATTTTATGATTATATTAATTAAGTTCTTAAAAGTCAATAGTTTTTATGTTTTTTCGAACATTTTTTTGTTTTTTTTGTTTTTTAATTAAATTCAAACCTGTCCCAGTCTAACCAAAAATGGTTAATTGGTACCTGTCCCCAATTAACCATTTTTCCAATTTTTGATTCTTTCAATTGCTTTTTCTGTATTTTCTTTTGTTCCAAATGCTGTTAATCTAAAATAACCCTCTCCATGTGGTCCGAATCCGCTTCCTGGTGTTCCTACTACATTTACTTCTTCTAGTAGTTTATCAAAGAATTCCCATGATGTTATTCCTTCTGGTACTTTTAACCAAACATATGGTGAGTTTACTCCTCCATATACTGTAAATCCTGCTTCTTCAAGTCCTTGTTTTATTATTTTTGCATTATTCATATAATAATTAATATTTTCTTGTATTTGTTTTTGTCCTTCTTCTGTATATGTTGCTTCTGCTGCTCTTTGAACTATATATGATACTCCATTGAATTTTGTACATGTTCTTCTATTCCATAATTTGTTTAATTCTACTGCTTCTCCTGTGTTTGTATATCCTTTTACTGTTTTTGGAATTACTACATATGCACATCTTACTCCTGTAAATCCTGCTGTTTTTGAATAACTTTTGAATTCAATTGCTACGTCTTTTGCTCCTTCTACTTCATAGATACTATGTGGTATTTCTTTTTCTGTTATGAACCTTTCATATGCTGAATCATAAAGTATTATGCTATTATTTTCTTTTGCATAATCCACCCAAACTTTTAAGTCTTCTTTTGTTAAAACTGTTCCTGTTGGATTGTTTGGAAAACACAAATAAATCAAATCTACTTTTTCTTTAGGCAATTCTGGTTTGAAATTGTTTTCTGCTGTTACTGGTAAATATACTATATTTTCGTATGTATCTGTTTCTTTGTTGTATTTTCCACTTCTTCCTGACATTACATTTGTGTCTAGATATACTGGATATACTGGGTCTGTTATTGCAACTTTATTTTCTTTTGCAAATATATCTACTATATTTCCACAATCACATTTTGCTCCATCTGATACAAATATTTCATCTGGTTTAATTTCAATTCCTCTTGTTTTGTAATCATTTTCTACTATTGCATTTCTTAAGAATTCATATCCTTGTTCTGGTCCATATCCTTTGAATCCTTCTTCTGTCCCTATTTCATCTACTGCTTTATGCATAGCTTCTATGCATGCTGGAACTATTGGTCTTGTTACATCTCCTATTCCTAATTTTATGACTTTTTTGTCTGGATTTTCTTCTGTGTATTTTGCTACTTTTTTTGCTACTGTAGAGAATAAGTAGCTTTCTTGTAAGTTTAAAAAATTTTCGTTGATTTTACTCATATTATCACTCCTATTTATTGTTATTTTCTTGTCAAATTTATATTTTGAGGTTAATCATGTAAATTCTAGTTAGTCTGGTAATTCTCCTTCAAATACTGTAACTGCTGGCCCTGTCATATATACATGATTATCTTTTTCATTCCATTCTATTTCTAAGTTTCCTCCTAACAGTTCTACTAATACTTTTCTATTTGTTAGGTTATTTAAAACACATGCTACACCACTTGCACTTGCTCCTGTTCCACATGCTAATGTTTCTCCTGCTCCTCTTTCCCAAACTCTCATTTTTATGTGTTCTTTGTCTACTATTTGTATGAATTCTACATTTGTCTTTTTAGGAAATATTGGATTTATTTCTAATACTTTTCCATATTTTTCAACGTCAAAATTTTTCGTGTCTTTAACAAATGTTATTGCGTGTGGATTTCCCATAGATACACATGTGAATTCAAATTCTTTGTCTTCTGCTTGTAATTTTAAGTGTCTGACGGGCTTTTCTTTTGAGTTTACTGGTATTTTCTCAGGTTCTAGTATTGGTTCTCCCATATTTACTCTTACTGTTTCTACTTTTCCGTCTTTTGTATTTAGTTTTAGTTGTTTAATTCCTGCAAGTGTTTCAACTGTTAGTGTTGTTTTATTTGTAAGGTTTTTATCATATACAAATTTTGCAACACATCTAATTCCGTTTCCACACATTTCTGCTTCGCTTCCATCTGAATTAAACATTCTCATCTTAAAGTCAGCTACTTTACTTTTACATATTAGGATTAGTCCATCTGATCCTACGCCAAAGTGTCTATCACTGACAAATTTAGCTAGAGCTGATTCGTCTTCTATTTTTTGATTTATGGCATCAATATAGACATAATCATTCCCTAGCCCTTGCATTTTTGTAAATTTTATCATTTTTTTCACCTTCTTAAGGTTTAATATGTAAGTAAAATATATTTATATTTTACTGTTTGATATTCTATCATATTATTTTTGCTTTTGCAATATTCAGATTTTAATTATTAAAATTCTATTAATTACTTTCATTTCTTTTATTTTTATTATATAATTTTTAAAAAGAAAGGATTTATTATGAAATTATTTTGGAAAATATTAATAATTTTGTTAGTATTAGTTATAATTCTTTTTTCTATTTTCTTTCTTATTGGTTATACAACATATTCTAAGGCATTAGATGAAAAACCTCTTGTTGAAAGGGTAGAAGAAGTGACTAATATGGAGCATTTTGTTAAGTTTAATGATATGTCAGATTATTATAGAAATGCTGTTATTGCTATTGAAGATCACAGATATTATGAGCATGGTCCTATTGAGTTTAGGTCTATTGCAAGAGCTATTTTTAATAATATAAAGGCTGGGGATTTAGTTGAGGGTGGTAGCACTATAACTCAACAAGTTGCAAAAAATGTTATTTTATCTCAAGAAAAGACTTTGTCTAGAAAACTTGCTGAAGTTATTGCTGCTTTTGATTTAGAGAAGAATTATTCTAAAAATGAGATTTTTGAACTCTATGTTAATACTGCTAATTTTGGCAATGGATATATTGGAATTTATGCTGCTAGTATGGGGTATTATAATAAAGAGCCTAAAGATTTGGATTTAAATGAGGCTTCTATGGTTGCTGGTGTTCCTAATGCTCCTTCTGTTTATGCTCCAAATATTAATCCTACTTTGGCTAAACAACGACAAACGCAAGTGATTAATGCTATGGTTCAATATGGTTATATTTCAAATGAACAGGCTTTAGAGGTTATTTAAGTACCAAAATCCGTTCTTTTAAATTGAATATAATCATTTATCTCATTTGATATATACTTTAATATAATAATTTTGAAAAGTTTGAATTGAAAGTAATTTGAGTTTAGAAAAACTTAATGAATTTTACGGAAAGAGTTCAAGTTTACCTTGGAAGGGTGCCGTAAAATTCATTTAGATTTTCTACGAAAATTAGCTTGAACGAAAACTTTGAAAAATCATTATATTAAAGTATATTTATGTATAGATATTATATTCAATTTAAAAGAACGGATTTTGATATATTCTTATCTTTAAATATTTTCTTTATTAATTCTTACGACTTTTATTTCGTTTTCTTTTGTGTGTGATTTATTTAATTTTTTCTGTAGTTCCATTATTGGAATTGGTAATATTGATATCACTATTGTAATTAGCCATTGTGTTTTATTTAGCATAGTTACTTCAAAAATGTTTGCAATTGCTGGTATTAAGACTACTATTATTTGTATCAAAATTCCTAATATTATACTTCCTATTAAATATTTATTTTCAAAAATTCCAACTTCAAAAATGGATTTTTCGCTTTTAATATTAATACTATGTATTAATTCTAGAAATCCCATTGTTAAAAATGCCATTGTTCTTGCTACTTCTAGCCCATAATATTTATTTCCTATACTAAATGCTATTAGTGTTAACATTCCTATCATTATTCCTTCTACTATTATTTTATTCCATAACCCGTCAGCAAATATTCCTTTTCTTTTATCTATTGGTTGTCGGTTCATAATGTCTTTTTCTGCTGACTCTAATCCAAGTGCTATTGCTGGGAATGAATCTGTTACTAGATTTATCCATAGTAATTGTATTGCAAGCAGTGGTGATTTTAGTCCTAAAACTAATCCCATAAAGATTGTTACTATTTCCCCTATGTTTGTTGCAATTAAAAAATGTATTGCTTTTCTGATATTGTCATATATATTTCTTCCTTGTTTAACTGCTTCTACTATTGTTACAAAGTTATCATCTGTTAAAATCATATCTGCGGCATTTTTCGCTACATCTGTCCCGTTTTTTCCCATTGCTATTCCTATATCTGCGTTTTTTAATGCTGGGCTATCATTTACTCCATCTCCTGTCATTGCAACTACTGCCCCTGTTCGTTGCCATGCTTTGACTATTCTTACTTTGTGTTCTGGCGTTACTCTGGCAAATACTGAATAGTTTTTGATTTTCTTTCTTAATTCCTCATCTGTTAGTTTATCTAAGTCTTGACCTCTTATGGCTTCATTATCTGATTTTAATATTCCTAAATCTTTGGCAATTGCTTTTGCTGTATCTAAATGGTCTCCTGTTATCATAACTGTTTTGATTCCTGCTTCTTTACACGTTTTTATCGCTTCTTTTACTCTTTCTCTTGGAGGATCTATCATTCCTATTAATCCTAGGAATATTAATTCTTTTTCAATATTTTCACTATCTATTTTAATTGGTAATGTGTTCACATCTTTATATGCTACTGCTATTACTCTTAGTGCTTTATTTGCCATTATTGTATTTTGATTTAATATTTCTTTTCTAGCTATCAAATCTAAATTTTTTTCTTCTGTTCTTATACATCTTTTTAGTAGGACATCTGGTGCTCCTTTTGTTATTATTCTATATTTGTTTCCTATTTTATGTATTGTTGTCATCATTTTTCTATTAGAATCAAATGATATTTCATTTATTCTCGGAAATTCTTTTTGTAATAGATTTTTATCTTTTCCAAGTTCTATTGCTTTTTCTACTATTGCTTTTTCTGTTGGATCTCCTGTTATCTCATTTTTTTCTATTATTTCACAATCTGTACATAAACTTCCATATTCTATTGTTTTGTTTATATCTTTTGAATATATTTCTACTACTTTCATTTTATTTTGTGTTAAAGTTCCTGTTTTGTCTGAACAAATTACATTACTGCTTCCTAATGTTTCTACTGCTGGTAATTTTCTTATAATACTATTCTTTTTTGCCATTTTGGTTATTCCAATTGATAATACTATTGTTACTATTGCAGGTAGCCCTTCTGGTATTGCTGCTACTGCTAATCCTACTGATGTCATAAACATTTCTACTGGTTCTATTTTTTTGATGATTCCTATTATAAAGATTATTATACATATGATTAAACATGCTATTCCTAGTATTTTTCCTACTTGCCCTAATTTTCTTTGGATAGGTGTTTCTGGTGATTCATTTTCTATAATCATATTTGCTATTTTGCCTACCTGTGTTTCCATTCCTATGTTTGTTACAACTGCTTTTGCGTGTCCATTAACTACTATGCTTGCCATAAAGGCCATATTTTTCATATCTCCTAATGGTATATTCTCTTTATATATTCCTTTTGCGTCTTTTTCTGCCGGTATATTTTCGCCTGTCAAACTTGATTCCTCTATTTTTAGATTATAGCTTTCTAATAATCTGCAGTCTGCTGGCACATAGTTTCCAGCTTCTAATATTATTATATCTCCTTCTACTATTTCTTCTGCATTTATCTCTTTTGTTTTTCCTTCTCTTATTACTTTTGCTTTTTGTGGTGTCATTTGTTTTAAACTTTCTATTGATTTTTCGGCTTTGGCTTCTTGCACTACTCCCATTATTGCGTTTAATATTACTATTCCAATAATTATAATAGAATCAATGTAGTCATTTTCTCCTTGTAATTTCGCAACTATCGCAGATATTATTGATGCTATAATTAGGATTATTATCATAAAGTCATTAAATTGCTTTATAAATTTTACTAATATGCTTTCTTTCTTTTTGTCTTCTAGTTTGTTTTTTCCTTTTTGCTCTCGCCTTTTTAATACTTCTGATTCTTCTAGTCCTGTTTTCTCATTTGTGTTTAATTTTCTTAAAATTTCTTCTTTTTTTAATGTTTGCCACATATTTACACTCTCCTTTGTACAAGTTTATTAAAATATATGTGGCTTGTCTTAATTTATTACTTAAATTTTAAAAGGTTAATCTGCTTTAAATGCAAATTAACCTTTTATTTACACTTTATAATTTTTCTATTTCTTCTTTTTTCAAACCTGTTATCTTCATTATTAGTTCAATATCTATATTTTGTTCTTTCATGCTTTTGGCTATCTCCTTGTTTCTTTTTTCTATTCCTTGTTCTATCCCTTGTTCTATTCCTTGTTCTATTCCTTGTTCTATTCCTTGTTCTATTCCTTGTTCTATCCCTTGCTTCAGACCTTGTTTTCTTCCTTCTTCTAACCCTTGTTTCATTCCATCTTTTTTTCCAGATTCTAATCCTTCTTTATATCCTAATCTTTTTATTGCTTTTTCATCCATTATTGCCTTTAATCTTAGGTCTGCTAATATTTGCATTCTTTCATCTTCACTCATAGTTTCTAATTTTTCTTTTGCTTCTTTTATACCTTTATTTTCTTTCATATATTCTTCTACCTTCTTACTTTCTGGATTTTCTAAAAAATATATCCATTTTAATAACTCATCGTTTTTTCTATTGTCTTTTTCTTTTTTAAGTTTTGGTATTTCTATTATATGTATTTCTAAATCATCTGTCAATATTAAATTTCTAGCATTTTCTTCTGTTATCTTCCATTTGCTATGATATCCCACATCTTTTAGTGAATTTATCTCAAAATCCACTATTAATACTTCTATTGTTTTATTCAAATTTATGTAATCTTCTCCTCTTTTTATGTTTCTTGTATATAGTCTTGCCCAATAATATAGTATTCTTTCTATGAGATTGTCTTTATCTGCCACTTGCATTTCTATATTTACATATTCTTTGTCATCTATTTTTGCAATGACATCTAAAACTCCCATTTTGTCTTCTAAATTTTTTCTTCTTAATACTATATTTTTACTTAAATCCACTTCTTCTATCTTTCTTTCTATTATAGCTTCTATAAAATCTTTCGTTATTGTTTCATTTCCTACTTCTCCAAATAATGCTTGAAAAACAACATCTATCTTGGGAGAAAGTAATTTTACATTTTCTTCTTCCATAATTAATACATCCTTTCATATTTATTTTTTACTTTTGGAAATTTTTAGATAAAATTTTATAATAATCTATAAATTAAAATATTTAAAATTATATTTTATTTATAGTTCTTTTCTAGAAATAAAATTAAATTTGATTAAAGAATATGCGCATATCTTTAAATGTATATATATCACATTTTTCCTTATTTTGCAAGAAAAATCGTTCGTCATTTTTCGACAATTCTGATAACTTGCTGACACTTTATGCTTTTTATTTCATATTATGTATAAAGAGGTGTTTTTATGTTTTTATATGCTTTAATTTTAACTATCTCTAGTAGTATTGATTCCTTAGGTATAGGGATTACATATGGAATTAGAAATACAACAATTTCTTTTATTGCTAAAATTATATTGTTTGCCATTGCTTTTATAGTTTCTGTCATTTCAATTTTAATAGGTGGTACTTTAAAAGATATTTTTTCTACTAATATTATTGAATATATTGGAAGCTTTATTCTGATATTAATGGGAATTTTTATATTTTTTCAATCTATAAAGAATAAAAATGTTTCTGATAAGAAAATAAGTAAGTCAATTGATAAAAAGTTAAAAGAACAACAAAAAATTTATTCTTTTTTTATAAAATGTTTAGGCATTACTGTACAAATTTTGAAAAATCCTACTTCTTCTGATTTTGATAAATCTAATACAATAGATGCTAAAGAAGCTGTCTTTTTAGGGTTGGCTCTTTCCTTAGATAGCTTTGGTATTGGTATGAGTTTTGGAATGATTGAAAATTTTACTTTCTATTTTCCTTTATTTATTAGTTTATTCCAATTATTTTTTTTGAATTTTGGAAATTTTTTAGGTAAAAAACTTTGTAATTTTAGTAAGATTCCTGAAAATATTTGGAGTATTATATCTGGAATCTTACTTGTCATTATTGGTTTTGCAAAATTGTTCTTTTAGGGACGTATCAAATTGTCCAAAAATTGTTCAAAAGGGACAGACCAAAAATTGGTTTTGTCCTTTAAAATTTTTTAGAAAATATAAAATTCGACTTTTTGAATAATTGCTTTTAAAATTTCAACTTAACAAATTATAAATATGTCTGTCCCTTTTGAACAATTTTTGGACAATTTGCTACGTCCCTATTGTTTCAATTTCATAGATAACAATTTAGAAATTCCGTTTTCTTCCATTGTTACTCCATATACTGTATCTGCTACTTCCATCGTTCCTTTTCTATGTGTTATTACTAAGAATTGTGTATCTTTAGCAAATTTTTTTAGATATTCTGCATATCTGTATACATTTACATCATCTAATGCTGCTTCGATTTCGTCTAAGACGCAGAATGGTGCTGGATTTATTTTTAAGATTGCAAATAATAATGCTATTGCTGTTAATGCTTTTTCTCCTCCTGACAATAGTGTCATACTTTGCAGTTTCTTTCCTGGTGGTTGTGCTGTTATTTCTATATCACATTCTAGTATTTTTTCTTCATCTTCTAATTTTAATTCTGCTTTTCCTCCACCAAATAATTCTTTAAATACTTCGTCAAAGTTTTTATTTATTACTTTGAATTTTTCTTTAAATTGTTCTTTCATTATTTGTGTCATTTCAGATATAATTTTTCTTAGTTTGTTCATTGTTGTTTCTAGATCTAATCTTTGCTCACTCATGAAATCATATCTATCTTTTAAGTTTTTATATTCTTCAATAGAATCTATGTTTACACTTCCTATTTCTTTTATTTCATTTCTTAGTCTATTTACTTCTTTTTGTGTTGCTGAAATATTATTTGGTTTTTCATAATTTTCTACTGCATTTGGTGTAAGTTCATATTCTTCCCACATCTTATTTATAATAGAATTTATATCTTCTTGTATTTTTGTTTTTTTGACATCTAGTTTTACTAGCTGTGCTTTTAAATCTTCTATTACATTAAATTTCTCTGTTATTTGCTCTTCTTGTTTTGACAATATTTCACTTTTTTGGGTTCTTTCTTGTTTTAATTCTTCTATTTTAGTTCCACTATTTTTTACAGTTTCTTTTATATTTTCTATTTTTTCTAGTATTTCTTTTATATTTTCTTCTAAATTGAAATTGTCTTGTTTTATTTTTTCAATTTGTTCTGTTTTATCTTTTATACTATTTTTGTTGTTTTCTATTTCTTGATTTATTCTTTCTTGTATTTCTAAAATAGAATTTTCGCTTTCATCAAAAGATGATACTGAAATTTTTAGGTTTGTTATATCAAAATTTAAGTCATCTATGTATTTTTGGTTTTCTTTATTGTTTTCTGCATATTCTTGTATATATTTTGATAGTTCTTCTATTTTAATTGTTAATTCTTCTATTTGTTTATTATCATTTTCAATTATGTTATTTGCTTCTTTTATTTGATTTTCTATTGTTTCTTTTTCTTCTTTTAATGTTTTTATCCTTTTTTCTATTTTCTCTATACTTGATTCTATTGATAATATTTTTTGTTTTTCTGTTGCGTATTCTATTTCAATTTCTTGTAATTTAGAGTTTAGCTCTTTGGATTGTTCAATAACATTTTTTATTGAATTTTCATAATTTTCTTTTTCTTTTATAAGTTCTTCTTTTTTCTTTTCTTCATTAGTAATTTCTTTTCCTAATTTTTCAATTTCTTTACTTCTACCTAATATATTTACAGTTTTTTTGCTAACTGATCCTCCTGTCATGGCTCCTGATGGATTTATTATATCTCCTGTTTTTGTTACTATTCTAAATGTGTAATTGTTTTGTTTTGCTACTTTAATTGCTGTTTCTATTGTATCTGTAATTACAGTTCTTCCTAGTAAATTCAAAATTATTTGTTCATATTTTTTATCATATTTTACTAAATCTGAAGCAATTCCAATTACTCCGTTTTCATTTAATTTTGCTTTTTCTAGTTTTTTACCTTTTACTGATGTGATAGGTAAAAATGATGCTCTACCTAAGTTATTTTTTCTTAAATGTTCAATTAAGTTTTTAGCTTCTTCTTCTGTGTCTGTTACTATGTTTTGCAAACTTGCTCCTAAACACATTTCTATTGCTGTTTCTAATTCTTCTGGTGCTTCAATTATATTTGCAAGAACTCCATGCATTCCTTTTCCTAGTTCTTTTATGTTTTCACAATCTTTTAATAATGATTTAACACTTTTTATATAGCCTTCTTTTTCCTTTTCTGTTTCAACTAAGAAATTTCTTCTTGATTGTTTCATTCTTATAGAATCTTCTATATTTCTGATTTTATCTTCATATGTTTTTATCTTTTTATCTGCTTCATTTTTTTCGTTTGATATTTCTTCTATATTTTTTAATGTTTTATTTCTTGAGTTTTCTATTTCATAAAAGTTTTTTGATAATTCTTCTTTTTCCATTCTGGTTCTATCTAATTCAGAAATGTTTGAAGTTATTTCTTGTTTTATTTGATTTATTCTTTTATCATAGTTTTGCAAATTTGTTTTTTGTGTATTTATTTCTGTTCCTAATTCATATTTTTGGTCACTATTTTCTTCTACTTGCTTTTTATATCCTTCTATTTCTAGCTCTTTTGATGTTAGTTTTTCTGTTATTTTTGCTAGTTCATCTTCTTTTGTTTTTAGTTCTTTTTCAAATTTTTCTTTATTTTCTTTTAAGTTGAATTTCTTTTCTTCTTTTTGTTTTAATTCTTCTTCTAATTCTTGTATTCTTTGATTTTTTTCTTCTATTTCTTTTCCATATCTTTCTTTATTTTCTGTGTTATTTGTTATCTTTGTTTTTGCTACATTTATATCTGAATTTAGCATTTCAATTTCTTTTTGGCTTTCAAATCCACTATTTGACATTTCTTCTATTTGTAATGTGATATTATCTATTGTTTCTTTTAATTCTTCTTTTAGGCTTTTTACTTTTTCAAGTTTTTCTTCTTCTTCATTACATTGATTTTGCATTATTTCTTCATCTTTAATTAATTCATTTAAAGTTTCTTTATATTTATCTATGTTGTATATGAATAGTCCTACTTCTATGTTTTTTAATTCTTCTCTTAGATTTAAATATTTTTTTGCTTTTTCTGATTGTATTTTTAATGGCTCTAAATTTGCTTCGATTTCTGTTAATATGTCATTTATTCTTAACAGGTTTAATTTTGTTTGTTCTAATTTTTTCTCTGATTCTTGTTTTCTTATTTTATATTTAACAATTCCTGCTGCTTCTTCAAAAATATGTCTTCTATCTTCAGATTTATTGCTTAATATTTCGTCTATTTTTCCTTGTCCTATTATTGAATATCCATCTTTTCCTATCCCTGTGTCCATGAATAATTCTAATACATCTTTTAATCTGCATGGTGTTTTATTTATATAATATCCTGTTTCTCCTGTTCTATATATTTTTCTTGTTATAGTTACTTCTTGATATTCTATTGGTAAGCTATTGTCTGAATTATCAAATACTAATGATGCTTCTGCAAATCCTAATGATTTCCTGTTTTGGGTTCCTGCAAATATTATATCCAATGATTTAGCACCTCTTAATGCTTTCATACTTTGCTCTCCTAAAACCCATCTTATACTGTCTGAAATATTGCTTTTTCCTGATCCATTTGGTCCTATTATTCCTGTTATTCCTTTTCTGAATTCTAGTACTGTTTTATCTGCAAATGACTTAAATCCTTGTAATTCTAATCTTTTTAAATACATTTATACCACCTTTATCTGTTTGCATATTTATGTCATTTTATAATATTTTTTGGTCTTTGTAAAGTGTTATATATTCATTTGTGTAACTAATTCTGCTACTCTGTATATGAACTTTTGTTGATTAGAATTGCACTTTTCTAAGATATCATTAAACTCTCTTGATAAATAATTTCTTGTTTCGGTTTCACTTCCAGATATAAGAAAATCTGTTGTTACTTCTAATATTTTTGATATTTCTATTAATCTTTTTAAATTTATTTTTGCTCTACCTGTTTCCCATCTACTTACAAATGATACTGATATTTCCATCTTTTCTGCCAGTTCTTCTTGAGATATTTTTCTTTCCATTCTAGCTTCTTTTATTCTTCTTCCTATAATTGAATAATCTGGTACAGATGCCATATTATCTCCTCCTTTTTATTTAAAGAAGTCTCAAAATGTTTGTTTGTGTTTCTGTAGTAAATATAGCACCTATAAGTTCAACTGTCAATAGTTTTTTATAATTTATTTGTAAATATTTACTTTTTAGTTTTATAATTTAAATAATAGTACATTCTTTTTATATTTTGATATTTTTGTATGTCATTTGTATATTTTATATTTTCCCTTATATATTTTTCTAAGTTTTGTTCTTTTTGATTTTTTACTCCTATTACATTAGCTAATAGAGATTCTTTTTTTAATAAATTTTCAGATGATATTTTGCTGAAATCAATTACATTGTATGATAAAAATATTCCATTTGATTTAATCTCTGTTGATTTTAATTTTCTTTGAATTTTAATGTCCCATTCTTCATCTCCTAAATATATTATAATTGGATAAATTATTGGATAATTGCTTTCTTTATTTTTCATTTTCCAATTTTCTACTATCTCTATACATAATTTAAAAATTTTGTACACTATATGATTATCTTTTTTTATTTTATAATCAAAAATATAATATTTTTCTTCACTTCTTTCTTTGAATATTTTTATGTTTCTTTTTTGTTCTTTTAGTTTTATCCAATCAAAATTGTTCGAATTTATTTTTTCATTAAAAAATTCGTTTATAAGTAAAAAATTTTCTTTTTTATTCCTCATAATTAATTTAGTTATTGTTTCTATTCTTTCTTCTGTTTCTGTTAATTGCTCTATTCTTTCCCCTTTTGTTAATTTTTTTACTGTTTCTCTTATGTTTCTATTTTGATTATAATCAATATAATCATTATATGTAAAAAATTTCAATATTTCTCCTTTCTTAATAAATTCTAATTAAATAATTCAAATTTTAAATGTTTATTTAGGAATTTTAAAAGATTTAAATATACTTTTTGACAATTTGAAAAATTTCATGATAAAATTAAAATTTATTTT
This sequence comes from uncultured Clostridia bacterium, assembly GCA_904384205.1. Taxonomy (GTDB): domain Bacteria; phylum Bacillota; class Clostridia; order TANB77; family CAG-508; genus CAG-269. Next base: position 37,544 of record CAJFJY010000001.1, on the reverse strand, counting down.
ATGTAAATTTATTTTATTTAATCATATTTTATCTTAAAATTCAATACTTTTTATTAAAATTGCCTAACTTTTCATCGCAAAATTCGACAAATTAAAAAAATGGGATTTTGAGGTCCGTCCCCAAAATCCCTTCTTTTAGGGATTTTAAGATACGTCCCTAAATCCCTATTGCCTTTTCAGCATATTGGTTATTTACTATTTCTTCATATGGTACTTCTTCGTTAAGTTCTCCTGCTTGCTTCATTACTTCTTGTAATCTATTAAAACTTTCTTCTTTTAAGACTGGTGTGTCATTCCATGCGTCTATGTCTTTATATGTCTGTACCGCATTTTCTAGCAATTCTATACTAGTGTCTGGGAAAAAGCTTTGTATACTTTCTGCTATTTCTTTTGCTGTATGTTCTTTTACCCATTGTTGTCCCTTATAAATCGCATTTGTGAAGCTTTGTATTGTTTCTTCATTGTTTTCTATATAACTTTGTTTTGCAAAATATGCTGTATATGGTATTTCTCCTGCTGCTTCTCCTACTGATGCTACTACATATCCTTTTCCTTCTAGTTCTGTTAATGATGCTGTTGGTTCAAATAGTGTTACATAGTCTGCATTTCCACTTGCGAATGCTCCTGCCATTAAGTCAAATTTTATGCTGTCATCTAATGTTACTTCTGTTTCTGGATCTATTCCGTTTTTTCTTAACACATATTCAAGTGTCATATATGGTACTCCACCTTTTCTTCCTGGTATTACTGTTTTTCCTTTTAGGTCTTGCCAACTGAAATTGTCTGTGTCTGTTCTTGATATTAATAGTGATCCATCTCTTTTTGTTAGTTGTGCAAATACTTGTGTATGGTCTTCTTTTCCTTCATTATATACATATATTGATGCTTCTGGTCCTGCAAATCCTATATCACATTGATTTGCAAGTACTGTTGTCATTACTGCATCCGCTCCTGATGATGTTGTTAATTCTACTTTTATTCCATTTTCTTCAAAAAATCCTTCATTTATTGCCACATACTGTGGTGCATAGAATACTGACCTTGTTACTTCACTTACATTTACTGTTTTTAATTCTGTTTCTGTTTCATTTTTGTTGCTAAATATACTATATATGCTTACTCCTATAATAACAATTATTAGGATTATCACTACTATTATTATGTTTCTTTTCATAACTTCTCCTTTCCTTTTTTATTCTTGCTTTTACTTTGATGTATTATTATATCTTATGTTTGTTATCTAAATTTTGTCAATGGGGACAGAGATTTTTGACAACTTGTTATTATGTTTCTTTCTCCTAAATTATATTATTTTATAAAAATCTGTTCATTTCATTCAAAAAGAAATTGTAATATTTACAGATGCGCCTCTTTCATTCAGGCCCAAAATCAAAGATTTTGTCCATGAACATCCCTCATCTGTAAATACAACAATTTCTATTTTTCATTCCAATCAAGCGATTTTTCTAAAATAATATAATTTAGGATATACACATTTAATATTAAAATAAGTTGTCAAAAATCTCCGTCCCCATTGACAGTTGAAACATTAATTTACTTAAATTTTTTACTGTTTAATATTGCTTTTTCTAGTAATACAACTATCCCATACATTATTCCTGCGACTATTCCTAAAATTATTACACTTGTCATTACAAGGTCTAGTTTAAATACTTGCCCTCCATATACTATTAGATATCCAAGCCCTGCTTTTGATACTAAAAATTCTCCTGATATTACACCTACAAGAGAAAGTCCTATATTTACTTTTAAAGAATTTATAAATGTAGAGATGTTTGCTGGTAATACTATTTTTGTTAATATTTGCATTTTATTGGCTTTAAATGTTTTTGCCATTTTTATTAAATCTTTATCTGTTCTTAAAAATCCATTTAAATTTTCTAATATTGTTACTACTAATGATATTGCTACTGCCATTACTATTATTGCTGGTGTTCCTGCTCCTACCCATATTATTATTACTGGTCCGCAATGCTACTTTTGGTAAGCTGTTTAAGACTACTAAAAATGGCTCTGATACTTTTGCTAAAAAGTTTGACCACCATAGTATTATTGCTATTACTATTCCTAATATTGTTCCGATTAAAAATCCCACAACAGTTTCATATACTGTTACTCCTATATGTGTTAATAAATCATTTGAACCTAGGTTCATAAATGTATTTAATATTCTACTTGGACTACTTGTTATAAAGCTATCTATTATATTTAAATCTGCAAGTATTTCCCACAATGCTAAGAAGCCTACAAGTACTAATATTTGTGTTACTAGTACTAATATTTTATGTTTTTTTATTTTACTTAAATATTGTTTTCTTTCTTTTGAAATTATTTTATTCATCTACACCAAGCTCCTTCCATAATGTATTAAAATATTTACTGAATTTTGGATTTTCTCGGCAATTTATTGGATTTCTATTTTCCATTTCAAAGTCTATTTTGTGTATGTCCTTTATTGTTCCTGGTCTTTTTGTTAAGACGGCTACTCTATCTGACATACTTATTGCTTCTGATATATCATGTGTTACTATAATTGCTGTGATTCCTTCTTTTCTTAATATGTTATATATGTCATTTGTAACCATAATTCTAGTTTGATAATCTAATGCTGAAAATGCTTCATCTAATAATAGAATTTTTGGTCTTACTGCTAAGGTTCTGATTAATGCTGCTCTTTGTCTCATTCCTCCTGATAATTCTGATGGATATTTGTCTTTAAAGTCATACAAATTGTATTTTTTTAGTAAGTTTTCTACATAGTTTTTATTTTCTTCATTTATTTTTCCTTTTAGCTCTAGTCCTAATACAACATTACTCCAAATTGTTCTCCACTCTAGTAAACAGTCTTTTTGCAACATATATCCTATTTTGGCTGATATTCCTTCTATTTTTTCTCCTTCTATATATATTTCTCCTGTTGTTTTTTCTTCTAATCCACTTATTATTGATAGTAATGTTGATTTTCCACATCCACTTGGTCCTATTATTGATACAAATTCTCCTTCTTTTACTCTCATATTTATATTGTCTATTGCTAATATTTCTCCTTTTTTGCTTTGATATTTTTTACTTATATCTTTTAATTCTAATATTTTATCCATTTTTACTATCATTCCTTTCCACTTTTGTTCTTGCTGTAAATTTTGTTTTTTCCTATTGTTGCTTAATATATTTTATGTAAATTTGTTTTTTAAGTGCAAAAAAGTATGTCTTTATCTAATAATAGATCTAAGACATACTTTATCTTTGATATTCTATTTCTTGTTTCATTTCTTGTTCTATTTCTTTTCTAGTTTCTTCATTATCTCCTACTCTTTTTCCTACAGCTTTCCTCATTATCTTTCGTATCCTATTATCTTGTTTCATTAATTCTTTATATTCCCTAATTATTCTTATGTATTCTTTTGGTATATTCTCGTCTGCTTCGTTTATGTATTTTTTGAATATTTGATATTCTTTTGAAGCTTTCCATCTTTGATTTAAATTTACTTCTTCTTTTTCTTCTTCTGTCATTTCATATACTGTTAAAGTTTTTCCATTTTTTCTAATATTTTTTCTTGGCGTTTTTCCTTCATGAGTAGTTAGCCATTCTTTCATCTTTTCATATGTTGTTTTTTTTGCATATATTTTTATTCTACTTATAACACCTTGATATTCTTCTGGAATTTTACTTAATTCACTATTTTTATATTTTACATATGCACAATGTTCTGGAGTTCTTCTCCATCTTTCTGCAAGATGAACTTCTTTTTTTTCATCATCAGTTAGTTCTTCTATTTTTAGCCTTCTTCCTTTTCTTATTATATTCCCTCTTGGAAAATTTCCATTATGTGTTTTGAGCCAATTTATTATTTCTTCATATATATTACCATATTTTCTTTTTCCCATTGTTTCACCCTAATTCTCAATTTAATCTGTTTTTTACTATCTTTTCTTTATTTTTTATTATCTCCTTTTCTTCAACTGTAGCGATATAATCTGTATATATTACTGATAATATTTTTTCAGTATCTTCTAATAGATTTAAATCTTCAATATTTTCTACATCTATATTGTATGAACTATCTTTTCTTTTTTCTATCATTGAAATAATTTCTTTTGGTATCCTATTTTTTAATTCTGAAGACATATTATTTATTATATAACTTACTTGTGTATATGCTTTTGGATTTAAACTCATAAAAACTCCTTCTATTTATCAAAATATTTACTTATTCCTTCTAGTCCTTCAAAATCCTTTTGCCTTAATATTTCATATGTTATTATAGCTACTGAATTTGATAGGTTTAATGATCTTAATGTTGGAAGCATTGGTATCCTGATTGTTTTTGTGTTTAAATATTTTTCTAAAATCCATTCCGGTAATCCTTTTGTTTCTTTTCCATACAATACAAATACTTCATCCATGTTAGAATAATTTATGTCAGTATATTTTGTTTTACCTTTTGTTGTTGCAAAAAACATGTTATGTTCTTCTGGCTTATATTTGTCTAAAAATTCTTCTAATGAATTATGTTCTTCTATATCTAGCTTGTCCCAATAGTCTAACCCTGCTCTTTTTACTGATTTTTCATCTATTTTAAATCCTAGTGGATGTACTAAATGTAATTTAGCTCCTGTTATAGCACATGTTCTTGCTATATTTCCGTGTATTTTGTGGTATTTCTGGTTCGACCATTACTATGTGTATTATCATTTTTAACCCTTCCTTATATAACTAAATTTTTCTATATTTTATGAAATTAATATCTCCTATTAAATAAATAGGAATGTCCTTGCGCCATCCTTCATATGTGTATTTATTTAATGTGATGTTTATACAATTATTGATATCATTATTTTGATGAAATAATCTTAAACTTACATCATTTTTTAGCACTTCTATCATTTTCTTTATTCCATATATTCTTCCATCATATTGAAATACAAAATTAACAAAATTTAAAAAGTTTTCTGATTTCCAACAATATATGCTGTTATCTATTCTACTTCTTAATTCTTGCATTATATATTGTTCTGATAAATTTTCTTTATAAATTGTAAATATTCTATCTTTTTCTAGTATTACTGATAATTCTAATTTCATTTTTGTTGAAAATAATCCTATATCTATATAAAATAGATTAAAAAGTGATTTGTCTTGGTATACAATAAGTGGCATATCTGCTTTATATATTCTATTAATTCTATATATATATCCTAAATCTTCTAAATATTTGATGGCTATCTCAAATTCATTTACTTGTGCTCCTTCTCTTATTTCTGAATAAGTCCATGTTCCATTATTGCTTAAATCTCTTTCTGGGATTCGATTCCAAACATTCTTTACATTTTCTCTTATTGTAATTGGTGTTTTTTCTAATTCTTTTTCATATTTATTTAAAATGTTTTTTTGTAAAATCCTTGCATTTGAATAATTTTTGTTTTGACAGAAATCCTTAACAACTTCTGGCATTCCACCTATAAATATGTATTTTTTTAGACTATTCAGATATTTTGAATTATTATTTTCTATTTCTTCAATTTTATCTTTTATGTTCAATTTTTCTATATCTATATTCTCTGTGGCTAATAGAAACTCTCTAAAATTTAGCGGTCTTAAAGTTACATATTTTACTTTATTCTCTGGTAATTTAATATTCTCTGGTAATGCTAATCCATATTTTGATATTGATGCTACTATATCAAATTTTCTATTGCTTTTTAAAAGCTTTTTTAAGTTATTTACTGCATTTTCATTATACTCTAAATTATCTAATATTATTAAATGTTCTGTTTTATTCTCTTCTGTTATTTTTAAAATATCTTCTATGCTTTTTTCTATATCTTCATTTTCTTTTTGCTCAATCAAATTTTTTATATTTGTTACTTCATTGGAAATCTCTTTATTGGCTTCATTTTTCAAATCAATGTATATAGTTTTGTCATAATATTTTTCACCAAATTCCTTTAAAAGCCATGTTTTACCTGTTCTTGGTGCACCTTTTATTATTAAGACACTTCTATTGTTTTCTTTTTTCCATTTAATTAGTTCTTCTATCTTTTCTCTGTACATTTTATACTCCTATTTCAAATCGGGATTTAGGGACGTATCTCAAAATCCCTATCCCTATTTGCCAATTTTTTGTCTTACATATTCATATAGTATTATTCCTGTTGCTACTGATGCATTTAGGCTTTCTGTTTTTCCTAGCATTGGTATTTTTACTTTTTTGTCTGCTATTTTTTGTATGTTTTCTGATACTCCTTTTGCTTCGTTTCCTATTACTATGACTGTTTTATTGTATTTTACATCATATATACTTTGTTTTGTTTGTAATGATGTTACTAATATTTTGTAACTATCTTTTTGTAATTCTTTTAGTTTTATTTCTAAATTTTCACATTCTATTATTTTTATTCTGAATATTGCCCCCATAGTTGAACGAACAACCTTTGGATTATATGCGTCTGCTGTTCCTTTTGATACTAAAATTTGTTTTAGTCCTACACTGTCTGCTGTTCGTAATATTGTTCCTAAGTTTCCTGGGTCTTGTATGTCATCTAATGCTAATATTATTTCTTGCTCTTTATCTATGTTTGTTTCTTTACTTTCTTTTCCTACTATTGCTATTATTCCTTGTGGATTTACTACTTCTGTTAATAGCTCAAATATTTTCTTTGTTACGGATATGCAATTATATTTTGCTATTTCGTACATTAGGTCTTTTGGTATACTTCCTGTTTTTTCGCAGTCATCACATATTATTATATTCTTTATTTGGGCTTTTTCTTGTATTGCTTCTTCTACCATTTTTAAGCCTTCTATTATATATTCGTTATTTTGGTCTCTAAATTTTTTTTCTTTCAATTTTCGTATGTGTTTTATATATTCATTTTCTTTGCTTGAAATTATATTCATAGTTTTTCTCCTTTTATACAAAAACAATAGTACACTTATTATGTTCTGTACTATTGTATTTTATAACTTTTTTTGATTTTTAGCAAGTTTATCAACTATTTTATGTTGTTTATATTAAAAAATGTGAAACTTTTTTTGATTATTTTATCAAATTTGTTTCACACTTTTTATTACTTATACATTTATATTAAATATTTTTTGAGGTGTGTCCCCGAAATCCCGAAAAATAGGGATTTTAAGATACGTCCCTAAATCCCTATTCTCAAGAATTCTGTTGTGTCATTTAATATTTGTCTTTCATTTGCTGAACCTATTTCTAGGGTAATCATTGGTTTTATTCCTGCTGAGAATTTTATTTTTGTTCCGTATTTTTCTACTAATTTGTTTAAATCTATATCTATTTTACTATTTTCAAATGTGAATGTTACAGCAGTTTTTTTACTTTGTATTTTTATTATATTTAGTGCTTTTGCTAGATATTTTATTCTTGCTATATCTAATAGATTTTCGATTTCTACTGGTGGGTTTCCAAATCTATCTATTATTTCGTCTGTTACATCTTGTATGTTTTCTTCGTTTTTACATAATGCAATATCTTGATATATTTCAATTTTTTGGCTACCATCTGATATATATTCTTCTGGAATATAGCTTGATACATTTAAATCTATTTGTAGGTCTGTATCTTCTTGGATTTCTATTCCTTTCATTTCTTTTACAACTTCATCTAATAAATTACAATATGTATCATATCCAACTTGTTCTAGGTGTCCTGACTGTATTTCTCCAAGCAAACTTCCTGCTCCCCTTATTTCTAGGTCTCTCATTGCTATTTTGAATCCTGAACCAAATTCTGTAAATTCTTTTATTGCTTTTAGTCTTTTATTTGCTACTTCGCTTATCATTTTGTCTCTTTTGTATGTGATATATGCATATGCTTGTCTATCACTTCTTCCTACTCTTCCTCTTATTTGATATAGTTGTGCTAGTCCCATTCTATCTGCATTTTCTACTATTATTGTGTTTGCATTTGGTATGTCTATTCCTGATTCTAGTATTGTTGTGCATACAAGTACATTTGTCTTTTTATCAATAAAATCTTTCATTATTTCTTCAATTTCTTTACCATTCATTCTTCCATGTGCATATGCTACTTCTGCTTCTGGTACTAATCTTGATATTGTGTCTGCTTTTTTTTGTATGTTTTCTACATTGTTGAAGATATAAAATACTTGTCCATTTCTTTCTAGTTCTTTTGTTATTGCTTCTTTTACTACTTCTTCATCATATTCTAATACATATGTCTGCACTGGTTTTCTATTTTGTGGTGGTTCATATATTACTGACATATCTCTTATTCCTACTATTGACATATGTAATGTTCTAGGTATTGGTGTTGCTGTCATTGTTAATACATCTATGCTTGTTTTGTATTCTTTTATTTTTTCTTTTGCTTTTACTCCAAATCTATGTTCCTCATCTATTATTAATAGTCCTATGTCTTTGAATTCTACGTCTTTGCTTAGTAATCTATGTGTTCCAATGACAATATCTACTTCTCCTAATTTTAATTTTCTGATTACTTCTTTTTGCTGTTTTTCTGTTCTAAATCTATTTAGCAATTCTACTTTTATAGGATAGTCTTTCATCCTTTCTTTGAATTCTTTATATTGTTGGTCTGCTAAAACTGTTGTTGGTGCTAAATATGCAACTTGTTTTTGGTCCATTACTGCTTTAAATGCTGCTCTTATTGCTACTTCTGTTTTTCCATAACCAACATCTCCACATAATAGTCTATCCATAGGTTTTGCCAATTCCATATCTTTTTTTACTTCTTCTATACATCTTAATTGATCTTCTGTTTCTTGATATGGGAATTTTGCTTCAAATTCTTGTTGCCATGGCGTATCTTTACTAAACGCAAATCCTTTTGATTTTTCTCTTTTTGCATATAACTCTATTAGTTCTCTTGCTACTTCTCTTAAATTTTTCTTTACTCTTGCTTTTGTTTCTGTCCATTCTCTACTTCCTAATTTGTTTATTTTAGGTTGTATAGAATCTCCTCCTATGTATTTTCTGATGCTGTCTAATTGGTTTGTTGGAACATACAATACATCATCATTTGCATATTTGATTTTTATATAATCTTTTGTTACTTTATCTGCTGTTATTGTATTTACACCTATATATATTCCTATACCATAGTTTTTGTGAACAACATAGTCTCCTATTTTTAGATCTGCAAATACTACTTTTTCTCCTTCACTATATTCTTTATGTATTGATATTCTTTTTCTTCTTTTTCCTTCTATTAGGTCTTCTGCTGATATTACTAGTTGGTTTATTTCATAGTTTTCAAATCCTTCTGTTAATTTACCTATTCCTATTGTTATGACTTTTTCTTTTGATTTTACTATTATTGTTTTATCTAAATTTTCTTCTATTTTTGCTATAATTTCTTCTTTTTCTAGTGTTTCTTGTAGTTTTTTTGCTTTATCTTTTGATGATACTAGAATATATATGTCTTTATTTTCTTTTATTGATGTTTTTAAGTCTTTAAATAAATTTTCTATTTCACTTTTATAATAATTTACTTCTCTATATTTAAAATCATATTTTTCTGCTTGCTTTTTTACTAATATATCTTGTTTTTCTAAATATATTAGGCTTTTTTTGTTTTCTATTTTTTCTTGCAATACATCATATTTTTGTATGTTCTCTATTGCTTCTGGTACTATTTTTTCTTTTTCTATTAAACTTTTACTTAAATTTATATTGTCTTGTATAATGTTTTTTGCTCTTTGTTCTATTTTGCTTTCTTCATCAATTGCAATTATATAATTGTCAGAAAAATATTCTAATAATGTTGATTGATTTTTATAAAAGCAGTCAAAATATTTATCTATTTTACTTATATAGTTTCCTGCTTTTATTTGTTCGATATCTTCTTCTAAAATTTCTTCTTGCTTTTCTTTTACTACTTTATTTCTTATTTTACCTATAATTTCTTCGATTGGTCTTTCTAAGATGTATTCATGTGCTGGATTTATCTCAATTTTTTCTAGTGTATTTATTGACCTTTGGCTTGCTATTGCAAATTTTCTTATTGAGTCTACTTCATCTCCCCAAAATTCAGCTCTTACACCTGTTTTTTCATCTATGGCTATGTCTAGTATGTCTCCTCTTACACTAAATTCTCCTTTTCCTTCTATTAAATCACTTCTTATATATCCTAAGTTTACTAACTTTTGTTTTATTTCTTCTAATGAATATGTATTTCCTATTTTTAATTCTAATCTGTTTTTATATAGTGTTTCTTTTGACGGTATTTTTTGCATTATCGCTTCTATTGTTGTTACTACTATAGGTAGCCTTTTTTGTATTATTTGATTTAGTGTTTCTATTCTTTCATATGGCAAGTCTTTACTTTCTGCTATATAGTCATATGTTACGATTTCTTTTTTTGGAAAAAATATTGCTTTATCTGTGAAGTTTTGCAAGTTTTCTATTATTTGTTTTGCTTGTATTTCATTATATGTTATTATTGCAATTGGCTTTTTTGCATATGTATTTATGCCTGATATTATTTGTATCATTCCCACGCTAGTTAAGCCCGATATTAATATCGGACTTGTTTTATTTTCTATTTGCTTTATTAAATCTACAAATTTTTTTGATTTTCCTAAATCGCCTATTATTGTGTTCACTTTTTCTTCATTCCTTTTCTAATGTATTAATCTGGTTGCATTTGAAATATTGAATAATCTTTTCTTTAGATTTGTATATTATATCATGTTTTTTTGGAAAATGGAAGTATTTTGAACCTGTTTTTTGACAGTTATGTTAATTAATGTTATAATTATATTGTAACTAAAAATTTATTTTCATAAAAAAGGAGGATATTACTCTATGAAACTTTCAAATGAGATTGTAACCGCTGCTTTTGACAGGCTGTTTCCAAATTTCTGTTTGAATTCAGATGCTTTTAACGAATTCAAGCGGTATGTAAATATGCAGTTTTCAAAGTTGCATTGTGTTGTTCTTTGGAAACGATCAAGCTCATTTTCCGAGTTTTTGGAAAAATATGGGCTTGACTGTGGAAAAAGGGAGGTCATTATTACTGATAATGACCATATGAGATTTTCTAATAACTGGGTTAAAGAACCCAGAGCAGTGTTTTAACTCCTTTGACCAGGCTGGCATTTATGCTAGCCTGGTTTTTATTGATATTTATTTTATCTCTTCACTACTAGTCTGTTAAATTTAGATCTTATATAATTTTCTAATTTTACCATAAATTCATTTGGTTCGATTTCTTTTTTTGCGACCATATCTAAACCTTTTTCCCAACTAGCTGTTAATTTAGGATTTAACATATCTGGCATAGAATTATTTACTATATCATATATTTTTTCTCCTTTTTGCGTTGGTGTTATTATTTGTGTTTTTGAGTTTATTTGCAAATATTTAATTTGCTCTAATTTTTTAATAATTCCTGCCCTTGTTGCACTTGTTCCTATACCTGCTCCTTTTATCTGTTCTCTTAATTCTTCATCTTCTATTAATTTACCTGCATTTTCCATTGCAAGTATTATAGAACCTGAATTATATCTGCTTGGAGGAGATGTTTCCGCTTCTTTTGTCTCAAAATTATTAACTTGTATTTCTTGATTCTTTTTTAATGTTTTTAATATTTTTATGTTCTCTTCAGAATTTTCTTCTTGTTTATCCACTGAATTATCCACAATTTCTGAACTTTCTGTGGATAATTTGTTTGTTTTTTTGTCTTTTTTCTGTAAAATTTCTAAATATCCTTTGTTTATACAAATTTTTTCACTTGCATAAAACAATTCGTTTTTATTTTCATTCATTTGTATTTGAACAGTAACTTGTATTTTGTTATATTCTGTTGGTGGGAAAAATATTGCTAAAAATCTTTTTACGATTATATCATATACTTGTTTTTGCAACTCTGGTAATTTATCAAAGTTTTCATATCCTTGTCCTGTTGGTATAATTGCATAGTGGTCTGTTATTTTACTATCATTTACATATTTTGTTTTTAAAAGATTTGTTGAATATTTTTCTTCTACCATTTTATTTATGTATTTTTGAGCTTCTTCATTTTTATATCCTTTTGCAATACCATTTAGGTTTTTCTTTATTTCTTTTGCAACTGCTGTTGATAAAACCCTTGCATCTGTTCTTGGATATGTTACTAATTTCTTTTCATACAAATTTTGTATTATTTCAAGTGTTTCATCTGGTTTTATTTTAAATCTTTTTGTACATTCGTTTTGGATTTCTGCTAGGTTAAATAATAATGGTGCATTATCTTTTTGTTTTGATTTTTTTATTTCTTTGATGATCGCTTTTTTATCTTTTAATGATAATATAAAGTCTTGGGTATCTTTTTCTTTTTTGAATCCTGTTTCATTATATAGTTTATTTGATTCCCACATTGTAGAATCTTCTGCACTTTTCCATTCTGCTTTAAAGTATGAATCTTCTGTTCCAAATTTTCCTATTATTTTATAATATTTTGTTTTTTGGAAGTTTCTTATTTCTCTTTCTCTTGATACAACCATTCCTAACACACATGTCATTACTCTACCTACTGATATAGATGCTTTTTCTTCATTTATATCTTTTGCAAGTCTTTTTCCAAATATTATTGATAATAGTCTTGAAAAGTTAATTCCTATTAAATAATCCTCTTTTGCTCTTAGATATGCACTATCTGATAAACTATCATATTCTGATAAATCTTTTGCTTCTCTTATTCCTCTTAAGATTTCTTCTTCTGTTTGAGAATCTATCCATACTCTTTTCATTTTTATTTTTGGATCTGGTTTTGTCATCATAAATACAAGTCTTTGTATGTATTCTCCTTCTCTTCCTGAGTCTCCTGCATTATATATTTCCTCAATGTCATCTCTATGTATTAACTCATTTATGACATTATATTGTCTTTGTGTTGCTGGAATTACTTCATATTTCCAGTCTTCTGGTATAAATGGTAATGTGTCTAATCTCCAGAATTTTAATTTTTCATTATATTTTTCTGGATAACTCATTGTTACTAAATGTCCTACACACCATGTTATTATCCATTCTTCTGATTCTAAATATCCATTTTTTCTATCTGCTTTTATTTTCAGTGCTTTTGCAAATTCCATTGCTACTGATGGCTTTTCTGTTATTAATAATTTTTTTCCCAATTGTATCATCCTTTATCTTTAAACTATATTAGAGTTAATATATTGTTCAATTTCTTTCTCTATTTCTTTCATTTCTTCTTTTGTTTCTTTATCTTTAAAATCAAATCTTTTTAACGTTTTATTTATATATTGTTCATTTTCTATTATTTCAAAAGTTTCCTTGAAGTTTATATCATAAATAAATGATAAAATTATTAATAAATGATCTGCTGAATCAAATTTTTCATTTCCTTGTCTTTTTATTTCTTCTTGTTTTTTCAATTGTTCTTTTATTTTTGGACTTATTTTTGAGTTTTCTATATTTTTTACTTCTTTTTCACTTTTCCAATATATACATACAGTTTCATATAAGATATCTAATTTATCTGCATCTCTAATTAGTTTACAAAACATTTCTTCTTTTTCTGTTAATTCTTCTTCTATTTTATACTTATTATGGTTCTTAACTGCTTTTAGTATTATTGGAATATATTTTTTGTCAGATATATATTTTTCTATATAATTATCTTGTTTTAATAAAAATTCTCCATAGTTTCCATGGTCAAATTTTTCTTCATTTAAAAATTTCTTTGATTTTTCAAATTGTTCAAATCTTCCTATATCATGCAATAATCCAATTAGCTTTGCTACTTCTGCTTCTTCTTGATTTAGTTTTAGTTTTTGAGCCAATATTTCGCTATTTTCCATCACTCTAAATGTGTGCCATTTTTTTCTATTTGTTGCTTCATCTTTCAAATCAAATTTATTTACATATTTTAAGAATTCTTTTTCTGCATTTTCAAAGTTAATCATCCATTTCCTCCAATTTATTTTTCACATATTCTTTTGCTGTTTTATATATTTCTATGTATTGTTTATTTACTTCTTGGTCTTTAAATCTGAATCTATTAAATAATTTGTCTATATATCCATTATTATAAATTAATTTTAACCCATAATTAAAGTTGAAATCATATACATATGCGAAATGACTTACTAGAATATCAGCACTTGTAATTCTATTTTTATAGTTTATTGCTTTATCTTCCATAAATTCTCTATAAATTTCTTCACTTATTTTATCTTCTGAAAAGTCTTCTTTTTCCCATATTGCTTTTACATCTCCAAATGTTAATGTATAAAAAATATCGGTCTTGTCACTATCTCTTATTATCTTTGAGTGTAATAATTCCTTTTCGTTTAGTCCTTCTTCTATTTTTCCTCTATTATGGTTTAATATCGCTTTTTTTATTATTTCATCATATTTTCTATCTTCTATAAATTTTGTGATTAGCCCATCATCAAATAGAACTTTTACTCCAAATTCTCCATGATTTACACTTATTTTATCTACAAATGTGTGATATTTTTTTATTTGTTCAAATCTTCCTATATCATGTAATAGTCCTATTAATTCTGCTAATAATATATCTTCTTCTGTTAATTTTAGATATTGTGCTGTTTCTTTGGCTACGGCTGATGTTCTTTCTATATGCGCTATTTTTAGCTTTACTTTTTCATCGTTTGGGTCATAGTTTTGTACATAATTTTTGAACACTTCTTTTGCTTTTTTTATATCTATCATTCGAAAATTCTTCCTTTCTAAATTTATTTTTACTTTTTGTATTGTATCATACTTTTTTTATTTTTCAAGTTCCTTGCACAAGTAGCTTTTTTGTTGTATAATACAGGAAATGTTATTTGAAAAATTCATAACAATTTGGGTTGTGTCTTAAGAAAGGAATGAGATTAAATATGGAATATGATTTTCAAAGAATAGAAAAAAAATGGCAAGATTATTGGGACGAGCATAAAACTTTTTATACTGATGTTTGGGATTTTTCTAAACCTAAATTTTATGCTTTAGATATGTTTCCTTATCCTTCTGGACAAGGTCTTCACGTTGGTCATCCAGAAGGTTATACTGCAACTGATATTTTATCTAGAATGAAGAGAATGCAAGGATATAATGTTTTACATCCAATGGGTTGGGATGCCTTTGGGCTTCCTGCTGAACAATATGCAATAAAAACTGGACATCATCCAGCAGAATTTACGGCTGCAAATATCGCTACTTTTAAACGTCAATTAAAAATGCTTGGTCTTTCTTTTGACTGGGATAAAGAAATATCTACTTGTGATCCTAATTTCTACAAATGGACTCAATGGATTTTTAAACAATTATATAATGATGGTTTAGCTAAACTTGTGGAGATGCCTGTTAACTGGTGTGAAGGTTTAGGTTGTGTATTATCTAATGATGAAGTTATTAATGGTAGAAGTGAAAGAGGAGATTTTCCTGTTGTTCGTAAAAACATGAAGCAATGGGTTTTAGATATTCCTAAATATGCAGAAATATTATTAGATGGATTAGATGAGATTGATTGGCCAGAATCAACAAAAGAGATTCAAAGAAATTGGATTGGAAAATCTGAAGGTGCAGAGGTTAAGTTTAAAGTTGCAGATTTTGACGATTTAGAATTTACTGTATTTACTACAAGACCTGATACTTTATTTGGTGCTACTTATTGCGTTTTAGCCCCTGAACTTGATCTGGTAAATTTAATTACAACTTCTGAACAAAAAGATGCTGTTGAAAAATACAAGGAAGAAGCTGCTAGTAAATCAGATTTGGAAAGAACTGAATTAAATAAATATAAAACGGGTGTATTTACAGGTAGCTATGCTATAAATCCTGTAAATGGTAAGAAAATTCCTATTTGGATTTCTGATTATGTTTTATCTACTTATGGAACAGGTTCAATAATGGCTGTTCCTGCTCATGATCAAAGAGATTATGAGTTTGCAACTAAATTTGGCATAGAGATTATCCCTGTTTTAGAAGGCGGAGATATTTCAAAAGAAGCGTTTGTTGGAGATGGAAAACATATTAATTCTGATTTTCTTGATGGTTTAGACAAAGAAGATGGAATTAATAAAATGATAGAATATCTTGAATCTAATAATATTGGAAAAAGAAAAGTTAATTACAAATTGCGTGAATGGATTTTTGCAAGACAACGTTATTGGGGTGAACCTATTCCTATTGTTTATTTAGATGATGAAATGAGGGCTTTAGCTGATAGCGATTTACCTTTAGTTTTACCAGAACTTGAAGATTATGCTCCATCAAAGACTGGTGCTTCTCCATTAGATAAAGCTACTGATTGGGTTAATACTACTTTTGAAGGTAAGCCTGCTAAGAGAGAAACAAGTACAATGCCTGGTTCTGCTGGTTCTAGCTGGTATTTCTTAAGATATATCGATCCTAAAAATGATGATGAGTTTGCTAATAAAAAGTTGCTTGAATATTGGATGCCTGTTGATTTATATGTAGGTGGCCCTGAACACGCTGTTGGTCATTTATTGTATTCAAGATTTTGGAATAATTATTTATACAATAAAGGTCTAGTTCCTGTAAAAGAACCTTTTGCTAAATTACGTCATCAAGGTATGATTTTGGGTACTAATGGTGAAAAGATGAGTAAGTCTAAAGGAAATGTTATTAATCCTGATGATATGGTTAAACAATATGGTGCAGATAGTTTGAGATTATATGAGATGTTTATGGGTCCTATTGATGCTGTTAAACCTTGGGATA
Source organism: uncultured Clostridia bacterium (assembly GCA_904384205.1). Lineage (GTDB taxonomy): Bacteria > Bacillota > Clostridia > TANB77 > CAG-508 > CAG-269. Next base: position 20,821 of record CAJFJY010000001.1, on the reverse strand, counting down.
TTAATGGTATAGAAGGTACTAAAAAGTTCTTAGACCGTGTTTGGAGATTATATACTGAATCTGGTAAGATTAAAAATACTGAAAATAAAAACTTGGAAAGAGTTTATCATTATACTGTTAAAAAGGTTACAGCTGACTATGAAACTATGAACTTTAATACTGCTATTTCTCAAATGATGATCTTTATTAATACTGTTTATAAGGAAAATGTTCTTCCTTTGGAATATGCAGAAGGTTTTTTGAAATTATTGAATCCTGTTGCTCCTCATATTACTGAAGAATTGTGGAATATTTTGGGTCATAATGATACTATTACTTATGAAAAATGGCCTGAATATGATGAGGAAAAAACAGTTTCTAATGAGATTAATTTGCCTATTCAATTTAATGGTAAATTGAAAGCTACTATTCAAATTCCTATGGATTTACCAGACGACGAAGTTAAACAAAAAGTTCATGAAGCTATTGATTCTAAGTTGGAAAATAAAACTGTAATTAAAGAAATTTATGTAAAAAATAGAATTTACAATATTGTTGTTAAATAATTTGTGAAATTTAGAATTATATTTGTTTTTGAATTAAATTTTTATTACGATTTTTAAATGTGAATATATTTTTTTAAAGCCTATTAGTGTTTTCAAAATCTAATAGGCTTTTATCTGCTATTAACTTTTGAATTTAAAATATATATGTCATCACTGTTTTTTTCAATTTTTATTTCACATCTATGTATTCTTTCATTTTGCTTTTTAATATTTTCATTATTAATTTTGAAAGCGTCAAATAATGCATCTAGTTTTTCTCCATGCTCTATTTCTATTCTTACTATTGCTTGGTTTAATTCCCTGTATCTTTGTTCAATGATCTGCTTTAGTTCTCTGTATCTTTCTTCCATTTTTTGGTTTAGCTTTTCATATTTTTGGTCTAAAGTCTCATATTTTTGGTCTAAGCTTCCGTATCTTTTGGTCTAAACTTTCGTATTTTTGGTCTAAACTTCCGTATCTTTTGGTCTAAACTTCCGTATCTTTTGCTCTAAACTTTCGTATTTTTGTTCTAAACTTCCGTATTTTTGTTCTAAACTTCCGTATCTTTTGTTCTAAAATCTCATATTTTTGGTCTATCACTTGACCTAATTTTTCAATTTGTTCTGCTATTTTTGGTAATGTTCTTTCTGAGATTTCATTTACTTTGTTAAGAATAATTAAAAAAATTTCGTTTGAACTATCCATTTTACCCCTCCTTTCTTTCTAACATTATATATTCAAGTTTCTATGATGTCAACAAAAAAATGTCGACATTATTCGACATATCGCCTTGATTCTCTAGTGTATCATGGATTTCCTTATTAAACTATTTTAAAATTTAATTTTTTTATTGTATAGGAAAAATCGTCTTTTATCTTGACTCTATGTGGATTTTTCCGTATACAATAAGGTTAGGCCACCTTAATTCGCCCGAGCAAAGCGAGTGGCATGTATTTCGCACATGCAACAAAGACTTGCTTAGCGAAATGCCTTTCTTATTGTATAGGAAAAATCGACAGATTTTTGCTATACAACAAGGTTAAGTTTCCTTGGGCTGTGCATATTTGCGAAGCAAAATGCACATGTGGCGAAGCCACTTTTCTTATGATAAATTTTTCAATTTATTTGTAATGTAACTGTAATATACTTTTAATATTATTGAAATGTTTTTCATTTCATTTTAGTGTATAATATATTTAGTATTAGTGTACTTTAAGGAGATGTATTATGAGTATTGAATCTGAATTAAAGAAAAATGGAATTCAAGTAATTAAACAATTAGATACTTTAAAAGTAAATACCCTTGCGAGAAATATTTCTGCAAGAATTTGTGATACTTTTCCTAATTTTGGTCTAAATCAGGATAATTTATTTATTAAATTGTCTAGATTAAATATGTATATTGCAAAAATGCCTGATGGTATGGCTGAGGCAAATTATTTTTATAAGAATAGTTCTATTTATTTCAATGAGCATATACCAGAAGATGATTTAGAAGAATTTGCAATTCACGAATGTATTCACCATATTCAAGAGGTAAAAGATAAAAAGAATTATTTATTGCGTATGGGACTTTGTGATTATACAGAATTTAAGGTTTATGGATTAGGATTGAATGAAGCTTCTGTTCAACTTATGTCATCAAAAATTATTGGTATTCCAAAGGATTCAGTTAAATATTTTGGTATTAACTTTGAAACAACAAGCCCTTCTTATTATCCAATTGAATGCTGTTTGGTAAATCAATTGGCTTATATTACAGGTGAAGATGTATTATTTGAAAGTACTATTAATAGTAACGATAATTTTAAGAAAAAAATATCTGAATTGATTTCAGAAAAAGCTTTTTTGGCTGTTCAGAATTCTATTGATGAATTATTAGAAAAAGAAGAAAATATTATTCAATTAAACAATAAAATTGCTAGCATAGATGATAGAAATAAAAAAGTTGATAATATGCTTAAGAAAATAGATGAGTTGAAGAAAGAAATTTTAGTTACTTTTATGAGAACTCAAAATTTAATAATTTCAAGCTATTTTGATAGGGAATTTGATAAAATTACTAATTTAGAAACCTTGGAGATTTATAGAAGAAAGCTTTATCATTTTAAAGATTATATCGGATCAACTGAAGGATATACTTTCTTTAATGATTATTATATCAACAAAATGGATCAATTGGAACATAAATATAATGTTTTGGAAAACGGTGGAGTTGAAACTGCTTTAAAAGTAACAACTAAAAAGGAAAATAAATTGATTTTATTCTTTAAATTCTTAAAGAAATTAGTATTGGGAAAATCTTCTCAAGAAGAAACAGAGCAAAATCTTAAATAACAAAAAAGAACTTATTATGAAGTTCTTTTTTGTGTTTATTATATTTTTTTTAATATTCCCTGTTAATCAAAAATTATTTTTCATTTTCTAAAAAATTGATTATTTGTTCTGCTGCATCTCTACCAGATTTAGCTGCCCATGCTACAGTTCCTTTTATTCCAGCTAAATCTCCTCCTGAAAATATTTTTTCATCTGATGTCTTGTAGTTTTCGTCTATTTCTATATTTCCCCATTTGTTTAATTTTAACCCTAAATCTTTTACTTCTTTTGATGTTGTAGAACCAAGTGCCATTATTACATAATCAATGTCTATTTCATAATTGCTACCTTCTATGTTTACTGGAACTTTTCTTGTTTCTCCTTCTTTTTCTACCAATTCTGTTTTTATTAATTCTAATTTTTCTACTTTATCTTTTCCTATTATTTTTACAATGTTGTTTTGGAATAGGAATTCTATTCCTTCTTCTTTAGCTTCTTTAATTTCTTTCTTTTCTGCAGGCATTTGTTCTTCTGCTCTTCTATAAATTACCTTTACTTCTTTTGCACCTAATCTTTTTATTGTTCTTGCGCAGTCCATGGCTACATTTCCACCACCAATTACTGCTACTTTTTTTCCTTCATAATTTGGATGCAAATTATATTCTAAAAGTTCGTTTCCTCCATAAACTCCGTCTAAATTTTCTCCGTCTACTCCCATTTTAGTTGTTATATTTGCTCCTATGCTCAAAAATATTGCATCATATTCTTTTTTCAAGTTTTCTAAATTTAAATTTTCTCCAAGTTTTTTATTATATTCTACTTTTATTCCTAAATCTAGAATGTTATCTACTGTCTTTTTTAAAACATCTTTTGATAATCTAAATTCTGGAATTCCATGTTTTAAAATTCCTCCTAAATAATCATGTTTCTCATATATTGTTACATTTATTCCATTTTTTGCAAGGACTGCTGCACATGTTAATCCTGCTGGTCCTCCACCGATTACTGCTACTTTTTTATTTGTATTTTTTTCTGGTTTATATAAATCTTTTAAGTTATATCCTAATTCCATCGCTTTATCAAATGTATATGCTTCTAATTCTCCTATTGATACTGGTTCTCCTTTTATTCCTCTAACACAGCTTCCTTGACATTGTTTATCATGTGGGCATATTCTACCACATACTCCTGGCAATACTGTTGTTTCAGATAGTGTTTTGTATGCTTCTAAATAGTTTTCTTCTTTTAATAATCTTATAAATTCTGGTATATTATTTCCTAAAGGACATCCTTTATTAGAACATGGTTTTACTTTACAATTTAAACAATATTCCGTTTTTTCTTTTATACTTTTTTCCATTTATTTTCATCCTTCCATTATTAAAAAATAATACAATAATTATTTATATTGTATTATTTTTCTGTTTATTGGTCAATTCTTTTGACTGATTAGTATTATATATTTGTTACAGTTCAGTGCATAGAAAGCTAAATAGCGTGAGAATGTAATAATTTATTAATTTTGAAGGGGCTTGTGGGGACCGTTCAAAAATTCTCAAAAGTTTGGAAAACTTTTGTTAGAATTTTTAGAATGGGGAGACGGAAAAATTAATAAATTATTATATTCAGGAGCGTTTATATTCTTTAAGTACTGAACTGTGACATATATTTTTATATTCTTGTAGCATTAATTTTAAATCTTTTATGAAATCAATTTTTTTAGTTTCATCTCTTAATAATGCTGCTGGATGCCAAGTTGGTATATATTTTATTCCTTTCTTTTCTATTAATTTTCCTCTTGTAGCTGTTATTCCATATTCTTTTCCTAAAATATGTTTTAGCGCAACACTTCCGAAGTAAAACAATTATTTTTGGTTTTACCAAAATCACTTGGTTTCTGAGATAATCCATACATGCTTCTGCTTCATCTTCTTCTGGATTTCTATTACCTGGTGGTCTACATTTTACTATATTTGCAATATATACTTCTTTTCTTTCTATTCCTAACATTTGAAAAGCCATGTTCATTAGTTTTCCGGCTCTTCCAACAAATGGTTCTCCTTGTCTATCCTCGTCTGCTCCTGGTCCTTCCCCTATGAACATTATGTCAGCATTTTTGTTGCCTGTGCCGAATACTATATTCTGCCTTGTTTTGCATAGCTTACATTTTTGACAATTTTCTATTGATTTTTCTAATTCTTCCCAATTATCAAACATTTTTTGCTCCTTCTTACATTTTCCTTTAAAAGAATTATATATTATATTGAATAAATTTTGAATGTGATTGGAGTAATTTTAGAAATTCTTGATTAATTTTTTGGAAAATGTTCACGCCGAACGAAGTGAGGGCTAAGTGAAAGGGTGCCAAAAAATTAATTTAGAATTTCTTAAATTATGCATTGAGCCAAAAAATTTATGAAATATAATATATAATTCTTTTATGAGATATGCTTAGTTAAGTTTAATTATTGCAGCTTCTACTCCATATCCTTCTTTTTCTACTCTAAATGAATGAATAATATTTTTATTACATACACTACAAAGTTTTGAATCAATTATATTTTCTTCTTTTAATCCTTCTCTTTGTAGCATTATTTTGTTTATTTCTACTGTATCTATATTCCATTTTTCATCTTTTTTAGTTTCTTCTATTATATCATTTGTGTCAATATCTTTAAATCCATTTTCAAACATATCTTTTACTTCTTTATCTACTTCAAAATGACATTTTCTTATACTTGGGCAAATACAACATATGATATCTTCTGGGTTTGAGTCATATTCCTCTTTCATTTTTTCTACTGTTTTTATAGATATTCTTTGAAGAGTTCCTTTCCATCCAGAATGTACATTTGCTATGACTTTTTTTACTGGATCATACATGAGTAATAATATACAGTCTGCATTAGTTGTTGCAAGTATTATATCTTTTTTATTTGTAATTAGAGCATCTGTATTATCTAGCCTTTCTATTTTTTCTGGGTCTTGTATCTCTTTTTTATTTATAGCTTTTACATGATCAGAATGTGTTTGCCCTGCTTGGATTATTTCTATATGTGATTCATCAATTTTTTCGCATAGTTCTGCATAGTTTTTAACTGCTTGTTTATATTTATCTCTATCTAGTGGCTCTCTATTTGCTTTTACTGTTCTATAGTCTTTTTCTAATCCTAATGTATAAATATGTTTTATTTCTGTATATTCTAATAATTTTCTAAATTGCAAGTATTCCATATCTTTATCTTTGATATGTATTACGTTTTCATTTGATAAATTCATTTTATGAAACCTCCTAAAAATAATTTGTTATGCGAAGGTTGATATTATATATTTTTAAACTTCTCCTGTTCCTTACATTCAAAAAGAATTCATAAGGCTTTCTTATGAGCCTCTTTCACTCAGGCCCTCTCGTGCCTCGAGTACCGTGAACATCCCTCATTCGAAAGCTTAATGAATTCTAATTTCATTCCAGTCAAGCGTCGAAGCTTTTAAAATATATAATATCAACATTCTTTTGGGTAATTATCTAGTAGAAAATTAAATTAATATAATTCTTCTCGCATTTCTTTAATCACTTGGTCATTTGATTTTTTATTAATATATCTGTATTTGTTTCCACTTAATCTCGTATCAAATCCACATATGCTTTTATATGCACAATATTCGCATGGCGTTTTTCCTTTTTTATTGTATGGTTTTACATCTATTTTTCCCTTTAAAATTTCTTTTGCTATATCTTTTACTGTTTTTTTGATGTATTTTTGCAAAATAGCAAATTCTTCACTTTCTACACCATTTGTACATCTTTTGTTTATACTTCCTGATTTTGTGATTCCGGCTGGAATTATTTTTGATGTTCCTCCTTCATCTAAATGATTATCTTGCATTTGTATTACTTTTACATCTGCTAAGATTAATCCTTTCATTTTAAAGTTTTCTCTTAATTTTTCTTCTATTTCATCTTGTGACAATTTCTTGTCAGATTTTGCAATTTGTTCTAAGAAACTGAAATATAAAACTCCTGCTGGGATTAAGTCTTCTTCTTCACATACTGCATCTAAATATGTTAATAATTGTATTTGAATTCCTGCATATACTTCATTTAGGTCAATATTTTTTGCTGAAGATTTATAGTCTATTATTCTTAAATAATTTCCGTCTTCTGTTCTTGCTGTGTCTATTCTATCAATTTTTCCTATGATTTCTACTCTTTTTCCATCTTCTAATGTGATTGTTATAGGTTTGTATTTTCCGTTTTTGTCAAATTCTACTTCTGTTCCTTCTATTTGAAAATCACTATATACCAAGCTTTCCATTATGTATTTTAGTGCTTTTACTAAAATTCTCTTTAATCTATTTACTAATACTTTATATTTATATGTTTCTTTAAACAAATAATTTCTGCCGTTTTCTAAATCGTTTTTCATTAGTTCTTCTACTATTTTTGACAATTTTTCATCATCTAAAATTAGTTCTGACATTTCTACTTTATTGTTGCCGATATATTTAAAGAATTCGTCTATTATTTCATGTACAAAAAGTCCTGTATCAAAACTTTGTATTTTTAATTCTTCTTTTTCTTTTAAGTTTAACCCATATTGTAAATAATAGCTAAATGGACAACTTCTGTATTTTTCTAGTTTTGTTATACTTGTTTTTATGTTGTTTCCATATAACTTTTCAATTATTGATTCATCAATATTTTGTGGTAGATTTGTATATTTTAGTCCTTTTAAGTCTTCTTTTAATTTTTCTTTCCATTCTGGAATGTTGTTGTAATATATGTATACTTCTTTCCATATATCTTCTATTTCTTCACCATTTTGTTTTCTTGCTATATTTTCTAAAAGTTCTTCATATGTTGCATTTTCATTTGTTATCTCATATTTAGGTGTTACTACATCACTTTCTTCTTGCAAGTTTGGATACAATTTCTTTAATTTGTGTATTAAAACTGATGGTCTTAATGATTTTCCTTCACTATCTGATGAGCTATATGATAAAAACAAGTTATTTTCTGCTGTTGTAAATGCTTTATATATATTAAAGTTTTCTTCATATAGGTTTTCAATTGTTCCATTTGCTAATTCTATTCCTTTTTCTTTTAATTTGTTTCTGTCATCATCTCCAAAAAATCCTTCGTTTTTATTTACACTTGGAAATACTCCATCATTTATACCTATTATGAACATTGTATCAACTTTATGGCTTCTTGATCTTTCTACATCTCCCATTATAACTTGATCTTGAGTTCCTGGTATTTTTCCTAACTCTGCGTTTTTTAGCCCGATTTTTAGTATTTGATAAAAGCTGTCAATTGTTAGTTTTTGTTCATTATATATTGTTGTTATTTCATCTAAAATTTGTATTATTATTTCATAACTTTCTTTATATTCATTTGCTAAATCAATTAAATTTTCTGCTTCTAGTTCTTCTATTTTCTTGCTTAGTTTTTCTTCTATATTGTTTTCTTGCATAAAGTTATATATCGCAATTGCCATATTTTTGGCAGTTTTTTCATTTTGTATAGTATTTTTTAACTCAATTAATGGATCTATAATTTGTGCCCTTAATTTGTTAAAATACTCTATTTCTTGTGGTTTATCTTTTACTTCATATACAAAGTCTTTTTTCCATTTATTTTGCTTTATATCCCATTTTATGCAGTAATTTTCTAGTTTAAATATATCATCTTCTTCAATTTCTGAAAATCCTAACTTTAAATAGTTAAAAATTGATTCTCTTGCAAAGTTTTTTTGTAAGATTTCAAAAATTGATAAAACATATTGTACAATTATATTTTGACTTAGTTCTCTTTTTTCATCTATAAATACTGGTATGTCATATTTTGAGAATATCGCTCTTGTTAAATTTCCATAGTTTGAAACATTTTTAGTTATTATTGCAATATCTCTATATCTTAAGTTGTTGTTTTTCACTAGCTTATTTATTTCTTTTGCTACATTTTCAATTTCCGTGTATTGATTTTTTGCAATAAACATATGTATATTTTTAGGTTCTGTAAAATATTTTTTTGGTTTTGCATTATATATGTTGTTTTCTAAAAATTCTAATTCTTCATTTTTAAACCTATGTGGTTTTTCTAAAAATATTGGTTTTTCTATTTCAATATTTTCGTTTTTTAGTAAATTTAATAATCGTTCTATTGTTACCTTGTTTGGATAAAATATGTCTGTATCTGGCATTTTTGTGTTTTGCAATTCATCTGTGCATATTGTTATACTTACTTGTTTTGCAAGTTTTGCTAATTCTTTTATTATTTGATATTCTTGATATGTAAATCCTGAAAATTCATCTATATATATTATGCTGTCTTTTATGAAGTCTGTTTTTGCTATGTTTTGGCTAAGTATCGTTAATTTATCTGTTTCTTCTATATAGCTTCCTTTTATTCTATTTTCATAGTCTTCATAAATTATTTTTACATCTTCTAATTTAGTTTTTAAATATTTATCTTCTGTGTTTTCTGCCTCTTCTTTTATTTTTTCTAGTGTTACTCCATGTTTTTTTAGCTCTGTTATTATATTCATTCCTAGCTTTATATTTTCATCTGATTTTCCTAGAAATTTTAGTTTTGTTTTGTTTTCATTCAAGATGCCATACATTAACATTGCTTTTCCTGTTTTTGTTAGTCCGTTTTCTTTTACTCCTATGTCTGATAATATTCTTTCTGCCATTCTACTTAGTGTTATTACTTCGGCATTAATTACCGCTTTTCTTCCTATTGCTTCTAACAACTTTTTCTCTGCAGTATATGAAAATTGCTCTGGTGTTATTATATATATTTTTTTCTCTTTATTTATTAAATTGGCTACTTCTTTGAAACAGTATTCACTTTTTCCTGTTCCTGCTTTTCCATATATTATTCTTAATCCCATAGTTTCTCCTTTGGGGACGTAGCATTTTGAACATTTTTTGCACGATTTGATACGTCCCTATGCTTCTCTTCTCCAATAAAATAAGTATTGCTGTGCCATTCCTGCTAGGTTTCCAAACTTTTCTTGTGCTAGTTTTTCGATTTCCTTTTTACTTACTTTCGTTTCATCTTCTTTTTTTATGTACAATTCATTCATTACTCTTCTTACCCACACATCTATTGGAAATACTTCAAATCTTTTTAATGTTGAAAATAGCAAGATGCAATCTGCTACTTTTGGCCCTACTCCTGATAATGTTAAAAGTTTATCTCTTACTTCTTGTGTGTTTGGATTTTGTTTTAGTTTTTCTAGATCTATTTGTTTTTCGTTTATCATTTTTGTTGTTTCATATAGCCTTATATCTCTAAATCCTAATCCTAAATTTCTGTATTCTTCTACTGTTACATTTTTTAATTCTTCTGCTGTTGGAAATGTATAGTAACTTTCATTGTTCCATTTTATTTCTTTTCCATATTTTTTTGATAATCTTTCTATTATTCCTTTTATTCTTGGTATGTTATTATTTGCAGAGATTATAAATGAAATTATTGTTTCCCATAAGTCTTGATTTAGTATTCTTATTCCTTCTCCATATTTTATACTTAATTTCATATTTTCGTCTATTTTTTCTAGTTTATCTTTTATCTCTTCATAGTTTCTTTCTAAATCAAAATATTCTTTTATTTCTTTTTCTATATCTCCATTTTGACATATTCCTTTAAAAATGATCTTGTGATTTTCTTGGCTAATATTTAATACATTTTCTTTCCAGATTCCTGTATAGCTTCCATCTTCTTGTTTATTCCATCTAAAGCATTGCCCACATTCAAATATGTCTCTTATGTTAAAAGATTTTGCATTTTCTAGCACATATTTTTGTTCTTCCATAAATTATTTCCTTTCCTTTTTATTCATACATTATTATTTTAACATATTTATTTTTAAAATTAAATGATTTATTTTATTAATACTGCATATTTTTAAATCCTAATCCGACAACTTCTCTTGAGTTTGTTATTATGATAAAACTTTTGGGGTCTATATTTCTTGCAATATTTTTTACTCTTGCTACATCTCCTCTTGATGCTGCACACATTAATACTAATTTTTCTTTTTGTGTATACATTCCTTTTCCTAATAATCCTGTTGTTCCTCTTTTTATAGTTTCTCCTATTTCTTTTGCTATTTTTTCATTTTTATTTGATATTATGAATATTAATTTTGTGAAATATATTCCTTCAAATATTATATCAATAATTTTTCCCATTAAGTATATTGCTATAGCTGAATATAATCCTATTTCGATTTCTCTGAAAAATATTACGTTTAGAGTGACTATCACTATATCAATAATGATTATTATGTTGCTTGTTCTTAGGGTTGGCTTATATGCTTTTGCTATAAAACTTACTAAGTCTGAACCTCCTGTTGATGAGTTTGCTTTTAGAATTATTGCTGTTCCAAATCCTATTATTATTCCTCCATATATACATGCTAAAAATCTGTCACTTGTTAATGCTGGTATTTGATCTAGCAAATCTATAAATATTGAAAAACTTATTGTTCCTATCATTGATTTTATAAAAAACACTTTTCCTAGTTTATATACTGCTAGGGCAAATAATGGGATATTTATTGCTAGGATGACTGTTCCCATTGGTATATTGAATAGGTAATATGTTATTGTGGCTATACCTGCTACGCCTCCTGATGATAGTTGGTTAGGTAACAAAAATAGTGATGTTCCGGCTGCCATAATAAATGAGCCTAGTAATGTTCCTAAACATTCTTTTATAAACAGAGGTATATTCATCTTTTCTTTTACCGTTATTTTCACATAAATCACCCTTTTTATTATTTCACTAATTTTTGGAAATATTCAAAAAGAGCTTTAAGGACATATTTTTCAATAAGAAAGGCGTGCGTTAACGAAATCAAAGATTTCGACGCATCGCAGTACTTCACTAATATAGGAAGCCTAACCTTGTTGTATACGGAAAAATCCACATAGGGTCAAGATAAAAGTCGATTTTTCCTATACAATAAAAAAGAACTTTAAGTGTGTCTAAAGTTCTAATTTAATTATTCTATTATTTTTATATTCCATTTTCCTTGTTTTATTTTTTTATCTTGTTTTAGTATTAAATCAACATCATATGTGTCCTTCAATTTTGTTACATTCTGTTTTTTATGTCCTATTACATTATTGCTATCTATTGGATTTACTGTTATTTCTACTTTTCTTACTTTTACATTTAGCTTCTTTATTTTTTCTACAATGACATCATACCACATTTCTGATTCTACTAATTGTCTGAATGCTGGGTGATATGGTCCTGCTACTACTTCACTATTTTTATCATTTGGATCTGTTATTTCATCTGTATTTTGCAAGCCTACTCTTATTATATCTATTTTTTTGTCTGCAAACATTCTTACTAGTTTTTTGCATGTTTCTATTGCCCTTGCGAGTGTCAATGGTGTGTATTTTCCTTCTTCATAGTCTTTTTCCAATTTTGTTCCTTTTATTACTAGTACTGGATATATTCTTACCATTTTGGGTTTTAGCTTTATTAATGCTTTTGCTGTGTTTATTTCATCTTCTTCTGTACTTTCTGGAAGTCCTACCATCATTTGATGTCCTAGTTTAAACCCATATAGTCTTATCAATTTTGATGCTTTTTTTACATCTTCAAATGTATGACCTCTTTGGGCTTTTTCTAACACATAGTCATTTGCTGATTGTACCCCTAATTCTATTGTTTTTACTTTGTATTTTTTTAATCTTTTTAGTATTTGTTTATTGATGTAATCTGGTCTTGTTGAAATTCTAATGCTATTTACTTTTCCTGATTTTACATATTCATATGCTATACTTAATAATTCTTCTTGTTTTTCTTCTTCTATTCCTGTAAAGCTTCCTCCAAAAAATGCTATTTCTTTTTCATTTTCATTATCTTTTATGTTTTTTAGGTAATTATCTATTATATTTTTTACTTCGTCCTTTGTGATATTCTTTTTTTGACCACTTATTGATTTTTGATTGCAAAATACGCAATCATTTGGGCATCCTAAATGTGGTACAAATATTGGTATTATGTATTTTCCGTTCATAGATTCACCTCATTTTTTTGTTACTTAGCTATTTTTAATCAATCCTTGTATATTTTTTTAAGATCCGTCCCAAAAATCCCTATTTCCAATGCTTTTTTTGCTGCTTGCATTTGTGCTTCTTTTTTGCTTTTCCCTATTCCTGTTGCAAGTCTTTCTCCGTTTAGTTCTACTTCTGCTTCAAATCTTTTGTCATGATCTGGTCCTGTTTCTTTTATTATTTTATATTCTATTTTTACTTCTCCATGTTCTTGTAATTTTTCTTGCAATACTGTTTTATAGTCTTTTATTCCGACATTTTTCGTTGCTATTTCTATTTCTTCTTTTAGATTTTCTATTATGAATTTTTTTGCTGGTTCTATTCCTCCATCTAGGTATATTGCTGCTATTACTGCTTCTACACTATCTGCCATTATTGCTGGCTTTTTATTTCCTCCTGTTTGTATTTCTGATTTTCCTAATTTTAAGAATTCACTGAAGTTGTGCTTTTGTGCTATTTTATGCAGGCTTTTTTCACATACTACTGTTGCTCTTACTTTTGTCATTTCTCCTTCTTTTAGTTCTTTATAATTTTGATATATATATTCACTTGATACATATTCTAAAATACTATCTCCTAAAAATTCTAGTTTTTCATTACTTTTTACATTGTGTTCATATGCATATGATGTATGTGTTAATGCATTTTCAAGTAACTGTTTATTTTTAAATTTATATCCTATATTTTCTTCAATTGTTTCTAATTCCATATTAATTATCCTTTCAGTCCTATTATGCTATAATTATATAACATTTTACAAAATTTGCAAGGTGTTTTTTTCAAAAAAGATATGGACAACTTCTAGTTGTTATTATATAATATTTATGTATAGAACTTTTACGGAAGGGAGAGGTTTCAGTGATAAATGATAAAGATTATATGAATCAAAATTCTGGAAGAAAACTTACTGATGTTTTCAAAGAATTGGAACAGGCTCGTCATAATTATGAGCAAGAAAATTTTATTACTGAAAATTCTAGAAAACAAAAAGAGAACTTTTTTTCTCGAATTCATAATAAATCTAAATATGGTTTTAAAAATGTTAATAAAAAGATGACTAAAAAGGCTATTCCTATATTAGGTTGTATTTTACTTTTGTTAATTATAATTTCTGTTTTAATTATAACCTTTTCTAATTCTTTGATGGCTGATAGTTCTCTTGCAGTTTCTGAAAATGTTGATGTTGGAGCTTCAGATGTTGATATCGAAATTAACAGACATCGTTTAAATGCTCATAGTATTATTTCAAGCAATGCTTCTTTAGAAACTATGAAAGAACAGGTTGTTGAAGAAAGGGATATTCCTTACCAAACTCTTAAACAAGAATGTTCTTATCTTCCTAAAAATGAGGAGACTACAGTTCAGAAAGGTGAAGTTGGAAAGAAAAATGTTACTGTTGTAAAGACTTATGAAAATGGCGAATTTGTAAGTGAAAATATTCTTTCTGAAGAGAAAACTAAAGATTATCTTCCAGAGATTATTACAGTTGGTACTTCTGATTTTTTAGCTAAGATTAAGGCTCATTTAGGTGATACTTTATATTTGACTAAAGATTCTATTTTAAGAAAAGAAGCAAATGATACTTCTGAAGAAGTTGCTCAAATTGAACAATATATTGATGTTAAATTATTAGAGTTACCAAGTGAAGATTGGTGTAAAGTTTCTTACGATTCTATCGAAGGCTATCTTTCAACTAAAGACCTTACATCAGCGGTTGCTACTCCTAGTATGCCTGAGAAAAACAGAATTAAGAAAATTATGGATAAAGTTAATATTGAGATGGAATTAAATAAACCAAGTGGTTTAACTTTAGATGATTATAAGAAGATATTTAAAAATTTACCTAATGATAGATATGATATTTTTGAGGATAATGCTGAAGCTTTTTATAATGTTGAGAAGAAATATAATATTAATGGTATCTTTTTAGCATCATTAGCTATTCACGAGAGTAATTGGGGTACTTCTCAAATAGCTCAAGATAAGAAAAATCTTTTTGGATATGGATCTTATGATTCTACTCCTTATGAATCTTCTTATGAATTTGAGACTTATGAAGAAGGAATTGATTTAGTTGCTAGAGTTTTGACTAAATATTATATTAATCCTGTTGGAACTAAGATTTACAATGGCGAGACTGCTGTTGCTACATATTATAATGGTTCTACTCTTGAGGCTGTTAATCAAAGATATGCTAGTGATGAGGATTGGCATGAAAAAGTTTTCAACTATATGGAATATTTATACAAAAGACTTTCTTAATGCGGAGGTTTTAGATGAAGAAGTTAAATATAAAGCATGATAAACTTTTGTTGGCATTTTTGATAATTATTTTAATATTTTGTGTACTTTGTTATGCTTATATTTTTTACAGTAGTTATGCACGTAATGAGTTTGCTCAGCAAGCTATAAAAATTTCAAAGGAAAATCAAAATTCGGTTTTTCGTGTTAGTAGAATTTTGTTATATTCTAGTGCTAATGCTGTAGATAATAGCGATAATCAGTCTTTACAAGATTTAGGCATTTGCCAATATACTGATATTGCATTAACTATTGATAATACAAGTTATATTTCAGATTTAACAAGTACGAATACTGTTAAAGAATTATATATTGACAACATATCTGCAACTACAAATTTGCAAGATGGTTCTAAGTTTATGAATTATAAGAATTTGAATAATTTTGGTAAGTTTGAATTATTAAATGCTCCTGAAAATGACAGAATTGATTTTAATATTGTTACCAACAATGAAGATAATGAGACTGCAGATTATTCAAAACCTACTTTTTACACTGATTGTTCTAATCCGATTTCTTTAGGTTATATTAATCGAGATATTGTAAATCATTTCTCTATAAATGATCAGATGAATTCTTTAGTATTTAATGGAAAACTTTTGCAAATTGCCAATATTAATTTGGATGATATTAATTATGAGCTAAAGTTTGATATTCATATAAAAAATTATGATGATGATAATTTTGTTTATCATGCTACTATAAACGGAAATTTGAATTATAACAATGGTGAATTATATAACAACGGATATTTATATCAGACTAGATCAGCTACATCTGGTAATGAATATGATTTCTTTAAAGAAGTAAATTAGAAAAGTGCATGCTTCATTTTAAATGGCATGCACTTTTTTTAGCTCTTTTTTTGTTTAAAAACAAGAACTAATTAGCAATCCCTTGCTTATATATAATATCATTTTTTCGACCGGTTAGTCTAAAAAACTAAAAAAAAATATAAAAATGAAACCTTTTTGACCTCTTTTGTACACTTATATATAGAGGTGAAAAAAATGATTAATTTACTTATTGTTGAAAACAATGCAGAACAATCAAAAAATATTGTTAATTACATATCTCAATTTTGTCTTGATATTAGGATTTTTGGTATTGCTTATGATGAGAATGAGGCTCTTGAGATTTTGAAAACTGATCGTGTTGATGCAATTTTAATTGATTTGAATCTTCCTAATTTAGGTAGTTTCAATATTATTAATTATATTGCTGATAATCGTATTAACAAGTTTTTAAATTCTATTATTGTATTGGGTGGCAATAATTCACCTATGGCAAAATTGTATGACAATAAATATATTCATTGCTGTCTTAAAAAGCCAATTTCTCTTAACGAGATTGCAAAAAAATTAAAGTTTTTAGCTGATCTCAAAATGTCTGAATCTGATGAGTTTATCATTAGAGAAAAAATTAAAAATCAATTAGAACATTTGGGTTATAACTTTTCTTACCATGGTTCTAAGTATTTAATAGATGCTATCTATATTCTTTATTTGAATAAAGATAGGTATTATGATAATTTGACAAGAGATATTTATCCTGCTCTTGCTAAAAAACATAATAAAGAAGCCAATACCATAAAATGTGACATAACTCAAGCAACTAAGATTATGTTTTATGATAGTTCTGACAAAGTCCTTAAAGAATATTTTAATTATTCTAAGATTACTAAACCTACAGTAAAAGAAGTAATGTTTACTGTTTTAAACAAGATATCTTAATTAATAGTATTTTTTATGCATTGTTTTACCTTTTATTGACTTTATGTCGAAAATTTTAACTTTTTTTTATAATTATTTTTATGAAAAAATCGTAGATCTTTAATCACACATCTTTTTGTGTGGTTTTAGATATGGAAATTAGGAAAAATTAAAATGTAACTCGTGGTATTTTCAAAATGGAGGAAAGAATTATGCGGAAAATCAAGAAGTTACTTGTTGGCTTACTAGTATCAGCTTCTATGTTCATTACTACAGTTTCACCTGCTCTTGCGGCAGAAGAAACAGTCTCTATGGAAGTAGAAACTGCTTCTCCTCGGGCAGGAAATGAAACATGGACAGGGTCAGGTTTTGGAGGTTCCTATACTTTTACGAATAATAATTTAACCCCCATTAAAACTATGGGAAAAAGTGGGCGTCTTCTTATATCAGGTCATTTTTATGGAACTGACGGTTTTGCTTCTTCAAGCCCCATTAAATTAACAGTTCAAATACGTTCTACTAATGGTAATGTATTAGCTTCAACAGAGGTGATAGATACTCGAAATGGCAATATTCATTTTTCTGTTGCCGCAAATGTAACAGCTGGGCAACAAATTCGGCTGTTTTTTGATGCTAGCAGTATTGCTAATCCGCCCGGAATCTATAGGTCAGCCTTTGTTGCTTATAATTTTTATTTATAATTTTTTTGCTTTTTTCCTAATTTTCTACTATTGTGGAGGCAATTTAATTGCCTCCTTCTATTATTTCCTCTCCTCCTAATATTTCAGCAGTAGTAATATCTATATAATATATTTTGTCTGTGCTTTTTAATACTTCGTTTGTATCTAATTTGTTTAAATCTTTAGTGAAATTTGTATGTATTATTTTTACCATCCAAACTTTTCTAATTTTTAATTCTGTTGCTATGGTATTAGCTTTATTTCTTGAGTCACCATTTGTATTGTCAATATTATTTTCCAATTGATAAATATAACTATTCATTTTTCTTATTCCTATTTCTGAACTTGTACTTTCTATTTCTCTACTTGTTAACTCTTTTTCTTTATTGATAGCTATTTGAGTAGCCTCTTCTTGTGTGATTACTGTTGGATTATTATCATATGTTCCATCAGAAGTTTCAACAATAGAACTTATTTCTATTTTATTATCACTTATTACAAAATTATTAGTTAATACTTCATACGGATTGTATATTCCGTCATATAATTTATAATATTTAGCAACCCATACGTTTTTTATTTGATTATTAGAAGTTATTTGTTGTTTTGAGCATTCAGTAAATTTATATTCTTTTTCTGTAAATCCTATATTCTCTATTATTTGTTCCGAATATTCTTTTGCTTGGTCATTACTTATTTCAATTTCCTTTACATTTATATTGTTAAATTCGTTATTAGTAAAACTATTTAATTCTCCTGTACTTCCATTCAGTGTTATTACAATTCCTTCATTCTCATTGCTACCTGTCCTTATAACATAAAATGGCTTATCGTTGTTATTTATATCTTTTTGTAATGTTATACTTTTTATTGTTTCATTATTATATCCTAAATTATTCATAATTGTTGTGGCATTTTGTTTTGCTGTTTCTTCTGTTATTAGATTCTCTACTTCTCCTACATTATTTCCTTCTGCAATTGTTTCTTGGATTTCCTCATAAGTATATTTTTCTGGATCTTTCCAGATTTTGTCATATGCTATAAATCCTGCAACACCAACTCCTGCAGTTATAATGATTGTAGTTACTGATGTAATTATTGCTCTTGTTATTTTATATCTTCTTATTCTTTTTTTGCCTTTTGCTGTATGGATAGCATTTAGCATTATTTCTTCTAGGTCATCTGGTTCTGTTATTTTTTGGCTTACTATGTCTTGAATATACTTATCTAGTTGATCCAATTTTATCACCTCCTTGTTTCATTTTCTCTATTTTCTTCCTTGCTCTTGATAATTTTGTTTTTACTGTATTTACATTCATATTTAGCATTTTACTAATTTCTTTTACTTTATAACCATCGTTATAAAATAATAATATTATGGTTCTGTCTTCATCTTCTAATTTATTGAGCAACATTTTGAAATCCATATCTTGCTCTGTTTTTATTATATTGTTAACATTATCTTTTTCAAAGTTTTCCATTAATTTTGTTTGTATTTTTATATCTTTTTTGGCTTTTCTTTCATAGAATGTTTTTATCATGTCTAATAATATTGTTCTTATCCAACTTTTAAAGGATTCATTTTTTCTGATTGTATGCATTTTTACATATGCTTCTATTACTGTTTCTTGTATTACATCCTCTGCATCTTCTATTGTTTTCATTCTTGATATTGCAATCTTGTATAACGAATCTTTTTCTGCTAGGATTAATTTTGAAAATGCTTCTTCATTTCCTTTCTTTGCTTTCTTAACTAGATTTTCCATTTAATCTCCTTTACTTACTTTATAAATGGTATATAATTTTTAGTATTACTTTTTGTATTATTAAGTATATATTATAAATGGTATGTTTGTAAATGCTTTTATCTCTTATTCTTTTTACCTTTTTTTATTTTTACACATTTTCTATGTTTTCGCACAATTTTAAAAGTAAAGTTTTTATTGATTTTAAACTTTACTTTTAATAATATCTAAAATTATACAATTCTAAAACAGAAGTGTTTGCACTTCGATTATTTTTTCAAGTTTTATTACTATTTAAAATGGCACCATTATAAAACTCTCTATTTGTTTTACAATCTTATTTAAATCACATTGCAGACTCTAAATAAACATCTTGTATTTTTTCAGCTTCTGACATATAAACATCTTGTAATTTTCCTGCCCATTCTTCATATTCACTATATTTACCATTTCCATATTTATAATAAATATCTGCCATTTTTCCTATTCCTTCAGTTGAAATTTCTGCTAATATGGAAACTTTGTTATTACATATTGTTGCTAAACCATTTAAACCATTAGTATTTTTTGATGCTTCATTTTTATATTCTGTGATTAATGAAGGTGTTCTGCTTTTTAATTTTTGACTGTATTCATTTAATATGGTTTGGTATTTATTAGAAATATTAATTTGTTGTTCTTGCTTTTGTGGTGTTTCAACTAGATTTGTGTTTTCATTACTTGTTGCATTATTTGCTTCTTTATTGTTTTGTGTGTTTGTGTTTTTTGAATTATTTGTTAATGCCGTATTGATATTTGAATTAGTATTTTTTTGCTCAGTATTAACCTCTTGTTGTCTAGTATTAGTATTTGAATTGTTTTCTTGTGTTACTTCTTCATTTATTTCTCCATTCTCTACTTGCTGTTGATTTTCTACGTCTATTATTAATTCAGATTTTTTTATGATATTTTCAATAACTTCAATATTTTTGTCATTCAAATTATTTGCTTGTGCAAAGCTAAATACATAAGCTTCATTATTGTTAAGAATAATATATTGTATAAATTCATAGTCATTAATATAGCACCTAATAACTCCACACCTAACATTATTTATTATTTTTATTTCTTGACTAATAATATCTTTATCTTCTAAATTCATTCCAGATATATAGCTATCTAAAAATATGCTATCTATATTTGAATTATCTCCATAATTACCATCTTTTTCAAACATTACCATTATCATTGTATTACTAGTGGGATAATAATATTTATATATAGTATTATCACTTGAACTTTCTTCTGTTTTCCAATCATCTTCAATTCTTTTATTGTTTTTCATTTCTTGCTTTATATTTTTTATATTTCCTATGATTATTCTGTCGCATTCGTTTTCTTTTGCATAATTTACTATCATTCTACTTGCTTTGTGCATATATGTATTACAATATTGTTTTCTTTTTCTATACATT